>CAZRLR010000068.1:0-14658 GCA_964600395.1 uncultured Conexibacter sp.
CCAGAAGCAGCCCAGGCCGAAGTAGGCGACCTCGATGCCCTCCGGGAAGGGCGGCTTGAGCGGGGTGCCCAGGACGGTGTGGCGCTCGGCGATGCGCAGCGGGGTGTCGCGCCCGGGGAGCGCGTCAGCGGGCTCCACCATCGCGGTCTTGGACTTGAAGAAGGAGAGCATGGACCCAGGGTATCCCCGCGAACGCGCCGCGCCACGGTGTTCGGCGTCGCGGGACGCCGTGTTCTGCGGCCGTTCATAGACTGCCGCCATGCGCGCCGCCACGATCGCCGACGGACAGGTCTCCCCGCAGGAGCACCCCGACCCGGTCCCCGGCCACGGCGAGGTGCTCGTCGCCGTCAGGGCCGCGGGCCTCAACGGCGCCGACCTGCTGCAGCGCAAGGGCGCCTACCCGGCACCGCCCGGCTCGCCGGCGGACATCCCGGGCCTCGAGCTCGCCGGCGAGGTCGCCGCCCTCGGGCCGGGGGCCGAGCGCTTCGCCGTCGGCGACCGCGTGATGGCGATCGTCGGGGGCGGCGGGCAGGCGGAGCTCGCCCTCGTCCACGAGCGCCAGCTCATGCCCGTCCCGGACGCACTGGACTGGCCGCAGGCCGGCGGCGTCCCGGAGGTCTTCACGACCGCCTACGACGCGCTCTTCACGCAGTGCGGCCTGGCCGCGGGCGACCGGCTGCTCGTCCACGGCGCGGCGGGCGGCGTGGGCACCGCGGCGGTGCAGCTCGGCGCGAGCGCGGGGGCGCACGTCACCGCGACCGTCCGGCGCGAGGAGGCCCGTGACGCGGTCCGCGCACTCGGCGCGCACGCGGTCATCGACCCCGAGGGCTTCGCCGACCACGGCCCGTTCGACGTCATCCTCGAGCTCGTCGGCGCGCCGAACCTGCCCGACGACCTCAAGGCGCTGGGGACGGGCGGGCGGATCGTCGTCATCGGCGTGGGTGCCGGGGCGAAGGCCGAGGTCAACCTGCTCGCGCTGATGGGCAAGCGGGCGACGCTGCGCGCCTCGACCCTGCGTGCCCGGCCGCTGGAGGAGAAGGCGCTGACCGCCCGCGCGCTCGAGGCGCACGTCCTGCCGCTGCTGGCGCGCGGCGCGCTGCAGGTCCCGGTCGCGCAGACCTTCCCGCTGGACGCCGTGCACGACGCCTACGAGGCGTTCGCGGCCGGCGGCAAGATCGGGAAGCTCGTCCTCACGATGGGCTGATCAGGGCTCGTCGGCGAGGCCGGCGACGAGCCGGTCGGCGTTGACGGCCAGGAAGGCGAGCAGGACCCCGGCGACCGGGTCCACCCGCAGCGCGACCGTCAGGGCGAGCGCCTCGAGGACGAGGATCGCCGTCCAGCGCTCGCGGAGCGCCAGCGCCGGCGTCCACGTGCCGACGGCACCGAGTGCCACGGCGACGAGCGCCGGCAGCGCGAGCGCCTGCCCGCCGCCGAGGGCGGGCAGCTCGAGCGTCAGCGGGTCGCCGGCGCTCGCCTGCGCCACGAGCGTCCCCTCGCTGCCGCCGGTCAGCCCGGCGAGGGCCAGCCCCGCGACGAGCCCGCCGACCCCGAGCGCGAGCGTCGCGTGGGGGAAGCGCCGGGCGAAGAGCATGCCGAGCGTCCCCCACATGATCGCCTCGGGCACCGACGCCGCCGCGCGGGCGTCCGTCGCGTCGAAGGCCAGCGCCAGCAGCCCCGTCCCGACGAGCAGGGTCAGGACGATGAAGGTGCCGCCGCGCAGCCAGGCCGCGCTGAGCACCGTCGCCCCGACGAGGACCGCGCCGAGCACGGCGGCCCCGCGGACCCCCGGCCCGCTGGTGACCGCCGGGAGCGCCGGGGCGACGAGCGTCCAGGCGACCGCCGTGACGGCCAGCGCGATCGTCAGTAGGGGGGAAGGTCCGCGTACCACGTGCCGAGCATCTTGAACGCCGACCAGAAGGCGCGCTTGGCGGTCTCCTCGTCCAGCGCGCCGTCGATGTCCGGGACGTAGAGCGCGTCGACCGACGGGGTGAGCGCCTGCACGACGCCGGGCGTGGCCTGCACGGGGCGGGCGAGCGGGACCTGCAGCTCGTTGAGGATGGCCAGGGCGTCCTCGCCCATGACGACGACGATCTTCGGCTGGACGATCGCCAGCTCCTGGGCGACGCGGGCGACGCAGGCCGGGTCCGCGAGCGTCGTGTCCGGCACCGGGCACTTGACGCAGAGCGTGCCGTAGACGGCAAGCGGGTCGATCTGCAGGCGCTTGAGCGACTTCATCAGCGCCGTGCCGGAGCGCCCGTAGAACGCGACGCCCTCCTCGATCTCCGACGGCGTCGGCGCATGCTTGAGGAGGAAGATGTCCGCCTGCGGGTGCCCGGAGCCGAGGACGGGCATGAGGTTGCCGCGCGGGCACAGCTCGCAGGCCTGCAGCTCCTGGGTGAGCGTGTTGAGCTCCCGGATGGCCCGCTCCAGGTACTTCTCGCGGATCTCGTCGTCGGTCGTCGGCATGGGCGATCCTGGGATTCGACGGTGCCCCGCGCTCACCCTCGTCGTGCAGGCGGCCTTGCCGGATGGGCGTCGCGTTGCAGCGGCGCCGGCCGTGCAGGAGTTCGCCGGCGCATGGGTGACTACCCGCGCCGGTCCTTGGCCCGTGCCACCCGCCGCGCCTTGCGGGCCCTCTTCGCCCCCGCGGGCGTCGCCTTCGTCTCCAGGAACTTCAGCGCCTGCACGTAGAGCAGCGACGATGGCTTCGTCTGGATCTCCGCCAGGGCCAACGCCTCCTTGAACTCGGCCGGGCCGTCGAAGTCGGGCATCCGGATCCGGACGGACCCCAGGCCCTGGGCGACGTGCGAGTCCGACCCGGCGCCGGCGATGATCCGGTACTTCGCGGCGAAGCGCTCGGCCTCCTCGTTGAACGAGCCGATCGCCACGCGCGGGTTGTAGACCTCGATCGCGTCGATGTCCTCGACGATGTCCAGGAGGTGCTCGTAGTCCGGGACGGCGTGCATCCGGTCGAACGGGTGCGGGACGTAGACGAGGCCGCCCTGGCGCTTGATCTCGGCCACCGTCTCCTGCAGCGTCATGCCGCGCGGGATCTTCTCGCTGAGGAACAGGCCGATGACCTCGCCCTGGGAGGCGGTCTTGACCTCTTCGCCGATGATGACCTTCACGCCGTACTCCGCGGCCTTGGCCTGCGCGTCGAAGGCGCCGGAGACCTCGTTGTGGTCGGTGACCGCGATCGCGCCCAGGCCCTGCTCCTTCGCCGTGGCCAGCAGCACCTCGACCGGGGTGGCGCAGTCCCCCGAGTGGTCGGTGTGCATGTGCAGGTCCACGTCGATGAGCGGCCGCCCCTGCAGACGGGCACGGATCCGCGGGTCGCCGGCCGGGTCGTGGCGGCGCGCCACGATCCGGGTGTACACGTCCTCCAGTCCGTCGGTCATGCGGGCCCAGGACTGCCCCGCGCGGACGCCGTCCCCGGCCGCGCGCAGGCGCGCCCGCAGCTCCGGGTCGGCGATCAGGCGCGTGAGCTGGGCGGCGCACGTCTCGGCGTCGTTGGCGGCGAACAGCAGCCCGTGCTCGCCCTCGCCCGTGACCTCCTCGTAGACCGCCAGGCCGGAGCACAGCGGGACGGCGCCCGCGGCGATCGCGCGGCGGACCGCCGCGGGGGCCGGCGCCGCGCCGTCGGAGGCGAAGACGCAGACGTCCGCGTCGGCCAGCAGCGTCGCCTCGACCAGCGCCTCGCGCTCGCCGGCGTCCATGATCTGCACCCGCTCGCGCAGCTGCGCCCGCAGCGGCGTGGACGAGGACGCGCCCCGCGCGGTGAGGACGGTGACGCGGAAGTCCAGCCCGTCGTCCAGGCGCCGCAGCGCCCGCAGGAACAGACGCATGGCCCCGCGCTCCTCGTCGTCGACGAAGACGACGTGGGGGGTGCGGGAGCCGTCGCGCGTGAGGTCCGGCGCGACGTCGGCCCCTGGGGACAGCACCTCGTAGCGCGCCGGGAAGTGGCGCTGCATGAGGTCGGCGGTCGCCTGGAAGCTCGCCAGGCGGGCGTCGAGCCGGCCGAGCACCAGGTCGACGAGCTTGCGCGCGACCTGCGTGGAGACGATGCGCTCGGTCGGCGCGTGGAACGTCCCGACGTTCAGCGCCCGCGAGTGCCGCAGGGCCGCGGACGACACGGACGGCGCGAACGGCTCGTGGACGTGGCAGAGGTCCAGCGGCGTCGTCGTCAGCAGCTCCTCGAGCGTCCGGGTGACGTCGATCGGCAGCGCGGGCCGGCGCGAGGTCGATGCCGTCGTCGCCTGGACGGCCTCGCCGACGGCCAGGACCCGGACGCCGTCGGGCGCCCCGTCGAAGAGGTCGGCCCCCGAGCGGATCGCCGCCCGGGCCTCGCGGACGAGGCTGCTGGACGTCGAGGGCGCGAGGATCATGACGCGGTGGCCGCGGCCGGCGAGCTCGGCGCTCGTGCGGGCGACGAGCGCGTTGAGCTCGTGCCCGGACTCCCAGGCGTGGGGGGTGACCTGGGCGAGGGCGAGCGGCGTTCCGGGCACGACGCGGATCGTAGTGCAGCCCCGCCGCGGCGCCGAACCGCGGACGGCCGCCGACGGCCAGAGCGGCAACGCGCCAAAACGTCCGTCCGCGTAAGACGGCCGCCGCAACCCGGTTGAGCCGACATGGTCACCACACGCACCCGCCGGCCCGCCGCCATCCCGTCCACGCGCCGCCGCAACCCGATGCCGCCCCGTACTCTTGTCAGCGCAATGCCCCCCGGGACCCTCGGACACCGCATGGCCTGGCGTGACGAGCGGACCTTCGTGGGGCGCGAACGGGAGCTCGCCGTCTTCGACGCCCTGCTGGCCGACGAGGCGTCCTCCTCCGTCGTCTACGTCCACGGTCCCGGCGGCGTCGGGAAGTCGACGCTGCTGCGCGAGGTCGCCCGCCGCGCCTCGCGCGCGGGCTACACCCCGGTGCTCGTGGAGGGCCGCGACCTGGCCCCCGTCCCGGGGCAGCTGGAGGCCGCGCTGCACGGCGTCACCGCCCACGCGCGGCCGCTCGTCGTCTTCGACACCTACGAGCGCATGTCCGCGGCGGGCGGCTACCTGCGCACCCGTGTGCTGCCGGCCCTGCCCGAGGGCGCCCTCGTCGTCGTCGCCGGCCGCCGGCCCCCCGAGCCCGGCTGGCTCTCGGACGGCTGGGAGCACGTCACGACCGTCATGCAGCTCAGCCCGCTCGGCGACGAGGAGGCCGGGGCGCTCGTCCACCAGCACGGGCTGCAGGACCCCGAGACCGTCCGGGCGCTCGTGCGCTGGGCCAACGGCTCGCCGCTCGCGCTGGCCCTCGGCGCCGAGGCCACGGCGACCGCCGGGGCGATCGCCGAGCTCGGCGAGCTCGACGAGGACCCGGACCTGGCGCGTGCCCTGCTGCAGCGCCTGGCGCGCGCCGAGCTCGACGGCGGCGACCTGGACGTCCTCGCCGTGGCGGCGATCGCCCGCGTCACCTACGCGAGCATGCTCCGCGACGTCCTCCCCGGGACGGACTCGGAGGAGGCCGAGGCGTGGCTGCGCGGCCTGAGCTTCGCCGAGCCCGTCGGCGCCGGCGTGACGCTCCACGACGTCGTCCGCCGCGCCCTGCGGGCCGACCTGCGCCGCCGCGAGCCCGACCGCGAGCGCGAGCTGCGCCGCCGCATCGCCGACCACCTCTACACCCGGGCGATGGCCGGCGAGACGCGGTACATGGTCGACCTGGCCGACCTCGTCGACGACCCGATCGTCCGCTGGGGCTTCGGCGCGAACACCTCCGCGATCCACCGCGTCGATCACGTCCGCGTGGGGGACAAGCAGATCGCCGGCCCGATGTTCATCCAGCGCAAGGCCGGTGGCGAGGGCTGGTGGGCCGGCGCGGCGCGCTTCTTCGACGAGGCGCCCGAGCGCGTCGTCATCGCCCGCGACGACGAGGACAACCTCTGCGGCGTGTGCATCGCCGTGACCCCGGCGAACGCCCCCGCCTTCGCGGACGAGGACCGGGTCCTGGGCCCGTGGCTCGCCCACGCCCGCGCGACGATCCCGGACGGCAACGTGCTGCTGTGGCGCGACACCGTCGACCTGACCGTCTCGCCCGACGGCCACGCCGCCTCGCCGGTGCTGGCGATCCTTAACACCGCCGCGATGCTCCGCTGCGGCCTGACGAACCAGCGCTGGTCCTACCTGCCGATCGACCCGGACAACCCCGTCGCGGTCGCCTTCTCGGCCGCCGTCGGCGCCGTCCACGAGCCGTCGCTGGACATCGTCACCCACACGGGGCGCCGCGTGGAGTGCCACATCCTCGACCACGGGACGACCGGCGTCCTGGGCGGCACGCGGGACGTCGTCTACCGCGAGCTCGGCCTCGCGCCGCCGTCCGCCTCGCCGCAGACCGCGGCCCCGCCGCCGCGGCCCGCGGACTTCGAGGACGTCCGCGAGGCGCTGCGCGTCCTGCACCAGCCGCTCGCGCTCGCCGCCTCGCCGCTGGCCACCGGGACGACCGCGGCCGAGCGCGCCGCGTCCGTCCGGACGATGATCGAGAGCGCGGTCCAGAACGTCTTCGGTGCCTCCGTCGACGAGACGCTGCTGCGGCGCATCATCGAGCGCGGCTACCTGGACCCGCAGGGCGGCCACGAGCTCGCCGCCCTCGAGCTCAACGTGAGCCGGGCGACGTACTTCCGCCGCCTGCGCCGCGCCTGCGACCGCGTCGCGGAGTACGTCATCGCCACGCGCGCCCGGTAGGCACGCGCACGCCGACCCGCCGGTTCCCCTTTGGGGGCGCCGGCGGCGGCGAGGTAGGGTCGCTCCACGCAATGCCGGGAGGGGGCGCTGGAGGATGGGTCATCAGGTCGCGTTGAACGAGCCGTCGACGGGGTGCCGCGAGGTGATGCGCGACCTGGCCGCGTCGATGCTCGGGTCCGCCGAGCTGGACGCCATCGGCGCGGACCTCGCCCGCCAGATCCACGCCGAGATCGACGAGGTCCCCGACCAGCTGCACGAGGACACGCTGGCCAGCTGCCGCGCGAACGTCCACCTCATCGTCCAGCTCATCCACGACGACGTGGAGGGCTCCAGCGCGGTGGCGCCGGTGGAGGCGACGCACTACGCCCGCGAGTGGGCGCGCGCCGGCCTGCCGATCGAGGCGCTCATGCGCGCCTACCGCATCGGCCACGCCGTCCTGTCGCAGATCTGGCTCGAGCGCATCCAGACGGCGAAGGCCCGCCGTGAGGTCCTCGCCGAGGCGGTGACCGTCAGCTCGGCGTGGATGTTCGCCTACGTGGACGCCGTCAGCGCCGGCATCGCCGACTCCTACATGCAGGAGCGCGAGCGCTGGGTGCGCAGCGCGGCGGCCCTGCGGACGGACGAGGTCCGCGCGATCCTCGACGGGCGGCAGGTCGACGAGGTCCGCGCCTCCCAGCGCCTGCGCTACGCGCTCGGGCGCACGCACGTCGCGGTGATCGCGGCCGGCGAGGAGGCCGAGGACGCCGACGCGACGATCGGCCTCTACGAGCGCGTCGCGCACGAGGTCCAGCGGGCGATCGGGGGCGGCGACGCCCTCTGCGTCCCCCTCGGGATGCGGACGCTCGTGACGTGGGTGAGCTTCAACGAGGGGCAGGCGCCGGACCTCGCGGCGCTGTCGCCCGTCCGCGGGCCCGAGGCGCTGGCCGCCGGGGTGCGCCTGGCCGTCGGCGAGCCGGGGGCGGGGCTGGCGGGCTTCCGCCGCACGTACTCCGACGCGCTCATGGCCCAGCGGGTCGCGCGCCTGCGCGACCGCCGGCCCGGCAGCGTCACGCGCTACGAGGACGCCGTCCTGATCGGCCTGCTGTCGCAGGACCAGGACACCGCGCGCCGCTTCGTCGCCGGCGAGCTCGGCGCCCTGGTGGACGACAGCGACAGCGTCCGCCGCGTCACCGCGACGCTCAAGGTCTTCCTCGAGGAGGGCTCGAGCAACGTCCGGGCGGCGCGCCGCCTCGGCGTCCACGAGAACACCGTCGCCTACCGCGTCAAGCGGGCCGAGGCGCTGCTCGGGCGCCCCGTCGACGACCGGCGCCTGGAGCTGCGCGCGGCGCTGCTGCTCGTCGACGTCCTGCGCCCGTAGCCGCCCCCGGGACCGACGACGGCGGCGGTCAGGCGGCGGGAGCGGTCGCGTCCTCGGCGAGCATGACGCCACGGACGTGCCAGATGCGCTGGAAGGTCGTGATGATCGTCAGGACGGCCAGGACGTAGACCGACGCCTCCAGCAGCTCGAAGTCGCCGAGCCCCGCGCCCTTGGCGAAGAGCAGGCCGATGCTGAGGATGACGACGCGGATCGCCCGCGAGGCGATGCCGACCTTGCACTCCACGCCGAGGGCCTCGGCCCGGGCGCGGGTGTAGCTCACCATGAGGCTGAAGAGGACGGCGGCGACGGTCGCCGCGACCGCGGTCTCGTTGCCGCGCGCGGCGAAGTACGCGCCGACCGCGGTCAGGACGATGCCCTCCTCCATCCGGTCGAGCGTCGAGTCCAGGAACGCGCCGAACGGCGTCCCCTTCCCCGACATCCGCGAGTAGCGCCCGTCGAGCGTGTCCATGATCGAGCCGGCGATGAAGGCCAGGCCGGCGAGGAAGAAGAGGCGCTCGAAGACGAGCACCGCCGCGACGACGTTGCCGACGAGGCCGGTGAGCGAGATCGCGTTGGGCGTCAGGCGCGACTCGATGAGCGCGTTGCGGGCGCGCTCACGGGCGGGACCACTGCGGGATGGGCGGGACGGCTGGTCGGACATCGCGGGGGAGCGTACGCCCCCGGAGCGCTCGGGTTACGTCCCGTGGCCCTCAGGCCTGGACGGCGACCGGCTCGCGCACGGGGTGGAAGGACCACGCCTCGGGGCGCTGCTTGGCCAGCCAGCGGGCGGCGCCGAAGCTCACCGCGGCCGTCAGGGCGCCGAGCAGCGCGTCGGCGATCCAGTGGTTGCCGGTGACGACGACGACCCACGTCATGAGCAGCGGGTAGCAGAGCCAGAGGATCCGGGTGACGCGGTGCTTGGCCAGCGTCGCGAGCGACCCGCCGATGATGATGGCGAAGCAGCAGTGCATCGACGGCACCGCGGCGTACGGGTTGAAGAGCGCGTTGACCTTCACGTCGGCGTGCGAGACCCCGGTGAACTCCGAGACGGTGTCGCGGAAGCCGTACTCGGGGAAGAAGAAGCGCGGCGGCGCGGTCGGGAAGAGGATGTAGCCGACGAGGGCGATCCCCATCGCGACCATCATCATGTTCCGCACGAAGTAGTAGCGCTGGTTGTGGAACAGGTAGAGGTAGAAGACCGAGCCCAGGACGATCGTCGTCTGCGCGTTGATGTAGATGAGGCTCGCCAGGTCGGTCGTGAGGCCCCAGCCGCCCGTCCAGCGCTGGATGTTGCGCTCGCTGAAGAAGCCGAAGGTCTGCTCGAACGAGATGAGGTCGCGGGCGTTCTGAAAGGCGATCGCCGCGCCCTGGCCGTCGTCGACGACGCCCCGCAGGAAGCGGTAGGCGTAGTACGCCGCGCCGAACAGGACGATCTGGCGCAGCACGTCGAGGAACCCTTGCGGGAACAGCCGGGACAGCACCGGGTCGACCACACGCGCGCGCACTTGGCAGGACATGCTACCGACCCGTGAAGGCCGTCCGCCCGCCCTCAGCAGCGCGCGCGGGTGGCGCCGATGCGCGTCAGGCTGAAGGCGACGTCCACGCGGACGGCCCCGGGCTGCCGGACGCGGACGGCGGTCAGGTCGCCGGGGGCGCGCACGACGCAGGCGCCTGGGGAGCCGCTCGCCCGCCAGTACGGCGTCCAGCGCACCTTCGTGACGATCGTCCCGGGCCGGGTGGCCCGCAGGTCGAAGCCCTGCGTGCGCAACGCCGTCAGCGTCCCGGCGCCGGTGGCCAGCGGGCTCGCGCCGCGGACGCGGAAGACCCGCCAGCGCCGGTCCCGGAAGACGGGCTGCAGGTACGGCAGGCCGCCCCGGATCAGCGCGGCCTCTGCCTGCGCGGAGCCGTCGAGGTCCACGTCGGGCAGGGCGACGTAGCGCACACCGGTGCGCTCCAGCCAGCGGCGGTAGCGCGCCGGCGTCAGCGTCCCCTCGTAGAAGAGGCCGTTGACCTTGATGTCCAGCTGCCGCTCCCACCCGCGGGCGAGCGGCAGCCGCTCGCCGACCCAGCGCGACTCCCAGTGGTTGGCCGTGAAGGGCACCTCGACGCGGAAGGTCCGCGTGCCCGCGCCGGGCCGGCGCGTGAGGTAGCCGAGCATCCCGTCGTAGTAGGCGGCGTGGACGGACGGATCCCCGCTGCCGCGCACCCAGTCGCGCACGGGCGCCGTCCACTGCCAGTACAGGAGGGGCAGGGCGAGGACGAGCAGCAGCCGCGGCGAGTGCGGCCACAGCAGGCAGGCGAGGATGGGGCCGGCGATGAGCGTCCCCAGCCGCGTGACGTTGCCGCCCATCGGCGTATCGAGGACGAAGCTCGCCGCGGTCGCCAGCGCGTAGAGGAGGATCCCGTAGCGCACGACGCGCTCCTCGCGCGGGAGGAAGACGACGATCAGGGCGAGCGCGAGCATCGACGGCCAGAAGCTCGAGCCGACGAACGGCTCCACGCCGCCCTCGGGGAACGCGACGACGAGGAACAGCGCCGGGAGGACGGCGGCCGCGCCGACCGCCAGGGCGTCGCGGCGGCGCACCGTCGAGGGGCGCGACGGGTCGTGCCGGCGACCCCCGCCGAGGAACCACGCGGCGGCGCCGAGCCCGAGGAAGAGGCCGGCGACCGGGCTGGCGAGCGTCGTCGCGGTCGCCGCCAGGCTTGCGAGCGCCGGACGCCGGTGGGTCGCGGCCAGGACGCAGGCCAGGGCGAAGGTGACGCCGAGGGCGAACGTCAGCCGGCCGGTCAGCAGGTTGACGGCGGTGGCGACGGCGAACCACAGCGACCCGACGCGCGCGCCGCGGGCGCCGAAGTGCTCGGCCGCGACGCACTCGAAGAGCCACGCGGCGGCGACGGCCGCGATCGCGCCGACGACCCGGGGCCCGAGCAGCGCCGCCAGCGGCGGGAAGAGGACGCTGTAGCCGGGCATGTGGTGCCCGCCGTACCAGGCGTTGTCCCAGACGAGGAAGCCGTGGCGCTCGAACAGCCCGGAGCGGTAGGTCTGCGCGGCGAGGTCCGCGCTGGGCGGGTCGATGGCGAGGTACGCGAGCGCCAGGACCGCGGCGACGCACCACGCCGGGGTTGTCGTCAGGGTCGGTCGGCGCATCCGCGCTCAACCTATCCGGCGTGGTCAGCCGGGCGCGTCCTCCCCGGCGAGGAACGCGGCGATCTCGTCGACGAGCTCCGGCCGGTCCAGCCAGGGCCAGTGCCCGGCCTCCGGGACGCGGCGTACGCGGGCGCCCGGGATGGCCTGGCCGTAGGCGTCGGCGAACGCCGGCGGGATGTAGGGGTCCTCCTCCCCCCAGACGACGAGGGTCGGGCAGCCCAGCAGGCCCAGGCGCTCGCCGGCGGCGGCGAGGTCCTCGGGGTCGGCGCTGCGGTACAGGCGCAGGATCGCCCGCTGGGTCCCCAGGTCGAAGTGCGCGGCGACGCTGTCGATCCAGGCGTCGGGCATCGGGCCCTTCGTGACGTTGGCCTCGCGCGTGAGCTGCTTGATCGCGAAGCGGCTGACGGAGCCCATGAAGAGCTCCCCCAGACCGCGGGTGCGCCACAGGCGGGCGAGGCGGTGCCAGCGGTAGCCGGGCAGCAGCGGGACGCTGTTGACGATGACGAGGCGGTGCACGCGCTCGGGGTGCGCCTGGGCCAGCAGCAGGCCGACGCCGCCCCAGTCGTGCACGACGAGGCTGAAGCGGTCCACGCCGCGGTCGGCGAGGAAGCGCTCGAGCCACGGCCCGTAGCGGTGCATCGTGTAGTCGCCGTCCCCGCGCTTGCCCGACCGGCCGAAGCCCGGCAGGTCGGGCGCCAGCCCGCCGGTCCGCGCGAGGAAGGCGGGCCAGTCGTCGGCGCTCGTGGGGACGCCGTGGACGTAGAGGACGGGGACGGCGTCCGGGTCCGTCGCCTCCGCCTGCAGCCAGAAGACCGGCTCGCCGTCGAGGGTCGCCTCGTGCTCGGTGACGTCGGCCATGTCGCGCGGACTGTATCCCCGGGGGCCGCGCGGTCGGTGCGCGCCCCCGGGGGCCGTGATCAGCGGCCGAGCCGGACCGTCATCCGGCGCGTGCCGGCGGTCACCACGAGCGTCGCGGCCCGCGACCGGGCCAGGGCGCGTCGGCCGGACGCCGTGAGGCGCAGGGTCACGCGGGTGCTGCCGCCGGTGCCCGCGCGGCCGTTCCCGGTCGCGACGAGCCGGCCGGCGCGCAGGACGCGCAGCCGCACCGTCGCGCCCGGCTTGAGGTTGCGCACGTCGACCGCGAGGCGACCGGCGCGCAGGGCGCGCAGGGTCTTGGCGCCGCGCAGGGTCAGGGTCGGCGCCGTGGCGGGCGGGGTGCCGGTCCCGGGGTCGTCGATCGTGCCGCCGCCCCCGCCCCCGGTGCCGCCGCCGGTGCCGCCCCCGCTCGGGCCGCCCGGGCCGCCGGCCCGGATGACCGTCTCGCAGTCGGTGCCGACCGTGTCGACGGCGTCGACCTTCGCCGTGTCGTTGCCCGGGCCGCAGGAGACGGCGTCGGCCTCCCCGTCGACCGCGTCGATCGTGTCGCTCGCCGAGCCGGGCGAGATGTCGCAGGCCAGCTCGTTGCAGCGGGCGTCACGGTCGCCGAGGAGCTTGTCGCGCCCTGGGCCACCGGTGATCGTGTCGTTGCCGTAGCCGCCGCGGATGTCGTCGTCGCCCGCGCCGCCGTCGATCGTCTCGTCGTCGTCGGAGCCCGTGAGCGTGTCGTCGCCGCCCATGCCGTACTGGAAGCCCTTGCCGCCGCCCTGGGCGGCGATGACGATCTCCGGCCCGTCCGTCCCGCGGAACTGGACGCCCGAGGCGGACTTGACGATTTCGACGTTCGTGACGTTGTCGCCCTCGCTCTCGATGCCGTCGTCGGACCGGCCGTCGAGCGTGACCGTGGCGGGCCGCAGGTCGTAGGGGTCGGGGTGGACGAAGTCGTCGACGGTGTCGCGGCCGGGGCCGCCGTCGAGCACGTCGGCGCCGTGCTCCTGGATCGGGTCGCCGACGAGCCGGTCGTCGCCGGCGCCGCCGCGGAGCGTGTCGTTGCCCGCCGCGCCGTTGAGCTCGTCGTTGCCGTCACCGCCGTCGAAGGTGTTGTCCTTCGTCTGCGCGTAGGCCTGCAGGCGGTCGTTGCCGGCCCCGCCGAAGGCCGTGTCGGCGCCCGAGGTCTCGAAGAAGTCGTTGCCGGCGCCGAGGTCGACGGTCGCCCAGCCCGTCGGCATGTCGTTCGTGTAGGAGCTCATGCGGTCGTCGCCGCCGAGCAGCTTGACGACGACGCCACCGGGCGGCAGCGGGCAGGTCGCCTGGCTCGTGGAGTCGCCGGTGTCGCAGCCGGGGCCGGCCGCCATCGGGCTGCCGCTGACGTACAGCTGCCCGTCGTAGGCGTTGATGTCGACGCCGTCGGGGCCGTCGGTCCCCAGGACGGTGACCGTCGTGCCGTCGAAGGAGGCGGTCGTGGCGTGGGCCGCGGTCGGGGCCGCGAGCAGGGCGGCCGACACGGCGAGGAGGGTGGGAAGACGGGTGAGGTGAATCATGGCCGCCAGACTGCCGGGCACCCCCGGGGGCGGCATCGGGGGGTTGCCCCTTTCGGGCCCGGGGGGCGCTGTCGCCCGCCGCACAGGGGCGCCGTCCGTCCCCGGCGCCTGACGCTAGGGTGCGGCCCGTGCTGGCCGGGCGGGACGAGGAACGCGGACGCTTGGCACGGCTGGCGGCGGACGCGCGCGAGGGCGTCAGCGGCACGCTCGTCGTCGCCGGGCCGGCCGGCGTCGGCAAGACGGCGCTCCTCGACGATCTGGCCGGCGCCCCGGTGACGGACGGGCTGCTCGTCCTGCGCGCGGTCGGCATGGAGGGCGAGGCCCATCTCGCGTACGCGACGCTCAGCGAGCTGCTCGCGACCGTCCTGCCCCTGCGCGGCGCGCTGCCGGGCGCGCAGGCGCGGGCGCTCGGTGCCGCGCTGGCCCTGGAGGACGGGGTCGCCGCGGCCGTCGCCGTCGCGGCCGCGCTGCTCGGCCTGCTCGCCCTCGCCGCCGAGGAGCGCCCGGTGCTCGTCCTTGTCGACGACCTGCAGTGGGTCGACGACGCCTCCCGCGCGGCGCTGCTGTTCGCCGCCCGCCGCCTGGACCAGGAGGGCGTCGCCGTCGTCCTCGGCGTCCGGGAGGGCGAGGGGCTGGACGTCGCCGCGCTGCCGTTCGACGCCATCACGCTCGGCGGCCTGCCGCCCGCCGCGGCGGTCTCGCTGCTCGCCGGGCAGGGCCTCGGGCCGGCCGTCGCCACGCGTCTGGTCGAGCTGACCGGCGGCAGCCCGCTCGCCCTGCTGGAGGTGCCGCCCCTGCTCAGCCCCGAGCAGCGCGCGGGCGAGCGGCCGCTGGACGACCCCCTGCCGCTCGGCCGCGACCTGGAGCGCGCCTTCCGCCGCCGCCTGGAGCGCCTGGACGAGGCGGCCCGCGGTGCGCTCCTCGTGGCGGCCGGCACGGAGGACGCCCGCATCGACCTCGTCCTCGCGGCGATGGAGGCCCTCGGCCTGGGCCGCGAGGCGCTGCACGCCGCCGAGGCCG
>CAZRLR010000069.1:0-14609 GCA_964600395.1 uncultured Conexibacter sp.
GCGACAGCCCCTCGCGCAGCAGGCCGTGGTCGGCGAGCGTGCCCAGCGGGTCGCCCCCGGCGCGCTGCTGCGCGGTCTCCAGCAGGTGCACGTGCAGGCCCAGGCCGTGGGCCTCGGCGAGCGCCGCGACGTCCTCCAGCAGGCCGGCCGAGCAGCGCTCGGGCGCGGACGGGCCGAGCAGGGCCGTGACCCGCGGACGGCCCGCCGCCGCCTCGATCAGCGCGTGGCAGCCCTCCAGCTGCGCGGCGCGGGTGGCCGTCGTCCGCCGGTCGGCGGCGGCGATCGCCGCGCGCCGGGCGTCGTCGACGCCGTGCAGGCTGTCGGCGAAGGGGACGTCGGCGACCTGGACGGCCAGCGCGGCGCGCGTTCCGGCGTCGGCGTAGGCCGCGACGAGCGCCTCGGCGTGGCCGGCGCCGGGGGGTGCGTGGTCGAGGGTCGTCGTCGCGCCGTGGCGCAGCGCGTCGAGCGCGCTGAGCTGCGCCGCGACCCCGGCCGCCTCGGCGTGCAGCCCGCCGGCCGAGGCCGACGCGGCCGGCAGCCACGCCTCGAGCGGGGCGTCGGCCACCGCGTCCCGGCAGAGCTGGGCGTAGGAGTGCGTGTGGGCGTCGACGAGCCCGGGCAGCACGAGCAGCCCGCGCACGTCGACGTCCCGTCCGTCGGGCACCGCGGTGCCGGGCGCGACGAGCGCGCGGACCCGCCCGTCGGCGACGACGAGGTCACGGGCCTCGAGACGGCCGCCGTCGAGCGTGCGCCCGCCGCGGAGGACGCGCACGTCCGCGGCCTCCGTCGGCGTCGTGAGGGGCGTCCCCTCCACCCGCTCAGACCTTGCTCGCGTAGAGCAGCTTCACGGACTCGGGCTTGGCGATCGTCAGCCACTGCTCGTAGACGGGCTTCATCGCGGGATAGCCGTTGACGGCCTCCCACGCCTCGACGCTGTCGGCCTCGATGACCTCGACGATGTCGCAGTCCACCTCGCCGACGCCGGCGCCGTCGACCTCGAAGACCTCGTAGCGCCGGATCCCGGGCTGGCTGCCGCCGACGACCTGGTCGACGGTCTGCGACCACTCGCGGTACTGCTCCCGGGTGACCCCGTCCGCGAGGTCGTAGGTGATGATGACCATGGTCATGCGTCGTGCTCCTGGTGGTAGAGGGAGGCCGCCGCGGCGGCCGAGACGTAGCCGGCGCGCACGTCGGCGGCCAGCGCGGCGGGGTCGCGCTCACGCGGGTCCCCGTACCCCCCGCCGCCGCCCTGCAGGGAGACGAAGACGTCCCCCGCGTGCAGCGGCAGGTTCGCGAACTTCGACGGCGACGGCAGGCCGTACAGGTCCTGGACGCTGCGCCGCACGCCGTCGCGCTCGATGGCGAAGCCGTTCGGCGTGCCCTCCCCCGCGCCCGCGAGGCCGTGCGCCCCGATGCCGTGGTGGCCGGAGATCGCCGACAGGCGGGTGGGGACCTCCACCTCGATGCGCCGCGTCGTGCCCAGCCCGCCGCGCCAACGGCCGGGGCCGCCGGAGTCCGGTCGCAGCGAGTACTCCAGGTAGCGGACGGGGTAGCGCGCCTCCCAGGCCTCGCAGGACTCGTTCTTCGAGTTCGCCATGAGGTGCCACATGGCGCTGTTGCCGTCGCCGCCGGGCCAGGCGCCGCAGCCGCCCGCCTGGTAGCTGTACCAGAGGAACTCGCCGCCCTCGGCGTCGCGACCGCCGCCCGTCGCGTTCTGGCCCGTGGAGTACGAGCCGGCGACCGCGCGGTCGGGCAGGAGCGTCGCCAGCGCGCGCATGACGGTCTCCATCGCGCGGTCGGCCGGGTCGGCGGTCGTGCCGAAGGTCGGCGCCGGGTAGACGGGGTTGACCATGCAGCCCAGCGGCGCGCGCACCTCGATGAGCTCGGTCAGCCCGGCGTTCAGCGGGAGGTCCGGGTCGAGCATCGCGATGAGCGAGCCGATGACCGCGGCCCGGGTGCACGCGAAGGTGCAGTTGATCGGGGCGTCGGCCTGGGGGGCGGTCCCGGTGAAGTCGGCCAGGACACTGCCGTCCTCGCGCTTGACGATCCGCACCTTCATGGGGAACGGTCCGCCCCCGCGGCCGTCGTCCTCCATGACGTCCTCGCCGAACGCCTCGGCGCTCGGCACCGCCTCCAGGGCGGCGAGGAAGCGCCGGCGGGTGTAGGAGATCGCCGCCTCGACCGCGGCGGCCAGGCCGTCGATCCCGTTGCGGTCCACGAGCGCGGCGATCCGGCGCTCGGCGGCGATCGCCGAGGCGATCTGCGCCTGCAGGTCGCCCCAGCACTGGCGCGACAGCCGGACGTTGCGCAGGACGAGCTGCTGGATGTCCTCCTGCAGCTCCCCCGCGCGGTAGAGGCAGACCGACGGCAGCAGCAGCCCCTCCTGCACGACGTCCTCCGCGACGCCCGAC
Source organism: uncultured Conexibacter sp. (assembly GCA_964600395.1). Taxonomy (GTDB): domain Bacteria; phylum Actinomycetota; class Thermoleophilia; order Solirubrobacterales; family Solirubrobacteraceae; genus Paraconexibacter. The sequence goes on from CAZRLR010000069.1 coordinate 2,412, forward strand.
CACCCGCCGGGGGCCATGCCGCCGACGTCGCTCCAGTGCCCGCGGTTGGCGGCGAAGCCGACGAGCTGCCCCGCGGCGAACATCGGGCGCACGCAGCAGACGTCCGCCTGGTGGGTGCCGCCGTCGTAGGGATCGTTGTGCAGGTAGACGTCACCGGGCTCGAAGTGGCCGCGGGCGCGCGCCATCACCGCGCGGATCGCGCCTTCCAGGCCGCCGGCGTGGACGCCGACCCCCTGGTCCTGGGCGATCATCCGCCCGTCGGCGGCGAAGAGCCCGCAGGTGAAGTCCTCGCCGTGGCAGAAGCACGTCGAGTACGCGGTGCGTGTCGTCGTGATCACCATCTCCTTGACGGTGTTGACGAGGTAGGAGCGCAGGATCTCCGCCGTGAAGGCATCGGTCGCGGGCGGGGCGGTCGGCGTGCTCATACGGCCTCCTTGAGCTGGATGACGAGATGGCCGGCGCGCACGACGGCGCGGGCGCCGGGGGGCACGACGGTGATGGTCGACGCCTCGGCGACGAGCAGCGGGCCGACCTGACCGGACGGCCCCAGGGCCCCGCGGCCGAGCACCGGGACGTCGGCGTCGAAGAGCGGCAGGTGGCGTGTGCCCGCGGGAGCGGCCTCGGCCTCCTCGGCGCCGGTGGCGCCGATGTCCATGCCGGGCCGTGCGCCGACGAGCGTCACCCAGCAGTCCACGACCTGGACGGGGTCCTCCAGGCGCGTGCCGAAGCGCTGCTCGTGCTCGGCCTCGAAGCGGGCGGCGCGCGTCTCGGGCGAGCCGGCGACCGGCAGCGCGAGCTCGTGCCACTGGTCGGTGTAGCGCAGCCCGACCCAGCGCTCCTCCACGAGGTCGGGCACGTCCGTGCCGGCCAGGCGCTCGCGCGCCTCGGCCGCCAGCGCGACGAAGATCGCCTCGACCTCCGGCGTGCTCAGCGCCTCCACCCCGGTCAGCAGCGCGCGCGTCTCGCTCACCCGCACGTCGGCGGTGAGCAGCCCGACGGCCGACAGGACGCTGCAGTGGGCGGGGACGACGACCGTCGTCATGTCGAGCTCCGCCGCCACGCCCGTGGCGTGCTGCGGGCCGGCGCCGCCGAACGCGATGAGCGCGCAGCTGCGGGGGTCGATGCCGTGGCGCACGGTGACCTGCCGGACCGCCTGCGCCATGTTCGCGTTGACCGCGGCGTGCATCGCCCGCGCGACGTCGGCCGGCCCGGTGTCGAAGGCCTCGCCGAGCCGGGCCAGCGCCGCCTCGGCGGCGTCGGCGTCGAGGTCCAGGCGGCCGCCGAGCAGGCCGTCGCCCCCGAGGATGCCCAGCAGGAGGTTCGCGTCGGTGACCGTCGGCTCCGTGCCGCCGCGGCCGTAGCACGCGGGCCCGGGCAGGGCTCCGGCGCTGCGCGGGCCGATCTGCAACGCGCCCCCGGCGTCCCGCCAGCCGATCGACCCGCCGCCGGCGCCGACCGTCGAGATGTCGACCGACCGCTGCCGGGCGGGGACCCCGAAGGCGACGTCGAAGGACTCGCGCTCGCGCAGCTCACCGCCGCGGATGAGGCACACGTCGCAGCTCGTGCCGCCCATGTCGAGCGTGATGGCGTCGTCGATGCCGAGCTCCCGCGCGACCTGGCGGGCGGCGAGCACGCCCGCCGCCGGCCCCGACAGCGCGAGCTGGATCGGGTGCTCCGCGGCGTCCGGGGGCGTGACGACGCCGCCGGCGGAGTGCATGAAGAGCGTCGGCGCCCCCACGGCCCGGCCGAGCTCCTCGACGTACCCGCGCATCGCGGGGACGGCGCTGGCGTTCAGCGTCGCGGTCGAGACGCGCTCGTACTCGCCCATCCGTGGGTCCACGTCGGTCGCGCAGGTCACCGGGCGGCCGTCGGCCAGCGCGCGCCAGACGTCGGCGACGGCCTGCTCGTGCGCGGGGTTGGCGTAGGCGTTGTAGAGCGAGACCGCCAGGCACTGCACGCCGTCGTCGATGAGCGCCCGGCAGGCGGCGGCGACCTCGTCGAGGTCCAGCGGCTCGGACTCGCTGCCGTCGCGCTCGATCCGTCCGCCGATCTCCAGGCGCCGGTGACGCGGGACGACCGGCGCCTCCTTGCGGTAGCGGGCGGCGAAGGTGCGCTCGCGGAAGGACAGCTGGATCTCGAGGATGTCGCGGAAGCCGCGGGTGCAGATGAGGCCGACCTCGGCGCCGGTGCGCTCGAGCAGCAGGTTCGTCACGACCGTCGTGCCGTGGCTGAGCTCGGCGATGTCGCCCGGGGCGGCGCCGACCGCGGCGAGCGAGTCGATGACGCCGCCGGCCGGCCCGGTCCCGCTGTTGAGCGCCTTGCCCAGGCGCAGCGTCCCCTGCTCGTCCAGGGCCACGAGGTCCGTGAAGGTCCCCCCTACGTCGCATCCGACCTTCATGCCGCGAGCTCCTCTGCGTGGGTGTCGAAGAAGTCGGCGGCGACCGCGACCGCGCCGTCGATGTCCGCCTCCGTGTGCTGCGCGGAGACGAAGCCGCGCAGGGTGCCGGGCCGCCGCTGCAGGAAGATCCCGTGGTCGCGCAGGTGGTGGCGGAAGGCGAGGTTCAGGGTCTCGGTGCCGCCGGCCAGCGAGCGCGACAGGTCACGGACGTCGCGCACCGCCGTCGTGCGGAGGTACAGGTTCCACACCGACCCGTGGTGCTGGCAGACCGCCGTCAGGCCGCGGGCGGCGATCTCGGCGTTCAGCCCGTCCGCCAGGCGGTCGGTGAGGGCGACGGCCCGGGCCATCGCGTCGGTGCCCTGCAGGACGTCGAGCGTCGCCTCGGCGGCGGCGACCCCGAGCGCGGCGCCGTTGAAGGTGCCGGAGAAGAAGACGTCGCCGCTGGGCGCCAGCAGGTCCATGAGGTCGCCGCGGCCGGCGAGGAAGGCCAGGACGTGGCCGTTGGCGACCGCCTTGCCGTAGGACGCGAGGTCGGGGACGACGCCGCTGGGGACGGCCGCGCCGCCGACGCGGGAGCGGAAGCCGCTGAGCACCTCGTCGAAGACGAGCAGCGCGCCGTGCTCGTCGCACAGCTCCCGTGCGAGGCGCAGGTAGGCGTCGTCGACGGGGATGCAGCCGCTGGAGTGCAGGACGGGCTCGACGAACAGCGCGGCGATCCGGTGGCCGTCGGCGGCGAAGCGCGCCCGCAGCGACTCGGGGTCGTTCGCGGTGACCGCCAGGATGGCGTCGGTCACCGCGGGCAGGATGCCGGTCGAGTTCGGGACGGTCGGCGGCAGGTGCGTCGGGGCGGTGTCCGCCGGCGGGACGGTGCAGGCGCCGAGCTCGCCGTGCCAGCCCTGGTAGCCGCCCTCGACCTTGACGAGCAGGTCGCGGCCGGTCGCCGCGCGGGCCAGGCGGACGGCGTGGTAGAGCGGATCGCTGCCGCCACCCCCGCAGAGCGCGATCCGGTCGGCCTCCGGCAGCAGCGCGCACAGGCGTTCGGCGAGGCGCGCCTCGTGGATCTGGGCGCAGCCGACGAAGGAGCGCCCGTCGCGCATCGCGGCCGCGACGGCGTCGTCGACCTCCGGGCGGGAGTAGCCGAGGATCGCGGTGCCGTAGCCGCCGTGGAAGTCCAGCAGCGTGTTGCCGTCGACGTCCTCGATGAACTGGCCGCGGGCGCGGACGAAGACGAGCGGATAGGGGTCCTCCCAGCGCCCGGCGCCGGTCACCCCGCGCGGGAGGACGGCCCGGCGCCCCTCCAGGAGCGCGGCCGAGCCGGCCGTCGAGATCGGGGTCTGGCGGGTCGTCACGACACGAGCTCCTTCGCGGTCGGGGTGAGGTCCAGCGGGGCGGGGTCCAGGAAGCGGCGCAGGACGTTCGTCGTCATCCGGGCCGCCGCGTTGTCGTAGGACGCGACCGCCATGGCGGCGCTCCAGCCGATCGAGCCGACCGAGAAGACGCCGCCGCCGCGGGCGGTCGGCATCAGGACGATGTCGGCGCGCACGTCGTCGCACGTCGTGCCGCCCAGGCGCAGGTGGGTGACGGGCACGTCCTCGCAGACGAGCAGCACGTAGTCGCTGTGCCCGCCCTGGGAGGTGGCCAGGACGAGCGCCTCGGGCGGGCTGCCGTAGCGCACGTCGTGGCGGTCGATCTCGTCCGACGCGGCGCCGCCCATCGACAGGCCGCGGTCGCCGATCGGCGCCTCCGGGTCCAGGCCGGCGAAGGCGAAGGCCGCCCGCGGGTCCTCGGCGTCCGGCAGCCGGTGGTAGCCGGGGGCGGCGTCGTCGAAGCCCTGAGCGGCGAAGCCGACGCCGACGAGGGCGTTCGGGGAGCGCCCGCGGTTGCGCCACAGCCCACCGAGCTCGCCGGTGGACGTGTGGTGGTGCTCGCCGGCCTGCGACTCCCAGGTGCGGATGCCGCACACGCCGCGCCGCACCTCGACGACGTGGGGCTTCTCGGGGTCGATGCTCGTCACCCAGTAGAAGCCGTTGCCCCCGAGGTACATCAGGCGGCCGCCGGCGTCGAGCCACGCCTCCAGCGCGTCGAGCATCGCCGCGGTCCAGTACTCCGGGTGACAGCCGGTGAGGATGACCCGGTAGGGCGCCAGCAGCGCGGCGCCCTCCGTGTGCAGGTCGTGGTCGCAGAGCGTGTCGGCGGGGACCTGCTCACGCTCGAGCCAGTCGACGAGGTACAGGTCGGCGCTGAGCGCCCGAGGCGCGTGGGTCTGCCAGTTGCGGTGGCCGGGCCGGAGGTTCAGCACCGGGCGACGGAAGCTCGAGAAGCAGACGCCGGATCCGTCGGCGTGGCTGTCGTAGAGGGACGCCCCGTACTCCGGGTGCTCGCGCAGGCGCAGGTCGCCCTCGTCCGGCAGGATCTCGCGCCCCAGGACGCCGGGCTCGTGCACGAACGGCCGGTCCTGCATGCGCTCGTTCGCGTACGCGGCGTACGAGACGGTCGGGAAGAGGATCGCCACGTCGGCGGTCGGCGCGCCGTGGGCCGGTGCCACGAAGAAGGGGACGATGTCCTGCAGGGCCGTGGCGCGCAGCCGGGCGCCGTAGACCCCGCTGGGCAGGTCGGCCGGCAGCTCGAGCGTCGCGGTGGCCGCCCAGCGGCAGTCCTCCAGGTCGTCGGCGTGGAAGTGGCAGGCGCCGTAGCCCTCGGGGTCCTGGGCCGGGTGCGACCACGCGCCCGTCCAGGCGTGGCCGGTGGCGGGGCGGCTGGGCAGGTTCCAGACGGTGGCGTCGTGCCCGCCGGCGCGGTCGGGGACGACATCGCGTCCGGCGCCGGCGTCGCCGAGCGCCCAGGCGGCGTCCGGCGGGGTGGCCTGGAGCGCGTCGTCCGCGACCGCGTGCTGCCACAGCCGGGGCTCGTCGAGCTTGCCGTCGAAGCAGCCGTCGCCGGCCGGGTGCGCGAAGCGCGGATCCAGGGCCGCCGCGGCGAGCAGGACGGGCGCGGCGCCCGTGACGACGGCGGGGGCCACGGCCGTGCCATGGGCCTCGGCCGTCTGCGGCGGCCAGTGCCTGGAGGCCAGGCGCAGCGTGGCGGCTCCAGTGGCCGCGTCGTAGCGCGCGAGCACCTGCGCCCAGCGCCGCTCGCGCAGCGGGCCGGCCGGCAGCCGGGCCGCGACCTGCCCGCCGATCTCGAGGACGAGCGCGCCGTCGGCCTCGACGACGAGGGCGAAGTGCCCGGGCCGGGCGACGACGCCCTGACGGCGAGCGGCGACCGGGCGGGTCGGCCAGACCCAGAGCGACGCGGTGAAGCTGCCGTCGCCCCACCCGTCCGGCATCGCGGCGAGCGCGAAGGACCCGACCGCGACGTCCTGGAGGCGACCCTCGAGGCGGCCGGCACCGGGTACGGCCACGGGCTCCAGGCGCTCGCCCGGGCCGTCGGGGTGCTGGTCGCCGCAGATCAGGCGCACGACGTCGAGCTCGACGTCGGCCTCCGTGCTGCTGACGAAGAGGTCCAGGCGCTCGCCGGGCCGCGCGCTGATGCGATCGGTGTAGGCCGCGAGGGTCGGGACGGCGGTGGTCGTCGGTGTCATCTCATGCCCTGTGGTCGGTGCTGGTGCAGGCGGTGCACGGGTCGTCCTTCAGTGCGCGGCCGGGCGCTGCAGGCGCCCGGCTCCGGGGTCGGCGACGGGACGTCCGGCTTCGGCGACGAGCTGCCCGCGGACGAAGGTCATCGCGACGGCGCCGCGGACCTCGCGGCCGTCGTACGGCGTCCACCCCGCCTTGGAGAGGACGTCGGCGTCGGTCAGCGTGCGCTTGGCCCCGGGGTCGACGAGCACGATGTCTGCGTCGCCGCCCACGCGCAGCGCCCCCTTCGTGTCGCCCAGGCCGAGCGCGGCGGCCGGAGCGCGGCTGTAGACCTCGACGAGCCGCTCGTAGGTCAGCTCCCCGCGCAGGACCGCGTCGAGCATGAGCGGCATCGTCGTGTCGACGCCCGGCAGCCCGAACGGGCAGCTCCAGATGTCGCCGTCGGCCTTCTGCGCCAGGGTCGACGGGGCGTGGTCGCTGGAGAGCAGCGCGATCCCGCCGTCGCGAAGCGCGTCCCACAGGCGGGCGGCGGCCGGGGCCGGGCGCGCGGGCGGGGTGAACTTCCGCGTCGGCCCGTGGGCGACGACCTCGTCCTCGTCGAGGAGCAGGTACTGCGGGCAGCTCTCGACGTCGATCGCGGCGCCGAGGGCGCGGGCATGGGTGACGAGCTCGACGACCTCCGGCTGGCTGGCGTGCGCGACCGTCACCCGCGCCCCCGTGACGCGCGCGAGCATGACCGTCACCGCCGCGGAGACGAGCTCGGCCTCGGCGGCCCGCCACAGCGGCAGGATCCCGTAGTCGTCGCGCAGCGCCGTGCGCAGGCGGCGCTCGGCCGCGGCGGTGATCGACTCGTCCTCGCAGTGCGCGATGACCCGCAGCCCGGCGGCTGCCGCGCTGCGCAGCAGGCGCAGCTGCTGCTCGGGGTCCAGGCCCTGGATGCCGTGCGTCGTGCACGTGAAGGCCTTGACGAACGCGGCGCCCGCCTCGCGCAGGGCCCCGATCCGCTCCAGCTCGTCGGGGTGGGCGTGGGCGCCGAGCGCGAAGTCCACGACGGACCGGTGCTCGAGGTGCGCGGCCTTCTCGTGCATGAGCGCGGGCGTCGTGACCGGCCACCCGTGCGTGTGCTCGGCCACGCAGGTGACGCCGGCCGCGGCAGCGGCCGCCGAGCCGTGGGCGAAGTCCTCGCGCTCGGTCGGCCCGGGCTCCATGAAGTGCACGTGCTGGTCGACCATCCCCGGCAGGGCGACGAGCCCGTCGCCGGCGATCGTCCGTCGCGCCGGCCCCCCGTGGGCCTCCCCGAGGGCCGTCACCCGGCCGTCCTGCACGCAGATCGTGCCGGGCACGCGCCCGTCGGGCGTCACCATCAGGACGTCGGTGATCGCGAGGTCGACGCTCATCCGCGGGCGCTCCGCGTCGTCGTGACGGTCCGCTCGCAGGCCACGCGACCGTGGCTGATGACCGTGCGGGCGGCGGGTTGGTCGGCGATCGCGGACCGCACGTCGGCGCTCGGGAGGACGACGAGGTCGGCCCGGTCACCCACGCCGAGGCCGTAGCCCGCGTCGATCCGCATCGCGCGGGCGGCGTTGACGCTCACCATGTCCATGACGGTCTCGAGCTCCTCGGGCCAGACCAGCTGGCAGACGTGCGCGGTCCACGACGCGACCTCGAGCTGGTCGGCGCGACCCAGCGGGTAGTACGGGTCGTCGACGTCGTCCTGGGCGGCGAGGACGTTGACCCCCGCCTCCAGCAGCTCCCGCACCCGGGTCGTGCCGCGCCGGATGCGCCCGCGGTCCTCGCGGCCCTGCAGGACGAGCGAGATGTGGGCGTTGACGCAGACGGAGATGCCGGCGGCGGCGACGAGCTGCACGACGTGCGCGGCGTGGGTCTCGTCGTACGCGCTGAGCGCGCCCGCGTGCCCGACGGTGACGCGTCCCTCCCAGCCGCAGTCGACCGTGCGCACCGCCAGGTACTCCAGGCTGCGCTGCGCGGGATCGTCGCTGTCGTCCAGCAGCATGTGCACGTCGGCGTCGCGTCGTCGCGCGAGGTCCAGGCAGAAGTCGACGTGGCGGCGCATCCGCTCGCCGGTGAGCTCACCGGACGGCAGGCCGCCGATGACGTCGGCGCCCGCGTCGAGCGCCGCCTCCAGGCGCGCCTCCGCCTCCGGGCCCGTCATGCCGTCCTGCGGGAAGGCGGCGACCTGGACCTCGACCTCACCGGCGTAGCGGTCGCGCAGCTGCGCGAGCGCCTTGACCCCGGTCAGGCCCGCGACCGGCTCGACGTCGGCGAACGCCCGCATGCGCGTCGTCCCGTTGGCGAGCGCGAGCTCGACGACCGCGGCCGCCCGCTCGAGGACGCTCGCCTCGTCGTAGGTGTCCCGGTGGCGGCGGTTGATCTCGCGCATGCCCGCCCACCCCACCCAGCGCGGGGGCCGCATCGCCTAGGCGTTGTGGGCCTTGTGCAAGGGCTGTTGGGCGTTTTCGAGGCCCGGCAGGGCGAGACCGCCCCCGCCCGGGACGACCGTCGCGGCCTCCAGGCCCAGGGTCGGACCGACGGCGACGATCGTCCCCGCGTCGACGGCGATGTCGACGGGTTCGACGTCCCCGCGGCGGCGCACGTCGCGGACGAGGAGCGACACGCTCATGCGGCGCCGGCGGTGGTGGACGAGGGGCGGATCACTGCCCCGCAGCCTGCGGATGACCCGCCCGGCGCGGTACCGACCGACGGTCCAACCGCTCTGGAGGCCGGCTGCCGCGTCGTCCAATGACCGGAATCTCTTTCCGGACCGCGGAAATTTCGGCCCCGAAACGGGCCCGAATTCCGCCAGGCGGAACGAGACCCCCGCGAATCGACCGGCGGGCCGACGGACCCGAACGCGGGATTGGCCCCACGGTCCCTACGGCACGGTCCCCGGGGTCCCCATGCTCCTGATCAGCCGACGGACACCCGTCCGCCGGTCCCGCGAAACACGGAGAGCTCACGACGATGGACGACCAGAACCTGATGGCACCCACGACGCGCCGCTCGCTGCTGAAGCTGGCCGGCGCCGGCGCGGTGTCCTTGACCGTGCCCTCGTTCCTCGCCGCCTGCGGCAGCGACAGCGACGACAAGGCCTCGACGACCGCCAAGGCGGCCTCGACCGGCTCCGGCCCGCTCGACGTCTCCCCGGGCGGGACGATCCCCATGAAGACGGTCAAGTTCGGCATGGCGCCGTTCGCCGACGGCACGTTCTACGTCATCGCGATGCGCCAGGGCTGGTTCAAGGAGGCGGGCATCGACATCGCCCCCGCGCCGACCGGGCTGCAGGTGACGCCCGACAACGTCGTCACGAAGCTCGTCACGGGCGAGGCCGACATCGCGACGTTCTACGGCCCGGGCAAGATCGCCACGATGGCCAAGGCGCCGCAGCTGAAGATGTTCGGCTTCTCGGACACGTACGTCGGCACCTACATCCTCGTCTCGCCGTCGGCCAAGCAGCAGACGGTCTCCGAGCTCGTCGCCGGCGGCATGGAGTTCGAGGCGGCCGTCAAGCAGGCGCTGGCCCCGATGAAGGGCAAGCCCGTCGCGTTCTCGAACACCGGGCAGCACCGCGACTTCCTCCAGCAGTCCTTCACGATCGGCGGCCTGACGTTCGACGACGTCAAGGTCACCGCGACGACGGACGCGAAGATCCTGCAGCTGGCCAAGGGCGGCAAGGTCGACTACACGAGCCCCGAGGGCGCCGCCCAGAACATCGAGCTGCTCAACGACGGCTGGACGCCGCTCGTGTCGGTCGACGACCTCCTCAAGGGCCTGCCCGCCGGCGACCCGCGGTCCGTCGCCGCCGTCGGCCACGAGGGCCCGGCCTGCTCGGAGGAGTACTTCAAGGCCAACCGCGAGACGTGCCTGCGCTTCATCTCGGTGATGTTCCGCACGATCGACGCCATCGCCGCGGACCCCGAGAAGTACATCCCGGACCAGCTGCCCTACCTGGCCAGCGTCAGCGGCACGAAGTCGACGGTCGCGGACCTGAAGTCGATCTACGCCAACAACGACCCGCTCATCCCGTTCGACAAGCAGACCGAGTACTGGAGCGACCCGAAGGCCCCGACCTCGTACAAGACGATCTACGACGCGCAGATCGCCAGCGCCCAGAAGGGCGGCGTCCTGCCGAAGGGCAAGACGTTCACCGCCGACGACGCGATCATCGGCAAGGAGGTCTACGACCAGCTGGTGGCGCTGCGCAAGGGCTACGACGACCTCGCCGCGAAGGCCGGCTCGCTCACGGGCGCGGCCAAGGCGATGGCGGCCGACGCCAAGACGCAGTACGACAACCGCAACTACCTCGACGCCTACCGGATGATCAAGACGGCGACGGCCGCCTGACGATGTCGACCGTCTCCGCCAGCCCGCCGCCCGGGGCCGCTGCGTCGGGAGCCGCGGCCGCGCTCGTCCAGGAGCGGCGGGCGCGACGGCGGGCCGCCGTCCGCCAGGGGGGGCGCACGGCGGTGCTGTCGCTGCTGGGCGTCCTCCTGTTCGGGGCCGTCTGGGGTGTCGTCTCGCTGGGGTCGGACCCGGTGCGCGTCCCATCCCCCCGCGTCGTGCTGACCGCGCTGCGGGACGACTGGGACAACATCCCGGCCCTGCAATTCATCGCCTTCCAGAGCGGGGGCATCCGCCAAGCGCTGCAGTACACGACGGTGAACGTCGTCGTCGGCGTCGCGATCGGGTCGGCGGCGGGGTTCGTCCTCGGTGCCGTCCTGGGGCGGGTGCAGCTGGCCCGGGAGCTGCTGGGGCCGCCGCTGTTCGTCCTGGGCACCGTCCCGATCCTCGTGCTGGCCCCGTTCCTGACGATCTGGTTCGGGACGGCGCGGATCGTGCAGGCCGGGCTCGTCATCGCCTTCGCCCTCGTGACGGTCGCGGCCGTCACGCAGCGGGCGACGCTCGACATCGGCGCCCGGTACACCGACTACGCCCGCTCCCTCGGCGGGTCACCGCGGCTGATCCTGACCGCGGTCGTGCTGCCGGCCACGCTCCCCTCGGTGCTCGGCGCCGTGCGGGTCGCTGCCGCGGCCGGCTGGAGCTTCGAGACGGTCGCCGAGCTCCTCGGCGGCAGCAAGGGGACTGGGAAGCTCATCCAGTCCATGCAAGGTCTGTCGGCGACGGCGGACATCATGGCGGCCGTCGTGGCGCTCGGCCTCACCGCTCTGGTGGTCGACGCCGCGATCCGCGCAATCGGAACCTGGGTGATCAGATGGCAGGAATGACCACGGAGGCGCCCGTCGCGGCGCCCGCGGCGATCGAGCTGCGCAACGTGAGCAAGGCGTTCCGCCTGGAGTCCGGCGAGCAGGTGCAGGCCGTCGACGACCTGTCCCTGCGCATCCCGGCGGGCGAGTTCGTCTGCGTACTGGGCCCGTCGGGGCACGGGAAGTCCACGATCCTGAACATGGTCGCCGGCTTCACCCCGCCGTCCACCGGGGAGGTGATGAGCGGCGGCAGGCCGGTGACCGGGCCAGGACCCGACCGCGGGGTCGTCTTCCAGCGCGACACGCTCTTCCTCTGGCGTCGCGTCGCCGACAACATCGCCTTCGGGCTCAAGGCGAAGGGCGTGCCGAAGGACGAACGCGACGCGACCGTCGCCCGCTACCTGGACATCATCGGGATGCAGTCCTACGCGCGGGCGTGGCCCAAGCAGCTGTCGGGCGGCATGCGCCGGCGCGTGGCGATCGCGGCCGTCTTCGCCAACGAGCCGGAGGTCCTGCTCATGGACGAGCCGTTCGTCGGCCTGGACTACGCGCGGCGCGCGACCTTGCACGCCGTCCTGCTCCAGCTGTGGGAGCGCCAGCGCTCGACCGTGTTCTTCATCACCCACGACGTCGACGAGGCGCTCGCGCTCGCCGATCGGATCCTCGTCGTCGTCCGCGGCCGCGTCGTCATGGAGCAGCACCTCACGCAGCCCCGGCCCCGCTCGGTGGCCGACCTCGGCGACCCGGCGGTGGCCGAGGTCCGGACGGCGATCATGTCGCACCTCGAGCTCGGGGCCGGTTCCGCATGAGCACCTTCGACGCCACGGGAGCGGCGGTCGCGTCGCCCGGCCGCCTGCGGCGACCGCGGCTGCGCGGGCGGTCCTGGACGACGCTCGTCTCGGTCGTCGCCATGCTCGTGCTCTGGCAGGTCATCTCCGCCGTCGCCGGCGAGAACCGCTCGGGCGACGCGCTGGTCCCGAACCTCGCCGATCTCGCCGGCGCC
>CAZRLR010000070.1:0-6719 GCA_964600395.1 uncultured Conexibacter sp.
CAGGCCTCGTGGTCAGCCCTGGCGAGGGCAAGATCACCGGCGAGGTCGACGGCCGCCGGCTGCGGCTGTTCGGCGTGCAGCGCGCGAAGGCCACGACGACCGACGGAACGGTGGCCTACTCGGGCCTCGACGTCACCGTCGGCGTCCGGCTGGGCGACGCGCTCAAGGCACGCCTGGGCGTCACCGGTGTGCCGGCCCGGCTGAAGATCGGATCGCTGGACGTGCGGGCGTCCGACGCCGCCTGAGGCGACGGCACGGCCGTGGCCCATCGGATGCCTCGCCGGCCGCGCACTGTGACGACCGCCACACGGTGATGTTGTCGGGATGCCGACCGGATGCGGCCCTCGGACCGCATCGGCAGCCGTGAGCCCGGTTGCGACATCGATGCGTTTCCCTGCTGGACTGTTCCCCGCGACCCTCCTGCTCGTCGCCGTCGCCTGGCCGAGCCAGGCCCACGCGGCCGCTGAGCTCGGCCTGCGCCCGCTGCACCGGGGCCAGCACGGCCACGACGTCAAGCGCCTGCAGCAGGCGCTGCGGCGGGTGCACGTCGCGCGCCTCGCGACCGACGGCGCCTTCGGTCGGCAGACCGAGCGCGCCGTGCGCCGCTTCGAGCGTCGTGAGCACCTGCTCGTCGACGGCCGCGTATCCCGGGGGCAGGGTCGCGGTCTGCTGCGCCGCGCCGGCCTGACGCCGGCCCGGGTGGCCGCGCCCGACACCGGCCAGCGCGCCGCGCCTGCAGCACAGCCGCGTGCCGGCGCCTTTCCCGTGGCCGGGCCCGTCGCCTGGGGTGACGGGTTCCACGACCGCGGCGGACGGCACGAGGGCGTTGACCTGCTGGCCGACTGCGGCACTCCCCTCGTCGCCGCCGACGACGTCACCGTGACCCAGCGCGCCTCCGGCGGCGCCGCCGGTCGCTACCTCGTGCTCACCCAGGCGGACGGGCGCGAGTGGATCTACATGCATCTCTCCCAGGCGGCCGTCCACACGGGCGACCACGTCGCCGCCGGTCAGGCCGTCGGCGCGGTCGGGCAGACCGGCAACGCGACGGCCTGCCACCTGCACGTCGAGCTGCGCCCCGCTCCGGGACGGGCGGGCGGCGCCGCTCCCGTGGACCCCGAACCCCTGCTGCGCACCCTTTCCTCCCCCGACCAGAACTGAGGCCTCAATGTCCCTTTCCCCCCTCCGCACCGTGCGCGCCCGCGCCACCTCGGCGCTCTGCGCGGCCGTCTTCGTCCTCGCTGTGGTTGCAGGTGCCGCCCAGGCACGCAGCCCCGTGCGCATCGGCATCGGCGACCAGAGCACCGTGATGTTCGACCAGGCGCCGTTCGCGGCGCTGAAGCTCAAGCGCGTGCGCTACTTCATTCCCTGGAACGCGATGGACCACCGAGACCAGCGCCTGCAGGCGCGCGCCTTCGTCAAGCGGGCACGCGCCGCCCACATGCAGGTCCTGCTGCACCTGTCGACCGACGACTTCACGAGCAAGAAGGCGCACCTGCCCTCCGTTCGCGCCTATCGCTCACAGGTCCGCCGCCTGGTCCGCTACTTCCGCGCCCTCGGCGTCCGGGAGTTCGGCACGTGGAACGAGGCCAACCACGCCAGCCAGCCGACCTATCGCAGCCCCACCCGCGCGGCGGACTTCTTCCGCGAGATGTACCGCGCCGTCAAGAGCCGCTGCCGCACCTGCGCGGTCATCGCCCTCGACGTCCTGGATCAGCGCGGTGTCGATCGCTACATCGCGCGGTTCTTCGCCCACCTCTCGTCGACCTACCGGCGCCGCGCGACGATCGTCGGTCTGCACAACTACGGCGACGTCAACCGGCGGCGCACGACGTACACGCGCTCGATGATCCGCACCACCCACCGCTACAACCACCGCACGCGCTTCTGGCTCACCGAGACCGGCGGCCTCGTCAAGCTCGGGACGTCGTTTCCGTTCAGCGAGACCCGGGCGGCGCACCGGATCGACACGCTCTTCTCGCTCGTCAAGCGCTACCGCCGCAGCGGCATCGACCGCGTGTACCTCTACAACTGGACCGGCGTCGGCCGCGACGCCCGCTTCGACGCCGGACTGGTCGACGAGCACGGCGTCCCGCGCAAGGGCTACGCGACGCTCCGCCGTCACCTGGCGTCCTACAGCCGCTGACAGCCGCTGACAGCCGGGGGCCGCGGCGGGCGGGGCGATGGGTCAGGCGGATGACCCCGCGGCCCGGCCCCCGGCCCCATGGGGTAGGGGCCGAGTCCATCGTCTTTCCGACAGGAGCCCCATGTCCCTCACCCACAAAGCACTGGCGTCGGTCACCGTGCTCGGCCTCGCGGTCGCTGCCGGCGCAGCGACCCCGGCGTCGGCCAAGATCACCGAGTACCCCCTGCAGCCGGGAGCCACCCCGCTGGGCAGGGCGATGGTCGCGCAGAGCGGTCTGCTGCGTCGTGGTGTCTTCTCGGCGCTCCCGCCCGGCTCCAAGCCGGCCGCCGTGTCGACGACCCGCCTCGCCGGCTTCCCCCGCCGCGGCAACAGCTTCGCCATCCTCAGCACGGGCAACGCCCGGTTTGCCGCGGCGCCCAACGCCGAGGACAACAAGGGCAGCGGGAGCGGCGGCCCGTCGATCCGCGGTGCCCGTGACGTCGTGATCATGCGGCTCGACCTCAACGTCCCCAAGCAGGCGAACTGCCTGTCCTTCGACTACCGGTTCCTGTCGGAGGAGTACCCGGAGTTCGTCGGTGACGACTTCAACGACGCGTTCATCGCGGAGCTCGACGGCTCCAACTGGAGCGCCGCCACCAAGGACGATCCGACGATCACCGCGCCGTTGAACTTCGCTCGTGACACCAAGGGCAACCCGATCCGCATCAACAAGGTCGGCCTCGGCGGCATGACGGCATTCCGGGCCCGTGGCACGACGTTCGACGGCGGCACGCGGATGCTGCGCGCCTCCACCCGGGTCACTCCCGGCCTTCACCGCCTGTACCTGTCGATCTTCGACCAGGGGGATCGCATCTACGACTCGGCCGTCTTCCTCGACAACCTGCGCACGACGCGCGCGACCACGTGCGCCACCGGGGTCCGGGCCACAGCGTGAGCACCGGCGGCTCCCGCGCCCGCGCGACGAGGGAGCCGCCTGCCGTCCCGCGGCACGGCGCCGCCATGGTCAGGGCGGGAGACACCCCGCCCTAGGCTTCGGCCATGGGTCCAAAGCAAGGAGAACCGCCGCGACGGGCGGGCCTGACGCGCACGGTGGTGCTCGACGCCGCGGTCGGGCTCGTCGATCGCGAGGGGGCTGAGGCGCTCTCGATGCGTCGGCTCGGAGCGACGCTCGGCGTCGAGGCCATGGCGCTCTACCACTGGGTCCCGAACCGCGAGGCCCTGCTCGACGGCATCGGCGAGGTCCTGATGGCGGGTGTGGAGGGCGCACCTGGCGACCGGGCCGGGTGTCGCGACGCCTGCCGTGCGTTCGCCCGGTCGTTGCGGGCGGTCGCGCTGGCGCATCCGCAGAGCTTCCGGCTCGTCGGTCTGCGCCCGCTGCGCACCGCGGTCGCCCTGGCCCCGGTCGAGCGTCTGCTGGCAGCGTTGGTGGCCGACGGCGCCTCCCCGGTGGCGGCGCTGGCCGCCTACCGGTCGGTGGCGAGCTTCGCCCGGGGGTACGCGCTGGCCGAGGTCATCGGCTTCACCGTCGACGCCGCCACACCGGCCGGACGCGCACCGCTGCGCGCGCTGCCGGCCGCCGAGTTCCCGGTGCTCGGCGGGCGGGTCGACGAGCTCGCCGGACTCGGCCCCGACGCCGGCTTCACGACCGGGCTCGACGCTCTGCTGGACGGACTGGCGCCGCTGCTCGCCGGCGACTGACCGCAGGCCACCGGTCCGGGCACTTTACGATGTAAATTGCGGTGCATGTCCCCACCGCTCGCTCGCCAGGATCGTCCTCGAGGCGGCCTCCTCGCCCGGCGGCGGCGGGACGACCGGCTGCTGCTGGCGCTCGCTCTGGCGATCGGTCTCGGGGGCGGCGTCGGCGCGGTGCTCTTCCGCGAGCTCATCATCGGCATCACGCGACTGGCGACCGGACAGAGCGACTACGCGGGTCTCGGGCGGGTCCCGAACCCGCACGTCCCGTGGCTCGGTCCGTGGTTCCTGCTCATCGTCCCGGCCCTCGGTGGGCTGGCGTACGGACCGCTGGTGGCGCGCTTCGCCCCCGAGGCACGCGGGCACGGTGTGCCCGAGGTGATGCTCGCCGTCGCGCGCGGTGGCGGGCGCATCCGGCCGCGCGTCGCCGTCGTCAAGGCGATCGCCTCGGCGGCCTGCATCGGGACCGGGGGCTCGGTGGGCCGCGAGGGTCCGATCGTGCAGATCGGCTCCGCGCTCGGATCCACGTTCGGGCAGCTGGCCGAGCTCCCCGAACGCCATCTGCGTCTCCTGGTCGCGTGCGGCGCGGCCGCGGGCATCTCCGCGACGTTCAACACCCCGATCGCGGGGGTGTTCTTCGCGATGGAGGTCATCCTGCGCCGCGTGGACGCGGCCTCGTTCGGCCTTCCGGTCCTCTCCTCCGTCGCTGCCGCCGCGGTCGGCCGCGCCGCCTTCGGCGACGCGCCGTTCCTCTCCCTGCCGGCCGTCCACGTCTCGAGCGTCGAGGACTACCTGATGTTCACCGCGCTCGGCGGACTGGCCGCCCTGGCCGGAACGGCGTTCGTCCGCACGCTCTACGGGATGGAGGACCTGGCCGACAGGCTGTGGCACGGACCGGCCTGGGCCCGACCGGCCGTCGGCGGACTCCTGCTCGGGCTGATGCTGTTCGCGCTGCCCGAGCTCTACGGGGTCGGCTACCCCGTGCTCTCGCGCGTCGTCGAGGGCCACGACGCGCTCGGCCTCGTCCTGCTGCTCATGGTCGGCAAGGCGATCGCGACGAGCACGACGATCGCGATCGGCGGCTCGGGCGGGGTCTTCGCGCCGTCGCTCTTCATCGGTGCGATGCTCGGCTCAGCCTGGGGACGCGTCGGGCACGCGATGCTCGGCGCGGGCATCGCGAGCTCCAGTGCCTTCGGCGTCGTCGGCATGGGTGCCGTCTTCGCCGCCTGCGCCCGGGCCCCGATGACCGCGGTCCTCATCCTCTTCGAGCTCACCGGCGACACGGGCGTGATCCTCCCGGCGATGCTCGCGACCGTCGTCGCGATCGCCGGCGCCGAGGCACTGAGCGCCGACAGCATCTACACGCTGAAGCTCCGTCGGCGCGGGATCGACATCGATGCCCCCGCGCCCAGCGCCCCGCTGGCCGGGCTGCAGATCGGGGCCGAGCTCTCACCCGGGCCCGCACCGGTTGACTCCGGCGCGAGCCTCGACGTGCTCAGCGAGCGTTTCGCGCAGGACCGCTGCTCGGTCCTCGCGGTCACCGACGATCGCCGGGCGGTGATCGGCGTGCTCCGCCTCCACGACCTCGAGGAGGCGCTGGCCGAGACCTTCGACGGGCCGGCGCCGCGTGCCGCCGCGCTCCTGCGGCCGCTTGACGTCATCCGCGTCGGCGACCCGCTGCAGCTCGCCTTGGACGCGATGCTGGCCGCGAGCGTCGAGGCGGTGCCGGTGAGCGGTGATCGACCGCCGGAGCTGGCGGGGTGGGTCACCTCCGCGGACCTGCTGGCGGCGATCCGAGGCTCCGACGTCAAGGCGTGGAGTGGGGCCGCGTGAGCGGTCCCACGTAGCGCCGGCCGTTCGGGGCAACCCACCGGACGCGGTAGCGGCGGGCGTGGCGACGGAGGGTGGTCGTCGTCCACGTGCCGTGGGCGTCGGTGCGATCGTGCTTGAGGAAGTGCCAGCGCGACGAGCCCGCCGTGCGGTAGTCGATCGACACCCGCGTCCGGCCGACGGCCGGGCGGACCGTCCCCCAGAGGCGGACCGTCGCCGACCGGACGGTGGCGGCCAACGGCAGACGGAAGGCGTCGTAGGCGAGCTTCGCGTCCCCGTCGCTGTGGCGCAGACCGGACTCGAAGCCGGGGTACCGGTCCAGCGCCGACGTGGCGTCCGGACGCGGATCGTCGTCCCGCATGAGGTACTGCGAGAAGGCCGTGACGCGTGGGTTGCGGGCGGCGAGTTCCTCCGAGATGGCGCGGAACTCGGCCTGGGTGTGCTCGCTCACCCCGATGAGGCGGTCCGGGAAGGACTGGATCCCGAACTCGGTGAGCCAGATCGGCAGGCCCCGTCGCACGGCGCCGGCGCGGCCGGCACGCGCGAGCGCGCTGTTGAGCCGGTGCAGGACCCCGATCGTGACGTCATCGTGGTTCGGCGGGACGAAGTACGGCCCGCTGCGGACCGTGTACGGGTGGTGCGCGTAGCCGTCGGCCACGAGCCGGTGGCACGACGACCGCTTGTGCCAGCGGGCGTTCAGGCACATCGCGGTGCGCAGGAACCGCAGCGGGTGGACCACGTGGCTCGTGCCCCGCGGCGCGGTCTCGCCGAACAGCACCGGTGTGCGCCCGGCGCCGCCGGCCGCCAGACCGGCGGCGCCCTTCTGGAACAGCCGCCGGTAGATCACCGCCGAGGCGGCCGTGCGGTGCTTCCCGTGGCCCGTCCGCTGCGGGAGCAGGAACGCGGGGTGGTTGGGTTCGTTCCAGATCGAGAAGGCATCCGCGACCTTGCCGTACCGGCGGGCGACCGCCTCGGTGAAGCGCCCGAAGCGGACCGCGCTCGGCCGGGTCAGGTGATCGCGCTTGCCGCTGGTCGCCCAGCGTGGGACGGGACC
>CAZRLR010000070.1:6729-14585 GCA_964600395.1 uncultured Conexibacter sp.
CGCCGGGTCGCGCTCGTCGAAGCGCGGCCGGGCCGTCGTGTCAGGACGCGGCGCGACGTCGTTCCACGAGACGACCAGGCGCAGCCAGCCGACCCCCAGGCTCTGCACCTCGTCGAGCGTCGCCGCGCGGACGGCAGGATCGGCGGAGCGCAGCTCCCGGGGCGCCTGGAAGAGCATTCGCTGATCGTCGCGAGCCTCGGCCACCGGGGTGGCGGCGAGGCCGAGCAGCAGGACGGTGAGGGGCAGGAGAAGTCGTTGCATCGAGGTTGGGACCCACCCCGGCGCGGGACGGTGCGGCGTCCGCCCGGATGCTGTCGGGATCCACACGGACACCGGCGCGCGGTGGCGGTACCGAACGCGCCGCGGTCAGGCGCGTGACGTCGACAAGACGCGCGGCCCGGGGGCGGGCATCCAGACGCCATGACACCGACGCCCGACGTGACCGCCGTCCCGCTGGTGACCGCGACGCAGGTGCTCGGGGCGAGCTGGTACGTCGTCCTGGCGATCATCCTGGCCGTCGTCGCCGGCATCCTCGTCGTCTGCCTGGGCGGGGTCACCGCCGCGGCGCTGTGGCGGGAGCAGGACACAGGAGGACGCGGCAGCGACCGCCGCGGACGCCCCCGACGGCCCGCTGAGCGCCCGGACGTCTAAGGTCCTTCTGGGTGTGCCGGGAAGACTGGTCGGCGACATGCCGACCCGACCCCGAATCCAGGAGCACACCCCCCCGTGGGACTCATCGCCACGCTCGTCGCCGTCCCGCCCCGCGCGCTGTCGGAGGGCTTCCACCTCGGCGACGAGTGGGTGCTCGGCCTTGCGTTCGTCGGGGTCGCCTTCCTCGTCGGCGTCGTCGCGCTGACCCACAGCCGCGACCGTGCCTTCAGCGCGTCGATCGCCTACGTCGCGCTCGGTGGTCTGGCCGCCGTCGTGCTGTGGATCGCCGGCGTGGAGCCGATGGACCCCGAGCAGGACGCCAAGGTCCTCGAGCGGGTCGCCGAACTCGCCCTGATCGTCGCCGTCTTCTCCGCCGGCCTGACGATCGAGCGCCGCGTCGCCCGGTCGTCGTGGGCGTCGATCGCGCTGCTGCTGTGCCTGGTGATGCCGCTCACGATCGTCGCGATCGCGGTCTTCGGCAAGTTCGCGATGGGGCTGTCCTGGGGGGCGGCGATCCTCCTCGGGGCGATCCTCGCGCCCACCGACCCGGTGCTCGCCGGTGACGTCGGCCTGTCCGGCGTCGGCGGCGAGGTGTACGGCGAGCCACGTCTGTCGCTCCACACCGAGGCCGGGTTCAACGACGGGCTCGCCTCTCCGTTCGTCGTGCTCGGGCTGTTCGCCGCCGACCGTGGCGGCACCGACTGGCTGGGCGAGTGGGCGCTCGCCGACCTGGTCTACGCCGCTGGTGGAGCGCTGGTCCTCGGGGCCCTCGCCGGCGTCGGCGCCGCCTGGTGCGTGCGCCGCGCGTGTGACCGGGGGCTGATCGCCCCCGCCCTCGAGGGTCTGACCGGCCTCGGCCTGGCGCTCGCCCTCTACGGCGCGACCGAGGCGCTCGGCGGCTACGGCCTGCTCGCGGTCTTCGCCGCCGGCTTCACGTTCCGACGCTACGAGTTCGACCACGCCGTGCACCATGGGCTCTACGAGGGCGCCGAGCGGATGGGCACCGTCCTCGAACTGCTCGTCCTCCTGCTCGTCGGCTCGATGCTCACCGGCGCCGGGCTCGGCGCGCCGGGGGTGGCCGGCTGGCTGCTGGCCCCGCTGCTGCTGCTCCTCATCCGCCCGCTGCTCGTCCTCGCGATCTCACCGCCCGGGCTCATCGACCGACGCGGACGGATCTTCCTCGGCTTCTTCGGCGTTCGCGGCGTCGCCGCCCTTTTCTACGCCGCGGTCGTCGCCGAAGCGGGCGTCCTGAACGCCGGCGAGCAGCATGTCGTCGTCTGGACGACGGTCGTCGTGGTCGTGATCTCGATCGTCGTCCACGGACTGAGCGCCGCGCCCCTGACGTCGCGCCTGCTGACCACGCGGGCCGGCGCGGCCTGAGCGCCGCGCATCGGCGAGACCGACGGGTGATCAGGGCGTCGGTCCGTCCCCCGTCGTCAGCCGCCCGAGCCAATCGTCGAGGACCGCCTGGGCGCCGGGGCCGAGGGCGTCGGTGAGCGTCTGCTGGGCCTCGCTCCAGGCACCCCGCGCGTCGGCGAGCGCGAGGCGACCGGCCGGCGTGACGCAGACGGACATGGAGCGACCGGTGGGCGACGTCTCTGACGCCGCGATCAGGCCACGCTGCTGCAGGCTCGCGAGGTTGCGGCTCACCGTCGAGCGCTCGGCGATGAGCAGCCGGGCGATCTCGCTGGGACGGACGGGGGCGTCCCGGAGGACGAGGAGGCTGAGGATCTCCAGCTGCGGCATCGAGGTGTCCAGCTCCCGCAGGCGCTGGTCGAAGGTGCGAGCGGCGTAGCGCTGCAGCCGGCCGATCCGGGTGCCCAGGCAGGTCTCGCGCAGCTCGCTGGCGAAGTCGCCGGCATCAGTGTGTTGCATCTACATCTCTCATGTGTTGTAGTTGCATCACTGTACACGTCCACCCCTGGAGAAACCACATGCCGAACATCGATCCGCTCCTTGACCGCAATCGCCGGTTCGCCGCGCACCGTGGCCAGGAAGGCGCCACGATCATGCCGCGTCACCCGGTCTACGTCCTCACCTGCCTGGACCCGCGCACCGATCCCGCCGCCTTTCTCGGCCTCGGGCTCGGCGACGCGGTCGTCGTCCGCAACGCCGGCGGGCGGGTGACGCCGGACGTCCTGCAGGACATGGCGTTCATCAGCGCGCTCGCGGCCCTCCAGGTCCCCGACGGCCCGCTCTTCGAGATCGCGATCGTCCACCACACGCAGTGCGGCACCGCCTTCCTCGCCGCCGACTCGTTCCGTCAGGACTTCGCGAAACGCATCGGCGTCGATGAGGACCTGCTGCTCGCCCAAGCCGTCACCGATCCCGACCAGACGGTCGTCGCCGACGTGGAGCGGGTCCGTGCCACGACGACGATCTCAGGCCGGGTGACGGTCTCCGGACACGTCTACGACGTCGAGACCGGCGAGGTCCGCACCGTCGCGTCGGCCGGGCCGATGCACCACGCCGCGGCGGGGGCGCCCGCATGAGCGCCCCGCGCATCCTCGTCACCGGGGCGAGCGGCAAGACCGGTGGCGCCGTGGCCGACCTGCTCCTCCAGCAGGGCGCCGACGTGCGCGCGCTCGTGCACCGTCGTGACCCCCGGGCCGAGCGGCTGGCCGCCCGCGGGGCCCAGGTCGTCGTGGCCGACGTCTTCGACCCGCTGCAGATGCGCGACGCGTTGGAAGGCATCGCGGGCGTGTACTTCGTTCCGCCGTGGCAGCCGTACATGCTGCAGGCCGCCGTCGTCCTGGCCACCGAGGCGCACCGCGCCGGCGTGGAGACCGTCGTCCACCTCTCGCAGTGGCTGGCCAACCCCTCGCACCCCTCGTTGGCGACCCGGCAGAACTGGCTGGCCGAACGGCTCTTCGACCTCGCACCCCTCGCGGCGCACGTGACCGTCAACCCAGGCTTCTTCGCCGACAACTACCTCGGCAACGGCCTGACCGCCTTCGCCGCTCAGCTCGGCGTCCTGCCGGTCCCGATGGGCGACAGCCGCAACGCGCCGCCGTCGAACGAGGACATCGCCCGCGTCGTCGTCGGGGCCCTGTCGGAACCTGGGCGACACACCGGGCGCACCTATCGCCCGACCGGTCCGGACCTGCTCGACGGATCCCAGATGGCCCGAATCCTCGGTGACGCGCTCGGCCGCAAGGTGCGCCACGTCGACATGCCGATGTTCATGTTCCTGCGTGCGCTTCGCGTCATGGGCCCGCGCGCGGGCATCGGCCGCAGCCAGATCGCCGAGATCCGCTGGTACTACGACGAGCACAAGCTCGGCACCTGGGAGGTGGGCGCACCGACGACCCACGTCCGCGACGTCGCGGGGGTCGAGCCCGAGGACTTCGCGACCATCGCCGCCCGCTACGCCCAGGCGCCCGAGGCCCAGCGCACACCGGGCAACCTCGCCCGGGCGCTGTGGGACTTCGCCCGGATCGGCGTCGTGCCCGCCCCGCGCCTGGACGCGCACGTCCGCCTCCTGCAGCAGCCGATCCCACCCCATCCCGAGCTCTCCGCGCGCTCGTCGCTGTGGGAGAGCGAGCACGATCACGGGGCCGGCGCGCGCCGGCTCTCACCGACCGCGTGATGTCCCGGCCTTCGAGGCGGGGCTCCACCGGCTCGATGTGGGCGCCGAAGGCCTCCTTACCCCTGCCGGAACATGCATCGGAGCGGCGGCACGCAGAAGCGGGGACCGACCGCGCGCCGCACCGCGTGTCACTGTCCGTGGCGGACCCCAGGTTCCCCGGCCGCGTACTCGATCGGGTCGGTGATCCGTCCGCCGGGGACATTCGCTCTCTTCGAAGGCTTGCCGAGAGGAAGCACCACGCGTCCCCACGTCCCTTCCAGCATGAGGGCGCTGGCAGTGTAGAAGGCGCAACCTGCTGAGACGACAAGCACCCATCCGCCGCTGTGGAGCCAGGAGGACCCGTCGCTGACGAGATAGCCCACCGCTAGCAGCGCTGCCCCGACGGCAAGCGTCGTCAGGACGGCGAAGAGCGCGAGGTTTTCGGCCAGCGCAGCAAGCGCTCCGACGAGCGTGATGGCCGCCAGAGTCAGGAACCAGTACCCCAGCTCGGGAAAGGATCCCTGGGCCGGAATCGTGACCGCTCCGACCGCGTTCAGGAGGAACAGCAGCCCGTAGGCCAGCCAGAAGGACCCCCACATGCCGTGCATCGCGGTCGCGAGGCCGTCACGAGCCCGGTATGACCACATGCCGGCGGCGAACTGCGCGAGCCCGCCGAACATGGCCGCGAACGGGAACAGGTACTGCGGGGAATTGCGGTCCCCGTACCAGCCGGCGGCGTGAGCCGCCACGATGAAGGTCGCTGCGGCGAAGCCGAAGAGCCCGAGGATGGACGGGGCCGCCACGGGTTGCAGCATGACGCGAGCGTTCGCCCGCCAAGCGGCGCCGTCGCCGTTCGGAACGTCGGCCGAATGCCGGAGCGGAGCGTGTTGAGGTGAGTAGGCCATGTCGGTCTCCTGGTGGTCGCTTGGGACGTTGAGTCCTTCTGCCCGTCGGGCGGACGGTGCGGCCTTGCCGGTCGTCCGCATGACGTCGGTGGTCTCGCGGGTGACACCGGGTCCACGGGTCGGAGCTCAGCGGACCCGGAGGCCCCCCACCTTCGCCGGACCGGAGCTCAGCGGTATGACGCAGCCCGGCGGTCGCCGCGCAGCCGCGGGATCGGATCGGCGACCCCTCGGTACGGTGGCCGGTGTCGCGTGCCTGGCGTTGCGCCGACGCAAGCAGCGGCCCGACCCGGACACCTGCTGAGGAAGGCACCGGGGACGGGCACAGCGGAGTGCTCGTCGCTCAGGCGTCGAGGCGGTCGTCACCGCAGCTCGTCGAAGAGGTCAGCTGCGTCCACGCGCGCGAAGAGCGAGTCGACCGCCGAGGAGCCGGCGTGAACGCAGAAGCGGACCCCCGCACGGGTCGCGGCTCGCTGTGCGGCGAGAAGTGCGCGCAGACCGGCGACGTCGATGAAGTCGACGTCGGACAGATCCACCACGACGCGGGCGGCGGCCCTGCCGCCGCGGCAGCTGACGACGAGCAACTCTTCGAGCGTCGCAGCATTCGCAACGTCGATCTCGCCGCAAACCGCAACCCGGCGATCGCCGTCCGTCGGATCGTCCACGCGCACTGTGACAAGGTCCGTCGCGCACGCGAGTGCTTTTGAGGCTGATGCGCTGGCCATGTTTGTGACGATGACGCACGTCACCCGCCACCTCACTGGGGCCCAACACCCAAGGCTGGTCTCGGCGCTCCCCCAAAGCCGAGGCTGCACGAGCACGGAGATGTCCGTGCGACCTCCCGACCCGCCGTTCGACCATCGATGGCGCCGGATCCTCGCCCGGCGCCCAGCCTGGACGCGAAGCGCACCGGGACCCGGCTCGTTGCCCCCCCCGCTGCTTCTTCCGGGCGGGGCCGTCAGTCGTGCCCGAAGCGCAGGAGCCAGCCGCGGCCCGGTAGCGGCTCGATCTCCCCCGCCCGGGTCAGCGTGCTGAGCGCGCTCGTCACCGCCGGGCGCCGGACGCCGACGAGGTGCCCGAGCGTCTCGTGGGTGAGCGCAAGCGGGAGGGCCGTCCCCTGGGGGTGCTCGCTGCCCCAGCGGGAGGCCAGGCGGGTCAACTCGACGCGGAGGCGCTCCTCCGTGCTCCCGAGCTGGCCGAGCCCCTGCTGGTTCGACGACTCGCACGCGGCCTGCACGATGCGGGGTCGGTGCCGGGCTGAACGCCGGGTTGCCCGCCAGCGGCGGGAGCCCGAAGACGCTGGAGGCGGCGACCGCGGCGTTCGTGGTCGCCGCGTCGAGGCTGCCGCCGAAACCGGGGACGAGCCCACCACCGCCCGTGTTGATCGGTCGCTGGTAGCCCTGGGCGCTCGGCACGGCGCTCGCGGTCTGCGTGGTCACGCCCGCGTCCGCGACGGGCCCGGACACGTCCTCGAAGCGCCCGATGACGAAGTCGGCCGTCGACGAGACGCCGCCGGCCGGCGGGCGGTACAGGTACACCCGGTGGTAGGAGCGGCCGATGTTGGGGCGGTTGCCGATCTGGTCCGAGGCGATGACGATGTCGAGCCAGCCGTCGCCGTCGACGTCCCCGATCTGCGCCTGCCTGCTGTAGCCGTTGAAGTTCGCGACGCCCATGCTCGCGGCGTGGTTCTCGTAGTCGTAGTCGTCGACCTTGCCGTTGCCGTTGGTGTCTCCGCGGTTCATGAGCAGGCTGTTGCTCGTGCGGTTGCGCGTGACGAAGATGTCGCGCCAGCCGTCGCCGTCGAAGTCGACGAAGTACGGGATGGCGGTGTTGCCCTGGGCGTTCGGCGGGACCGGGATCGCATCGACCCCTGATCCCGTGAAGCTCTTGGCCGTTTCGGTGAACCGGCCGCACCCGTCGTTGATCATGAAGCGGGTCAGCGCCGCCGCGAAGCCGTCGGTCGCCGCGCCCGTCCCGATCTTGTCGTACTGCAACACGACGTCGGTCAGCGCATCCCCGTCGATGTCGGCCATGGCGATACCACCGCTGCCCTTGGTCTCGGCGCCGGACGGATCCGGCGCGCCGGTGGTGGCGTCCAGCGATGCGACGTCGGTCACCCCGGGGGAGTCCACCCGCTCGAAGATCTGACCCGAGCCGGCGGCGTCGGCGACGTTGTCGTTGTCGTCGAGCGGTCGCGTCGGGTCGAAGGCGAGGGCGTCCGGACCGACGAACGGCGCGGCGGTCCGCTCAAGCGGCGTGCAGCCCGAGGCTGCACCACCCTGGCCGGCCGCGGGGTCCTGCCACACGAACGCCGTGCTGACGAGCGCCGTCGCTGCGACGGCGGTCAGTCGTCCGACCCGAAGCGTCGACATGCGTCCGCGTTGGAGGAGGTTCATGTCGCGACCGTAGGGACCGCCGCTCCGCCGAATGTAAGGCTCCGTAAGGCGCAGCGATCAGGCGGGCTCGGGTTTTCCGGCGGCTACGCCGGCGCCGATCCGGCCGAGAGGGTCCTCGCTGCGGCCGGAGGACGACGGCATCAGGTCGCTCCGGGCGTCCGACGTGCGTGGGCGCTCCGGCGACCCGGCTGCCGGGCGGGTGAAGGCCGAAGGGACGCTGCGCGCAGGGCGCCGGCCGTCAGAACGAGCCGTCGAACGGGATGAACGTGTTGGCGAACAAGATCGTCGTCGGGTTGAGCGCCTGAGCCGCGGTCCCGGACACCCCACGCACCGACCGCG
>CAZRLR010000071.1:0-14539 GCA_964600395.1 uncultured Conexibacter sp.
GGGTGCGTGCGCGTGGAGGTCCGGCCCTCTGCCCTAAGAATCAACGCGGCGTGGCTTTGGATCGTTGACAGAACGACCCTAAAGAGGACGGATCATGGAAAAGATTCCGAAGGGAGCCACGAAGTTCAAGGGTGCTACCCGCGAGAAGGTCCGCAAGGCGTTGGCCCGCGTGCTCGAGGAGGACGAAGTCCGGGCCTCAACGAAGGCCGTCTCAGTCGCGAAGGTCCGAGGGGCAGGAGGCGGTGACCAGAATGCCATCACCGAGCTCGTGCGGCTGTGGCGCGCGGGACACCTCTCGGTCTCGGACTCCTGGGACGACGCGCCCGTGGCGGCGGTGCAGACGGGCCCGGCCGGGCAGCCGCGAGGGCAGGCCGCGGACGACCGGGTCAACCTCATGGAGAGGATCAGGGCGGCGACCACGGACGGGGACCGAGAGGCAATCGCCCAGGAGGTCGGGGCGCTCGTCGCCGGAGGCGTCCTGGCGCCAGACGAGGCGGCGCAGATCAAGGGCGCGCTCGGGGAGGCGCGGCTCGCGGCCGAGGCGAGGCGGGCGAACGAGCCCCCGCCGGAGGACCCGACCAAGATGCTGCTCGCGTCACCCGAGGCGCTCGAGGCGGCCCGGGCGCTGGACATGCTGGTGGGCGACGCGAGGAGAGACCAGGCGCTCAGCTACATTGCGGCGCAGCTCGAACTGGACAGGGCAGAGTTCCCGCATGCCGACGAGGGTGGTGGGGCGTGAGAGCTGAGCGCAGGAGCCCCGTTCCACCGCGCGAATGGGGCGAGGAGTTCGCGCTGGCGAGCGACGAGCCTGCGCCGTTCGCGGTCATAGGCGAACCCCTCCCGCTGGTCACGAGAACGATCGTCCGCGTCAAGTTCGAGCTGCGTCGCTTCTGGTGCTGTTGTGGCGCCATGGTCTCGTGGAGCGCTCCGGTCAACGACCAGGGGCCCCCACCGCTCTGCGACGGTTGCCGGCGGTGCTTCCATGGGGAGATCCGCAGCGGGAGGTGCAGGCCGTGAGCGAGCGGAGGCGGTTCGCGTGCGTCGTCTGCGACGACCCGGACATGGTGGCGATGTTCACGGACGGACACGGGCAGGTGGCGTGCATGCAGTGCGGGGCGCCCTACGCGCTCGGCGGCTACAACGGCCTCCCGCGCGGCATGGGCCCGATGTGCACGCTCAGTTCAGAAGTGCTGGCGAAGGCTCGCGGCTACTGGTCTGAGACCAAGGCCAAGAGCGGCCTCGGTAGCTACTTCGGAAACGCGGAGCGTGACGCGGAGTATCGCGCCTTCGTCGAGTGGGCCAAGGCCAAGCCATGAGCGACGGAGAACTGCGCGAGATGCGCGCCCTGCTGGAGGCCGTGGTCGGGGCGTGGCGCGAAGGGTGGGACTGCTCCGCGAGCCCTGGGCATGAGTCCGTTGAGCAAGCCGTGCGGAACGCGGAGCACGCGCTTGAGGAGGCCGACGCAGCGCGCCCACGCGACGCGGAGACCGTCAACGTCCGGCTGACCGCCGAGCAGTCCGAGTGGCTGGAGCACCAGGCGGCGCGCGCCGACAGCAACGTCGAGGCGATAGTTCTCCGCTGCGTCGACCGGTGCCGGCGGGAGGACTAGCAGCGGTGACCCGCGCCGAGGCGCTCCTGTGGGGCCGAGGCGACTCCCGCCGGATCGCAGCCGCCGAGTTCCCGGCCGCCGTCCTCGCCCTCGTCGTCGAGCGCCAGGGCGGCCGCTTCTGCGAGGCGTGTCGGGGCCAAGGTCTATCAACACCTCCGTCCGAGCCGCTCGAGGTGGACCACCTCCAGCCGCTCGCCGAAGGCGGCGACAACCATTGGACGAACCTCGGGCTGAAGTGCCGGGCTCACAACCGGCAGAAGGGCTCACGCTCCACGGTGCGGCCGGAACTGCTCCGGTCTCCGTCGTGGGCCCGGGGGCCCGGCGGCTCTCGGAGTCCGTAGCGCGAGCTGCCGCGGCCGGCCGGAGACGACGCGCGCCCGGCCCGTGCATGCTCGTGCGCTCGCCCTACCGCGCCGGGAGCTGGCGGGCGCAGCGGCTCATGCACCGGAGCCAGGCCCGGTGGCGACTCCTCGTGTCGGGCCGCGGCGTGGGCAAGACGCACGGGTGCGCCTTCGAGCTCCTCCAGATCGTCATGGACGCGCCGCCCGGCTCTCAGGG
The DNA here is from genome assembly GCA_964600395.1 of uncultured Conexibacter sp. GTDB lineage: Bacteria > Actinomycetota > Thermoleophilia > Solirubrobacterales > Solirubrobacteraceae > Paraconexibacter. Next base: position 2,168 of record CAZRLR010000071.1, read on the forward strand.
CGCCGTGCTCGCCCCGACCCTGACCCACGCCGAGGCCGCACGCGACAAGCTCCGCGACCTGGCCTCCGCGCTCGGCGTGACCGCGGACGACTGGGTCTCGACCAAGCGCCTGCTCAACCTGCCGGGCGGGAGGTCGATCAAGGTGTTCTCGGCCGACCGCAAGGAGGTGGTCCGCGGGCCGTCGATCGTGGCCCTGTGGATCGACGAGGGCGCCTACCTCTCGGGCAAGGCGGTTGAGTCCTCGCTGCCCGCTCTGCGCCAGCCCGGGAGCAAGGTCAAGCTCCTCGTCTCGACCACGCCCGCGGGCAAGAACTGGGTGTTCGACTGGTGGGACAAGGCGGGCAAGGGCAAGCTCCCGGCCCTCGAGCGGTTCAGGTTCAGGGGCGACCTCTCGCCCTACAACGACCCCGATGTGATCGCCCTCTACCGGGCCACGGCCTCCCCGGAGAAGTTCGCGCAGGAGTATCTCGCCGAGTTCGTCGACAACCTGCTCCTCGTGTTCCCGGACCGAGAGGAGTTGTTCGTGGACTCCTTCCCGGTGCGGAAGGAGTCGGCCCCCTGCTGGCTCGGCGTCGACCTGGGCAAGAAGGACCACACCGTCTGCACCCTGGCGAACCTGTGGCAGGAGGTGACCGTCGTTGGCCGGTGGAACGAAGACACGCCCGGATTCAGCGAGGCGACCTACTGGGCCCAGACCTACGACCGGATCGTGCAACTCGCCCGGGACCACAAGGCCACGGTGGTGGTCGACACCGGCGGCGCCGGCGGCGCTGCGGGCGCCGTCCTCGCTGAGCATCTCCGCACGCACCCCGGCGGCCCGATCGAGGTCGTCGAGGTGAAGACGTCCCAGCAGGGGACGAAGGCGAAGGTCGTCGAGCAGGCCAAGGCTGACGTGCAGTGGAAGAAGCTGAAGGTTCTGCGGAACGACCATGCCGGCCAGCTCGAGTATGAGCTCAGCCGCTTCCAGGGGATCAAGCGCCAGATCCACGGCCAGGAGGTCTACGTCTACGAGGGCCCGCAGATCCCGGGCGAGTTCGACGACTGCGTCATTTCCTTCTGCCTCGCCAACTGGGGCAGGGTCCACGCCGAGAAGGTGCCCGACCCGCTGGCCGGGGACTTCTCCGGCTTCGCCGAGGGGACGGACCTCCGGCGCGGGACCAGCGGCGGCGGGCAGGACTCGGGCCTCGGGGACTGGAGCCCGTGACACCGCGGCACGTCCGAGCCTCCGCGTAGAAGTGAGGCCAGCCCCTCTTGCCGCCTAACTAGCGGCCCAGGAGCGTCCGATGCCGTGGTGGTCCCCCGCCAGTTGGTTCCGTGGAGAGTCCGCCGCCTCCGCCGGCCTGGAGGTCGTCCGGGCCCAGCCGACGGGCGGCGACTCTCCCGACCTCTCGGAGTTCATGCGCTCCTCGTGGGCGGCCTCGAGTCTGACTCTCGGGGACGTCGTGGCTCTCGGGTCGATCGGCATGGGCTGCACGCCGGCGACGCGCCCGGAGTGGGTCCCGCTCGAGGTGCTCGACGCGATCAGCACGGACCCCGTGGTCTACACCATGGAGCGGGTCCTCACGGCGCCGGCCATGGACGCCGAACTCTACTTCCTCCGCGGGGACAAGAAGGCGTGCGCCGAGGTCGAGGCCTGGCTCAGGCCGCTCCTGACGCGGCAACGGGCCCCGCTCCTGGCGCAGATCGTCCGGGCCTTCGCCATGGGCTCCGTCCCGATCGTGTTCGACTACGAGGCCGCCGCGATCTCGTTCGACGTCCCGAGCGAGAACGCCAAGGGGACCATGACCCGGACGATCCGGGACCACGTCCACTACGTCCGGTCGCACGAGGTCTGGCCGGGTGACGCGCAACTCCGGGTCGAGGGGGACCGGCTCCTGGGGGTCGTGACCGAGGTCCGCGAGTATGGCGGCGAGGACCTCGAGGACGCCGGCCGGGCCCGCGCCTTCCTGTCGATCTGGGACCCCGCCTACGGCCGGTGGCAGGGGCAGGGCTCGAGGCGACGGGTCTACAAGGACTGGATTGAGGGCGGCATGGCCCGCCTCTGGGAGATGCGCTCGCTCGAGCGTGTCGTGGACCCGGCTCGCGTCGGCTACGCCCCCGAGGGCGACCTGACGATCAACGGGCAGAAGATCAGCGCCGTGAAGCTGCTGCGGTCGCAGATGCTCTCGCTGCGGAACGGGTCGGTGATCACGCTCCCCGGGACGCTTGACCAGGGCGGCAACCCGCTCTGGCGGTTGGAGGCCCCCTTCCAGCAGGGCCAGGGGCACCAGATCGCCAAGCAGGCGATCGACGCCCGCGACGTGCGGAAGGCTTGGGCGGCGCTCTCCCCCGGCGGCGGCGTGGACAAGGCCACCGAGGAGCAGTTCATGGACTCGGTCCAGAGCGTCTGCGACTTCGCCGCGGCCTTCCTGACGCGCGTCGTGAACACGCCGCTCAGGCTCCGCTACGGCGCCGACGCCCCGTTCGTCCAGGTGCTCGCCAACGACATTCCCAAGCGCAAGCTGCGGATCGTCACGCAGGTGTTCACGTCGGTTGCGAACGCCCAGCAGCGTCTGCCGGACGGGCGGGTCTACACCCTGGCCGAGCTCGTGGACCCGGAGATTCTGGACCAGCTCGGAATCAAGTCCCGCAAGGTCGAGGACGCGGCCCACGGCGGGGACGAGCCGGAGCCCGATCCGCCGCCGGCGCCCCCTGGCCGACCGCTCGAGCCGGCCGGCGACCGCGAGGAGCGCAGGGACGACGCCGAGACGATCGAAGGCGAGGAAGACACCGGAGGCCAGGACGTCGAGAGGGAGGAGCGCGCGGCATGAGCAAGCACGAGAAGAAGACCTGCCTCGTGGCAACCCGCCTCACCGACTCGGCGGCGAAGAAGCTCCGCGAGGAGGCCGCCCGGCAGGGCCGGACCCAGTCCGACGTGATCCGCCGCCTCGTGGAGAAGCGGCTCGGGTGCGCCGCCGAGGAGTGCCCGGAGGACTAGGGGCGCGGCGTCAACAAAGTTGACGGTTGTAAACGAGGAAGTTCACTCTGTTTCCACGTAGACATGGGGCATGGCCCCCGTCGCCCCTCTGCTCGCGCGACTCACCTCCGAGCCACTGGCCATGTGCCGGGCGCGCGGGGGTGCGCTCCTGCGCGCGCTGGCGGCGGCCGGGGCCCTGACCGCCGCCGACCTCCCGCCCGCGCCCGCCTCGGCGCCGGGCGTCGTGTCCGTCCGGGGCGTGCTCGTCCGTCGCGGCCTCGGGCTCGGCCCGGAGGTCGACGCGATCTGTGGCCTCGCGCCCTACGAGTCGATCGTGGCGCAGGTCCGGGCCGCGGCCGCGGACTCGTCGGTCGCGTCGATCGTCCTCGACGTCGACTCCCCCGGTGGTGAGGTTCAGGGGCTCCTCGACGCGGCCGACGCGATCCGGGCGGCCCGCACCGTCAAGCCGATCGTGGCCGTCGCTAACGAGAACGCCCTGAGCGCGGCCTACGTGCTCGCCGCCGCGGCCTCGCGGGTCGTGGTCCCCCGAACGGGCTACCTCGGGTCGGTCGGCGTCGTCGTCGCCCACGAGGACCTGAGCGGCGCGCTGGCCCAGGCCGGGGTCCGCGTGACCCTGCTCCACGCCGGCGCGAAGAAGGCCGACGGCGACCCGAGCCAGCCCCTCAGTCCCGCTGCCGCGGCCGACGTCCAGGCCCGCGTGGACGCCGCCTGGACCATGCTCGCCGAGAGCGTCGCGTCCTCGCGCAAGGGCCTCACGGTCGCCGGGATCAAGGCGCTCGAGGCCGGCGTGTTCCGCGGCCAGGACGCCGTCGCTGCGGGCCTCGCGGACGAGGTCGGGACTCTCTCGTCGGTGATCGACGGGCTCAAGAACCAGCAGTCGAAGACGGGCACGCGCTCGTCGCCGTTCGGGGCTCGCGCCCCATGGCCCAAGCACGCGAGGGCTCACGCATGAGCGAGAAGACCGCGAAGGACTGGGAGGACCGCGTCGTCCTCCTCGAGCAGGAGGCCGCGCAGGCGAAGGCCCGCGAGGTGGCCATGTCGAAGGAGCTCGCCGAGGCGAAGGCCAAGGCCGACGCCCTGAGCGCCGGCCTCGAGCAGGCCCGCGCCGCCGAGAAGGCGCGCCGTGAGCGCGAGGTGGAGTCCTACATGAGCGGGCTCAAGGCGAGCGCCGCCCCGAACGCGATCCCGGAGGCGGACCTGGCGAAGGTCCAGGCCCTCTTCGACCGCGGCGACGACGAGAACGCCCGGTTCGTCGGCGGCCTGCTCCTCAAGGGCGCCAAGGCCGGCGCCCCGGCCGGCAAGGTCGTCCCGATCGGGCCGACCGGCCCCGGCGCCCCGGGTGACCGCGCGAAGGCCGAGACGGCCTACGCCGCGGAGCAGCTCCGCGCGGCCGGCTGGACGGTCGAGCTCTCGGCCGACGGGTCCGCGATCACCAAGAAGACGCCGCCCGCCGCCGTGCGGGCGGGGAAGGCCTAAGCCATGAGCACCGCCATCCCGGCCCTGATCCACTTCCCCCGTCCCTCGCGGCGCGTGCGGGTCAGCAACTACCCGCACCAGCCCGCCGAGGAGGTGGTGATCCAGTCGGACCAGGTCGACGCGGGGAACAGCGCGTTCCGCACGACCTTCCTCCGTCCGGGCTGCGTGCTCGCCAAGCGCACGTCGACGGGCGAGTTCGTCCTGGCGAGCGACACGAACGCCGACCACCAGGCGGCGGCCTCGGTCGCGACGCTGATCACGAACCCGGGCGCCGGTGCCTGGGACGGCAACCTGATCATCCTCGGCCACTGGGGCACGCTCACCGTGGCCCTGTCCGGCGACAACACCGACGCCGCCGTCGCCGCCAAGATCATCGCCGCTGCGGCCGCACTCAACCCGGAGTCCCAGGCGCCGATCACGGCGACCGACACGACGGGCGAGGTCACGATCTCGAACATCGACAAGGGCGCGGGGACCTGGATCAAGGCCTACCACGCGACCGTCAGCGGCGTGCTCAACAGCGGCGCCGGGGTGGTCAACGGCGCCCAGGGCGCGATCGGGACCGACCCCGAGATCGTCGTGACCGAGGACTACGTCGACATGCTGAACGGCGCCGGGACGGCGGCGGACGCCGCGTCCGGGCCGGTCACGCGCGCCGGTCACTACGACGCCGCCAACCTGATCGGCCTCACCGCCGAGGCCGCCGCCGTCCTGCTCAAGAACGGCTCCCGCTTCTACGGCACCCCGACGCTGGTCGGGTAGGAGACGCCTCCATGATCGCTCCCACGATGCAGGACGTCGCCCTCGGGTCGGCGAGCCTCACCACCCTGGTCCAGTCGTTCATGGAGGCCAGCATGCGCTCGCGCGTGCTGACCTCCCTATTCAACCAGGGCCGCCCGATCTCGGTCCAGAACGGCTCGACCGCCGTCTGGGACACCGTCACCGGCCGCCGCCACCTGGCCGGGTTCGCGGGCGCCTCGAGCCCGCACACCCAGGTCGGCAAGGTCGGGGACGCCGAGCGCACGAGCGCCTGCGCCCGGATCAAGCTCTACAAGGACGTCCCGGGTCACCGGCTGTTCGACCAGCGCGCCCCGGGCATGGTCACGCCGGACGGGCAGGCCGTGATCCGCCAAGAGCTCAAGGACCTGGTCAATATGATCGGGGACACGATCGAGCGCGCCTGTGGACTCGTGCTCTCGACGGGCAAGTTCACCGGCTCGGCCGCGAACTTCCCCGGGTCGACCCAGGTGTTTGACGTCGACTTCGGCACGAGCTCGAACCTCGCGTTTACCCGCTCTGCGGCGTGGTCGACGCCGACCACCAAGATCCTGAGCGCCGACCTCGTGACGGCGATCCAGACGGCCTTCGAGCAGGGCTCGGGCGTCGAGGCCGGCGCGATCGTGTTCAACCGGACGGTCCTGGCCTCGCTGATCAAGAACACCGAGTTCCAGGAGTTTGTCAAGTACACGGCGGGCGCCGCGCTCGTCCGGTCGATCGGCATGCAGGACGCCGCGTCCCGCGTGCTGGCCGAGTTCCGTCCGGGCGGTGTCGACTGGATCTGTGCCTCGGGCTCGTTCCTCCCCGAGGGCGGCTCGGTCACGCCCTACTTCCCGAACGACTCCATCGCCGTCCTCCCGCCCCAGGACAAGCTCGACAACACGCTCGGCATGGCCCAGGGCTACGGCACGATCCCGACCGGCCCGGTGCTGTTCAGCACGGCCGAGGGCGCGTCAGCCGGGCTGCGCCAGGCGGACTCGCCCGGGATCTACAGCTACGCCGAGATCAAGGCCGAGGTCCCCGCCGTCCGGCTCTACGTCGGCACGGTGTTCCTGCCGGTCCTGCTTGACCCGATCAAGCTCATGCGCGGGTCGGCCTAGGCCATGCGCCCGCGCGTGGCTGCGGCCCTCGCCCTCCTCCTCGTCGCGTTCGTCGGGGTCGCCTTCGCGGCCACCACGACCGCGACGGGGCTGGACGTGGCCGGCCTCCCTCGGGTCGTGCTCACGGTCGACGCCGCCACGACGGGCGACGTCGTGGCGACGGACACCGGGACCCTCTTCGGCAAGCGCGCGCAGATCCTGCGTGTGGTGTCAGGCGGGGAGACGAAGTTCGTCCTCGTGCGGATCCAGAGGGCCAGCAACGGCCTCTGGATCGACACGATCGCGGCCGAGACCACGACGGCGCTCGCGACGCGAATCGCCGCCTTCGACCTCACCTCGACCGCGACGGGCCACCCGAGCCCGGTCAACGACTCCGTGGACGACGCCCTCGCCACGGCCATGGTCGGCTACACGGGCAGCTAGGCCGGGTCCGCCGTGTCCATGAGCTACGACGTCTCGTTGCTCACGGGCGCGCAGCTCGTCGAACAGACGGGCGTCCAGGACCTCGCCAACCTTGCCGCCGACTCCGAGCTCGTCCTCAACACGTTCGCGCTCAACGCACACCGGGCGGTCTATCGCAGGCTCCAGGCCCGCGGGATCGACCCGACGCTGATCACGAACGAGGACCAGCTCAAGGACGCCGTCGCCTACGAGGCGGTCGGCCGGCTCGCGCTGGCCGGCTACCTCGGGAGCGTCGACGCCCAGGCCATGCTCCAGCTCGCCAAGGACGCCGCCGGTCAGGACTGGCGACCGACCTATGCGAGCGCCGACTCCCCACGGCACGGCGGCGAGTCCGTTCCGGCCGTGGGGCACGTCGAAGACGCCCTCTTCTCCACGTTCACCGAGGACACCCCCTCCGTCACCTGAAGGCCCGGGGCGCCGTTGCTCCGGGCCTCCCTTCGCCCTCGCCGCCGACAAGGGACCGCATGAAGTGGCGCCTCGACAAGGTGATCGAGCGCATTGCGCGCGGAGTGGCCCGCAAGGCCGCCGCGGCGATCCGTGGCGCCGCACCCCGCGTGCAGCACCGCGACGGGTCGGCCGCGGCCGGCGCGGTCGGCGGGTCGCTGGTCAAGGCGATCCTCTCCCCGGCCTTCGTCCGCGTGTCGCGGTGGGGCGCCGTCCTCCAGTGGCACAGCCTCGGGCAAGAGGGGCTCTGGTTTCGCAACGGGACGTCGCGGCAGAAGGCTCGCCCGTTCGAACTCTCGCCCGACCCGGCCGCCGTGACCGCCGAGATCCAGGCCGACGCCGAGGCCTTCTGGGAGCGCCGCGCCCGTCGAGGTGAGGCGTGAGCATCCACTCCTCGCTCGTCGCCGCCTGGCCCGCGGACATCGTCACCGTCGGCGTCGCGACCTCCAGCGCGCAGGTCTACTTCGGCCGGCGCCCGCAGCACGTCACCCGCCAGGACCGCGAGGTCTGGATCGAGCGGCTCGAGGTGGTCGAGGCCGGCGCCGGCGGGCAGCTCCTCCGCGGCCACACCTACCGGGCCCATGTCCGGGTCCGCTCGAACGCGGGCGGGGACAAGACCGGCAAGGGCCAGCAGGACACCGCCGAGGCGCTGGCTCGGACGCTCGCGGAGTCCTACCGCGGGACGCGCCGGCTCAGGTCGGCCTCTGGCATGACCAACCTCGTCGCGTGGGAGGCCTCCGAGGAGCAGGAGACCGACCCCGGCGACGAGGAGGTGATCGACGTCCCCGTGCGGCTTGTCGCCTGGGTGAAGGAGTGAGCGCCATGGACGGCAAGCGCGTGCGGCTGTGGGCCAGGACCGACGGCGAGGACCCGAAGTCGATTGGGCTCGAGGCCAAGAAGGGCCCCGGTCCGGGCCGCGTGTTCGACGTCCGGGCCCGCAGCGCGGACGAGGCGCGCGGAGTCCTCGCGCTCGCGCTCGGCGCCGAGCCCGACAAGCGCGCCAACCGCGCCCACTGGAACGACTGGGACGAGGCGCGTGAGCGCGTCGAGGAGGTGACCTCGTGAGCAACCTCGGGAAGACCAACGCGGAGTGGGAGCGACTCCTCGGCCGCGAGCTCTCTGGCTCGCTCCTCGCCCCGATCCGCGAGTTTCGCGAGCTCTACGACAAGCTCACGCGCGAGCGCGTCCAGATCGTCCCGCTTAACCTGAACGGGAACATCACCGCGCTGACCCTGTCGGGCGTCGACTACGGCGTCAACACGTCGATCGGCGGCGAGCTGTGGGCGCGGTTCACCGCGAACGGTGGCAACTGGGACGTCGACTTCTACAAGGCGGCAGGTGCCAGCGGGAAGGTCGCGCACATCACCAACGTGGCGGACGGCGCGACGGCCTCCCTGGTCGAGGATAACTCGTCAGGGCTGAGTGGGTCGGTGACGCTCGGCGCCGCGGTCGTGGCCGTCGCGGACGACCTCTACAAGGTGCTCGTCGTCGTCGACTACCCGGGCCGCCTGCCGCGAATCTTCCCCGGCACGGAGGGGATCGAGGACGACAAGTATGCCCGCGAGGTCGTCTCGCAGGGCTACTCCGAGGCCGCGGCCGCGTGCCTCACCGCGATCAGCGCCCTCAAGGCCGCGGCGGCGAAGTGGGGCACGGGCGCCACGTTCGGCAACGTCCGCTGGGCCGGGCGCGGCAACAGCTTCAACCAGGTAGCCGAAGGCTCGCTCTCGACCGACTCGCAGGTCACCGACCAGACGAGCGGCAACGTGACCCGCCGCCGTGGCGGCCTGCTCGTCCGCATGTCCGAGAACATGCGCGACGAGACGACGGGCAGCGAGCAGGACGTGGTGCGCCGGGTCGTCGCCGCCGGCGCGGGCAGCTTCGACGGCGCCAACAGCGGGCGCGGGACGGTGGCCTCGCACACTCCGAGCGAGAAGACCCCGATCGGCGTCTGGACGTTCGAGTGCGACGCCGGTTCGGACACGGGCGCGCTCGGGCGCGAGTCGTTCTCCGGCAGCTTCCGCGCGACCGACGGCAGCGGGCTCACGTTCACGTTCTCCGGCCTGCGTGTCGAGCGCGACTGGAGCGGCCCCCGCGGCCTCGGGTCGATCCGTCTCCGGAGGACCTACGCGAAGACCAACGACGGATCGAACCTGAACCTCGCGGCGGTCACGACTGGGCTCGTCACCGGGGAGACCAACCAGAACACCGAGAACGGCGTCCTCTACTGGCGCGTCACGGCCAACGGGTCCAACTGGGATTACGAGTTCTTCAGCACCTCGAGCCGCATCCAGTCCAAACTCGTGGCGAAGGCCACGAACGTGGCGACGGGCGGCGCGATCAACGCGACGCCCTACAACTCGGGCGTCTCGGTCACCTGGACCGCCGGTTCGGCCCCGGTCAACGGGACCGAGGGCACGCTCACGCTCCAGCCCTTCCTGACGCAGAACAGCGACGGCAAGCCGGACAAGTTCACGATCACGACGAGCGTCACCGGCACGCCCGGCCTGATTCAGTCGATCCTCGCGGACGAGTTCGACGCGGCGCTGAACAGCGACACGAGCGGGTCCGAGACGATCGAGGACGCCTGGGCCATGAGCGGGACCTTCGCTCCCCGACTGACGCTGGACAACTAGCCCGTGGCGGCCGCCGTCCAGTTCGAACTCCAGTGCAGCGGCAGCAACTTCGTCTTTGCCGTCGAGGGTGGCTACTTCCCCTCGCTCGTGGCCGAATACAAGGCGGCGGCCAACCCGCCGCAGATCATTGGCCTCCGCGAGACGTGGGAGATTCGTGGGGCCCGGCTCGTCAGCGCGGATGACACGACGGCGAGCCTGTGGTCGCAGTGGGTGGCGCTCCGAGCTCGCCTCGCGACCCGGACGACACACCCCACCTACGCCCGCTTCGTGATCCCGGGCGGGGCCACGCTCCACACCCTCGGCCCCTCGACCCACGAGGAGTTCCGGGTGGAGGTGTTCGAGTCGTCCGACGTGGACGAGCACATGCCCGCCTCGCAGTGGAGGCGCGTCCTGCCCGTCACGCTCCGAGTGAGCGCTGTCCAGAAGTTCGCCGACACGAACGGGATCGTCGGGTGGGAGCAGGAGGTCGAGCACAGCTACCCGGACGGCAGGCACCGGCTCTCCTGGCGGACGCGCATCACCACGGCCGAGGGGACTTCCGCGGTCTCCAAGGCGCAGAGCTACGCCGCGATCGACGTCTCCACGCTCTCGGGGACCTACCTCTACACCGAGGACACGAACGGGCCCTACGGGGTCTCGACCACGACGCCAGACGCTGACGAGGAGAACAGCCGCACGGCCACGGTCTGCGACGCCGTCTCCACGGTCCAGGCATTCAACGTCACCATGGGGACGGTCACGCCCGGGGCCTCCCCGAGCGACGTCACCTACTCGGTCACGGTCCGAATCTCCGAGACCGAGCGGTCCACGACGACGTCCGCGAGCGCTCGCGGGCCAGGCGCCTCGGCCTACGTCGCCAGCAAGGCTCCGGTCACCTTCACGTCCTCGGAGGTCGTGGACGAGCAGGCCCAGGGGATCGCCTCGGGCGTCTGGACGCTGACCGAGAAGCTGAACAACCCCGAGGCCGAGGAGGCCCCGAACCTCAACAAGCTCTCGGCGACGATCACCGGAGGCGGCCAGGCGCTCGACTACGAGCCGCTGGCTGACGACGGGGACCCGGTCGAGTTCGTCGGCGCTCGGACTGCGGCCATGGCCACGGTCACGGTCACGCTTGAGGCGGTCGGCGACACATTCACGCCCGAGACACTGAAGTTCCCCGGTCCCCCGGGCGACCCGTGGCGGCTGGACCCCGCGGCCTCGAGCGAGACGGACCCCGTCCTCGACACGCCAGGCGCGCAGTCCGCTCAGAACAAGTGGACGCGCAGCGCGACGCTCGTCTACCGAGCGGCCCGCATGCCCTCAGCTTCCTCCCCGATCCTCGCCGCGATCCGCGCGGCCGCGCCCGTGGCCTCGCACCTCTACAGGTCGTGACGTATGCCCCTGCCCAACACGCGGATCGTGGTCGTCGGAGTCCCGCGCGCTGACAAGGACTTCGACGTGGTGGAGTCGAGCGCCAAGGAGGCCGCCCGGCTGGCGAAGCTGCTCCAGACCGACCTGGAGCGCGCGAAGGCTGAGATCCGCCGCCAGATGCGGGGGGCGCGCTAGTGGCCAACGAGATCCTGATTCGCTTCAAGACGCAGGCCCTCGACCGGGCCAAGCAGCTCGCCAAGGACATTGCCCAGTCCGTCAAGGAGAGCGCCAGGGGGATCAAGGACCGCGTCGAGCGCAAGGCGTTCCTCGCCGAAGCCAGGGCGGCCGCCAAGGAGCGCAAGGAGGAGCTCGGCGCCGCGTCGACGCGCCTCGGGCTCGAGAAGCGGGCGGCGAACCTGCGAGACGCCTCGCAGGCGCAGATCGACAGGTCGGTCGAGAAGGCCCTGAAGAACGCGCAGAAGGCCCAGGGCGGGCTCCAGAAGCTCTCGGGCGTCGTCGGCGTAGTCGCGGGGCTCGGGGACAAGGACCCGCTCGGGGCCGGCCTTGCTGCCGCCTCCATGGTGGGTGGGCCCGTGGGCGCTGCGCTGGCCGCGGCCGGCTCGCTGGTCAAGGCGCTGACGGACCACATCGACCGCGAGTTCGACAAGATGGTGGCGAAGCGGTGGGCCGAGTGGGACGCCAAGCTAGAGCGCGCACTGGCCGACATGGACCAGGCCGCCCGCTACCAGCGAGACGTGCAGTTCCGCGAGCGGCTCAACACCGAGGCGACGGCGATCTACGTGGCTCGCCGTGACGCTGGCTGGGAGCCGCGTGGCCGGGCGTTCCTGTACGGGGAGGACTGAGCATGGCCGCCGGGACGTTCGCCACCTACCAGGGCATTCCGCTCCTGGCCTGCACCTTCAACCGGGGCCGTGGTTGGTCGGCCTCGACGTCCACGGTCGAGGTGCTCGCCTCGCAGGCCAAACCATTCTCGGTCGCCGACGTCCCGCCGCCCGACGTGTTCCGGTCGCAGGTCCGCGGGCAGAAGGACGCCAACCCGGAGCGTCGCTTCGCCGACGTGATCGACGCCGGCGGCGGCGAACTCTACATGGCCGAGGAGGCCCGAGACGGGACCCGCGGGGAGGTCCGGGTC
>CAZRLR010000072.1:0-14497 GCA_964600395.1 uncultured Conexibacter sp.
CGACGTGCTCGCCGTCGCGATGGCCCCGTCGTCCACCACCGGCGCCAAGGCCCGGCGATGTGCGCCGCGCTGGCCACCCGAACCCGCAGCCCGCTCGGGGACGCCGTCCTCACGCACCTGCAGGTGCAGCTCGAGTCCGCCGGCGCGCTGCTGCAGGCGGTCATCGCCCAGGGCCGCGCCGTCCGCAGCCGCGACGTCGAGACCGTCCTGGCCCGCATGGCCGACATGCAGGCCGAGTCCGAGCGCCGCGGCCGGCTGGAGCGCGAGCGCACCGTCCTGCTCACCCACGCGGCCGGCCTGCTCGGCATCCCGGCGCACACCGTCACGCTCGAGGCGCTCTGCACCCTGCTGGACGCCGAGACCGCCGGCCTGGCCCGCGAGCGCTCGGCCCGTCTGCGCGGCACGCTGGACGAGCTGCAGAAGGAGCACGCGATCAACCGCGCGCTCATGAAGCAGGAGCTCGCCTTCGTCGAGCACCTCACCCGCCTGCTCGGCGGCGGCGCGGGCCTGCACGACGCCGACACCTACGCCCGGCCCGGCAGCCGCATCACCGGCGCGCCCACCGGACCGGCGCCCGTGCCGCCGCCGGCCAACCTCCGCGCCCTGGACCTGAGGGCCTGACGCGCCATGACGATCTCCTCCTTCAGCGGCCTGCAGAGCTCCCTGCGCGCGCTCACCGCGCAGCAGGCGGCCCTCGACACGACGGCGCACAACATCGCGAACGTCAACACCAAGGGCTACTCCAAGCAGTCCGTCGAGCTGGCCGCCGCCCTCCCCTACACGCTGAGCGCCGGCCTGACGCAGTCGGGCGCCGGCGCGCAGCTCGGCCAGGGCGTCGACGTCCTGGGCTTCCGCCGCGCCCGCGACGTCTTCGGCGACCTGCAGTTCCGCACGCAGCAGATGCTCAGCGGGGACGCCTCGACGCAGGCCCAGGCCCTGGACCAGGCGCAGGACCTCGCCGGCGAGCCGTCGGACACCGGCATCAACGCCCTGCTGGCGAAGTACCACAACTCCTGGCAGGCGCTGTCGGACCACCCCGAGTCCACCGCGGCCAAGGCGGGCCTCATCGGCGCCGCCAAGTCGCTGGCCACCGCGATCAACCAGCTCGACAGCGGGCTGGCCGCGATCCAGACGACGGCCTCCTCCCAGTACACCGCGCTGACCGGCACCCAGGGCCCCGTCCAGGCGAGCGCGGCCGAGCTCGCGACGCTCAACCAGTCGATCGTCGACGCCACCGCCCGCGGCCAGCAGCCCAACGACCTGCTCGATCGCCGCGACCTCCTGCTCGACGACCTCTCCCAGTACGGGCAGGTCTCGGTCACCGACCTGGGCAACGGCGGCATCAGCGTCCAGTTCGGCGACGCGGCGGCACCGCTCGTCAACGGCTCGACGGTCACCTGGCCGCAGGCGCTCACGACCGCGACCGGCGGCAAGCTCGGCGCGCTGCTGGACATCGGCAGCGCCACCGGCACCGTCGGGACCTACCGCACGACGCTCGACGCGATGGCCAACTCGCTCGCGACGACGACGAACGCCATCCACCCCACCGCCTTCTTCTCCGGCACGACCGCCGCGACCCTCGCCGTCGTCGCCACGACCGCGACCGTCCAGGCCGGCAGCACCGGCGCCGCGGGCGCCAACGACGTCGCCCTGGCCATGGGCGCCCTGCGCGGCGGCGCCGCCGACAGCGCCTACGCAGGCCTCGTCCGGGACATGGGCGCCGGCGCGGCCGACGCCCAGCGCCGCGCGGACACGAGCAGCGCGCTGGCCGCCTCCGCCGACGCCCGCCGCCAAGCCGTCAGCGGCGTCTCGCTCGACGAGGAGATGGTCGACATGCTCAAGTTCCAGCGCGGCTACCAGGCCGCCTCGCGCGCGCTCTCGACGATGGACGAGATGCTCGACGTCCTCATCAACCGCACCGGCAAGGTCGGGCTGTAGCGATGAGCATGCGCATCACGTCCCAGTCGCTGAACACGCGCGTCCTGGACGACCTGCGCAGCGCCCAGGCCAAGGTCGCCCGCAGCCAGCAGGAGGTCTCCTCCGGCCGGCGGATCATCCAGGCCTCCGACGACGCGCTCGGCGCCCACGACGCGCTGCGCCTGCGGGGGGCCCTGGAGGGCATCCAGAAGCACCAGACCTCGGTCAGCGACGCCAGCGCCTGGGTCTCGGCGACCGACAGCGCGATGTCGACCTTCACCGACATCGTCCACCGCGCCCGCGAGCTGACGCTGCAGGGCGCCAACGGCGCGGCCACCCCGTCCGCCCGCGCGACGATGGCCAAGGAGCTCGGCCAGCTCATCGAGGCGGCCAAGGACGCCGGCAACGCGAAGATCGGCGACGCGTACATCTTCGGCGGGACCGCGACGACCACGCCGCCGTACCAGGCCGGCGCCGTCGACACCTACGGCGGGGACGCCGGGGTCATCGCCCGCTCGATCGGGCCGGGCGTCTCGCTGCAGGTCAACACGACCGGCGCCCAGGTGCTCGGCTCCGGCGGCGGCGACGGCCAGCTGCTCGACACCCTGCGCACGATCCAGGCCAACCTGCTGGCCAACAACACGAACGCGCTGTCGAACACCGATCTCAAGGCGCTGGACGCGAACCTCGACACGATCTCCGGGGTGCAGGCGACCGTCGGCGCGACCCAGAACCGCCTGGACGCCGCCGACAGCCGGCTGACCGACGCGCAGCTCGCGACGACGGACCTCCTCGGGCGCACCGAGGACGTGGACCCCGTCGAGTCGATCATGCGCCTCAACGCCCAGTCGGCCGCCTACCAGGGCGCCCTGAAGACCGCGGCGAACGTCCTGCAGCCGTCCCTCCTGGACTTTCTGCGCTGATGACCGATCACCAAGAGCGCGTGCCCGTCGTCGTGGTGCGCGCCCCGAACCCCCGATCCGGAGGACAGCTCCATCCCATGTCCGTGACCCTGTACAGCACCCGCTTCGGGCAGCTGGAGATCCCCGAAGAGGCGGTGCTCGAGTTCCCGACCGGCCTCATCGGCCTCGGCGGCGTGCGTTACGCGCTGCTGGCCCGCGAGGACGACGCCGCCTTCGTGTGGCTCCACTGCCTCGACGACCCCGAGCTCGCCGTCCCCGTCACGAACCCGTGGCGCTTCTTCGGCAGCTACGAGGTCGAGCTCTCCGACGAGGAGGCCGAGCGCATCGGCATCGAGGACGCCACCGCGACCTCGGTCTACGTGACCGTCCGCGCGGCCGAGCACCTGCAGGACTTCTGCGCGAACCTCGCCGCCCCGATCCTCATCGCCGGCGGCCGCGGCCACCAGGTCATCAACCAGGCGCCGGACGCGCCCGTCCGGGCTCCGCTGTTCGCGGACCTGGCCGACACGGGCGGGCAGAAGGCTCGAGCCGCCTAGCACCGCCCCAGGTACCCTCGGCCCATGCTCATCATCACCCGCCGTCCCGGAGAGAAACTGATGATCGGTGACGACGTGGTCATCGAGGTCATCGAGGTGAGCGGATCGAGTGTCCGCATCGGCATCGCCGCCCCGAAGTCGATTCCCGTGTACCGGGAGGAGATCTACAGCGCGGTCAAGGCCGAGAACACCGCGGCAGCCGCCGCGGACCCGGGCCAGCTCCCCGATGAGCTGGCCGGCCCCCAGGGGTCAGCACCACCCAGTCGTTCGTAGTCCCCCAGGACCTGATCCGTCCTCCCACTGAATCCACGGAAGGAGACACGATGTCTCTGCGCATCAACAACAACACGGAAGCGTTCAACGCCCATCGCCAGCTCATGAGGACGAGCGACGCCCTCACGAAGTCGATGGAGAAGCTGTCCTCCGGCTCGCGTATCAACCACGCCTCCGACGACGCGGCCGGCCTCGGCATCAGCGAGAAGATGCGGGGCCAGATCCGCGGTCTCGCCCAGGCCCAGCGCAACATCCAGGACGGCGTCGGCCTCGTGCAGACCGCCGAGAGCGGCCTCGACGAGGTGCACTCGATGCTCCAGCGCGTCCGCGAGCTCGCGGTCCAGTACCGCAACGGCGCCATGAGCCCGGCCGGCCAGGCGGCGATCCAGACCGAGGTCAACCAGCTCGCGTCGGAGATCGAGCGCATCGGCTCCACGGCCCAGTTCAACGGCATCCCGCTCCTGAACGCCGCGGGCACCGTCACCTTCCAGGTCGGCGCCAACGACGGTGAGGAGATCACCGTCCCGACGATCAGCCTCGGCGCCGTCGTCGGCTCCAACGCGTTCGCCCTGAGCCCGTCGAACACGACCGACCTGGCCGAGATTGACGCTGCGATCGACGCGGTCAGCGCCTCGCGCGCGGACTTCGGGTCCGTGCAGAACCGCCTCGAGCACACCCTGGCCGTCCAGGCGACCTCGCAGGAGAACCTCGTCGCCGCCGAGTCGCGCATCCGCGACGTCGACATGGCCGACGAGATGACCCGCCTGACGAAGGAGCAGATCCTCACCCAGGCCGGCACGGCGATGCTCTCGCAGGCCAACCAGGCCCCGAACGCGGTGCTCAGCCTCCTGAAGGGCTGAGCGCGGCCGGGCCGCCCGCCCCGGCGGGCGGCCCGTCTAGCGGCGCGGCGGGCGCCAGGCCTGCATGACCTCGTCGAGCTCCTCGAACTCGAGGGCCGCGACCGGCAGCGGCGACGTCCCCTCGGGGGTGGCCCGCAGCCCGTCGAGCACGATCCGCAGGTAGCGCGTCCACAGCTCCGGCGACGTGTCGCGCGCGGCGTCCGCGATCGTCCCGAGCATCATGTTCAGCAGCGGGACGTCCTGCGCCGCGACGTCGGGGCGCAGGGCGCCGGCGCGCTGCGCCCGTTCGACGACGCGGCCGACGATCGGGGCGATCCGGTCGCGGACCCCCGTCACCCGCGCCCGGCCGTGCGCCGTGCTCAGCAACAGCTCCTTCAGGCCCTGGTCGGCCGCCTGCATCCCGCCGGCCTCGCCCATGAACCACACGAAGCCCTCCCAGGGGTCTTCGTGCGCGGCGGCCGCCTCGGCGACCGCGGCGAACTCCGCGACGCGCTCTTCGAAGAGCGCGTCGATGAGCGCCTCCTTGTCGGGGTAGCGGCGGTAGACCGTCCCCACCCCGACCTCCGCGGCGCGCGCGATGTCGTCGAGCGACGCGCCGAGCCCGCGCTCGGCGAACACCGCCCGGGCCGCGGCGAGGATGCGCTGACGGTTGCGCTCGGCGTCCTTCCGGAGGGGTCGTGTGACGGATGGCACAGGCAAGAGCATAACAAGCGGAGGACATCTCTCCGCTTCCGTGCTACGGTGAGCCCAGTCAAACGGAGGACCACCCTCCACTTCCTGTCCACCACGTCCTCGAACGAGCCCCATGACCCCCGAGACCAACCCCCACCACGAGCGCCGCTGGGCGATCCTCGCGATCCTCGGCCTCGCGCAGCTGATGGTCGTCCTCGACGCGACGATCGTGAACATCGCCCTGCCGTCCGCGCAGCAGGCGCTGGACTTCTCGAACGACAACCGCCAGTGGATCGTCACCGCCTACTCCCTGGCCTTCGGCAGCCTGCTGCTGCTCGGCGGCCGCATCGGCGACCTCTTCGGCCGCAAGACGACCTTCATCGTCGGGCTCGTCGGCTTCGCGGGCGCCTCCGCCCTCGGCGGCGCCGCGCAGTCCTTCGGCGTCCTCGTCGGCGCCCGGGCCCTGCAGGGTGCCTTCGGCGCACTGCTGGCCCCCGCCGCCCTCTCGCTGCTCACGACGACCTTCACCGACCCGAAGGAGCGCAACACGGCCTTCGGCGTCTTCGGCGCGATCGCCGGCTCCGGCGCGGCCGTCGGCCTCCTGCTCGGCGGCGTCCTGACCGAGTACCTCTCCTGGCGCTGGTGCCTGTACGTGAACCTCGTCTTCGCCGCCGTCGCCGCGACCGGCGCGTGGACGCTCTTCCACAACCAGGTCCCGGCCGACAAGCCGCGCCTGGACGTCCCCGGCACCGTGACGGCGTCCGCCGGCCTGTTCGCCCTCGTGTACGGCTTCTCCCACGCCGAGACCGCGGGCTGGGGCGCGACGCTGACGCTCGTGTCGCTCGGCGCCTCGGCCGTCCTGCTGACGCTCTTCGTCGTCCTGCAGCGCCGCGTGGCCAACCCGCTGCTGCCGCTGCACGTCGTCCTGGATCGCACCCGCGGCGGCTCCTACCTCGCCCTGGCCCTGGCGGGTGCCGGCGTCTTCGGCGTCTTCCTCTTCCTCACGTACTACCTGCAGCAGAACCTCGGCTTCTCGCCGGTGAAGACGGGCCTGGCCTTCCTGCCGATGACCCTGACGATCATGGTCACCGCCACCGTGGCCACGACGAAGCTCGTCCCGCGCCTGGGTGCCAGGCCGATGGTCGTCGCGGGCATGGCGCTCGGGGCCACCGGCATGGTCTACCTCGCGCAGCTCACCGTCGACTCGGCCTACGCCACCGGCGTGCTGCCCGCCCTGCTCATCCTCGGCCCGGGCCTCGGGCTGATCTTCGCCACGTGCATCAACAACGCGACGGCCGGCGTGGACGCCAAGGACGCGGGCGTCGCCTCGGCGACGGTGAACACGATGCAGCAGGTCGGCGGCTCCGTCGGCACCGCGCTGCTCAGCACGCTGGCCGCGAGCGCCGGCTCGTCCTTCCTCAGCGGCCGCACGCCGTCCCCGGCGGTCCTCGCCCAGGCGTCGATCGAGTCCTACACGACCGTGTTCTGGTGGGCGGCGGCGATCTTCGCCTTCGGCACCGTCGTCTGCGGGCTGCTCCTGCCGGCCGGCCCCGCCCGGGTGGCCGCGCCGGGCGCCGCCCCCGCGATGGCGCACTGACAGAAGCCGTGCACGGGGCCCGCGCGGTAGGGACGCGCGGGCCCCGCGTCGAAGACGTGGGACGTCGTGACACGCCAGCCGCCCCAGGGCGCACAATACGTCCGGTGACCGCCGCCGTCGGCACGCTCCTCTCCGGCCGCTACCGCCTGGACGCCAAGATCGGCGCCGGGGGGATGTCGACCGTCTATCGCGCCTTCGACACCGTCCTGGAGCGGCAGGTGGCGATCAAGGTGATGCACAACCACATCGCCCACGACGCCGACCAGCTCGAGCGCTTCCGGCGCGAGGCCCGCGCCGTCGCCCAGCTCAACCACCCCAACGTCGTCGGGGTGATCGACGCGGGCGAGGACGCCGACGCGCAGTACATCGTCTTCGAGCACATCCAGGGCGAGACGCTCAAGGACCGCATCCGCCGTCTGGGCAAGCTGCCCGTCAGCGAGGCCGTCGCGTACGCCATCGAGATCGCCCGGGCGCTCGGCGCCGCCCACGAGCGCGGCATCGTCCACCGCGACGTCAAGCCCCAGAACGTCCTGCTCGACGAGGAGGGCACCGCGAAGGTCACCGACTTCGGCATCGCCCGGACGCTGGACCAGGCCGGGCTCACCCAGGACGGGCGCGTGCTGGGGACGACGGACTACGTCTCGCCCGAGCAGGCCCTCGGCCACGCCGTCACCGGGCAGAGCGACCTGTACTCGCTCGGCATCGTCCTCTTCGAGATGCTCACGGGCGACGTGCCGTTCAAGGGCGAGGGGCAGGTCGCCGTCGCGATGAAGCACGTCCGGGAGGACCTGCCGGACGTCCAGATCCGCCGGCCGGAGGTCTCCAGCGCGCTGGCCGCCGTCGTGGACGGCCTGACGGAGAAGGACCTGGAGGAGCGCTATCCCGACGACGCGACCGTCATCAACGACCTGGAGGACGTCCTCTCGATCGAGCTCGCGCGCTCGGGCGGCCACGCGCCACGCGAGGCGACCGTCGTCTTCAAGTCCCTGCCGCCGCAGAAGCAGTCGCGCGTGCCCGCGAGCGTCCGCCACCCGATGCGGCTGCTCGTCGTCACGCTGCTGCTGATCGTCGTCGGGGTCGCCATCGCCTTCGCGCTGAAGGACAAAACGACCCGCGGCACGAGCAACGCCGCCGGGCCGCCGCCGCGCAGCCAGCCGGGGATCACCGGCGTCTCGATCCGGCAGGGCGGGGCCAACGACTACGACCCGTTCGGGACGCCGCAGAAGGAGGAGCACTCCGACGAGGCCCGCAACGTCATCGACGACAACCCGAACACCTCGTGGTCGACCGAGCGCTACTCGGGCGGGACGCTCGGCGGCAAGAGCGGCGTCGGGATCTACCTCGACGCCAAGCCGTCGGCCAACGGCGCGCGGCTGGAGATCGACTCCCCCACGCCGGGCTGGGCGGGCACGGTCTACGCCGCAAAGGACACCGTCCCCTCGACGCTGCCGGACCCGCGCTGGGTCGCCGTCGGTGACATCGGCAAGGCGACGAAGAAGACGTCGGTCCTGCTGGACGGCACGCCGTACCGCTACTACCTCGTGTGGATCCAGGGCCTGCCGGAGGGCAAGGACTCGGTGAAGATCAGCGAGATCCGCCTGTACCAGCGCAAGTCCGCCGGCGCCCGCTGACGGGCCGGCGGGCCGCTAGAAGCGGTGCGCGCGCTCCTGCGCGAAGCGCTCGATGCCGACCTCGCACAGCCGCGTGAGCAGGTCCGGGTAGGCGAGCCCCGACGCCGCCCAGAGCTTGCCGTAGACGCTCGTGCGGGTCTGCCCGGGCATCGTGTTCAGCTCGTTGAGCAGCACGGTCTCGCCGTGGACGAAGAAGTCCGCGCGCGCCAGCCCGCTGCAGCCGGATGCGGTGAAGGCCTGCGCCGCCAGCGCCTTGACGCGCGCGGCCGCGCTGTCGCTGATCCGGGCGGGGACGACGAGCTCCATGCCGCCGGGCGTGTACTTCGCCGCGTAGTCGTACCACTCGGACTGGATGACGATCTCGCCCGCGACCGACACCTCCGGCGCCTCCGTCGGGCCGAGGACCGAGCACTCGACCTCCAGCGCGCCGTCCGGCGCGGAGGCCTCGACGATGACGCGCCCGTCGTGGGCGAAGGCCTCGTCGAGCGCCGCCTCGAGCTCGTCGGCGGCCTTGACCTTCACGATCCCGACGGACGAGCCCAGGCGTGCGGGCTTGACCCAGCACGGCAGCCCGAGCGCCGACACGTCGACGGCCTCGCGTGAGCCGACGAGCGCCGCGACGTAGGCGACCTGGGCGATCCCGGCCTGCGCCATGAGGTCCTTGAAGACGAGCTTGTCCATGCACCCGGCGCTGGCCAGCACGCCCGCGCCGACGTAGGGGACGTCGAGCAGCTCGAGCAGGCCCTGCACGGTGCCGTCCTCGCCGAACGGGCCGTGCAGGACGGGGAAGACGACGTCGGCCTCCAGCAGGCCGCGCCCGGCGCGCAGCGTCAGCTCCTCGCCCGCGTGCCACCAGGTCCCGTCGCGGTGCAGCTGCACCTCCAGGACGTCGTGGCCGGCCTCGGCCAGGCCGCCGCGCACCGCGGTGGCGCTGTCGAGCGAGACGTCGTGCTCGGAGGACCGCCCGCCCCCCAGGACCGCGACCCTCACGGGGTCGTCGGGGTGGTCGGCGTCGTCGGGGTGGAGGTCGTCGGCGTCGTCGGCGTCGTCGGGTCGGGCTCGGGGTCCAGCGGCGGGTTGAAGCTGCCGATCGTGATCGTCACCGTCGAGCCCGGCTTCGCCGTCCCGCCGGCCGGGCTCTGGGCCAGGACCGTGCCGTCGTCGTCGGGGTTCGTCACGTCGCGCGTGCGCTGCACGACCTTGAAGCCCGCCCCCGATAGGTCGCTCACGGCGTCCCCGGCGGCCTTGCCGACGACGCTCGGGACCGGCGTGGCGTCCGGCTTCTTGGCGACGGTCAGCGTCACGGTCGCGCCCTTGCTCACCTGCGTGCCGGCGGCGCGGTCCTGGGCCAGGACGCGCCCCTCCTCGGCGGTCGTGCTCTCCTGCTCGGTGATCCGGACCTTCAGGCCGGCGTCCGCGAGCGCCGCCTCGGCCTCGTCCTGCGTCTGGCCGACGACGCCGGGGACGGCGACGCGGGTGGGCCCGGTGGAGACGATGACGGTGACCGTCTGCCCCTTCTCGAGCGGGGTCCCGGCACTCGGGTTCGTCTGGATGACGCGGTCCTTGCGGATCGTGTCGTCGGGCTGCTCGCGCTCGGTGACCTTGAAGCCGGCGTCGACGAGCGCGCGGTTCGCCGCCCGGCGTCCGAGGTCCACGACGTCGGGCACGCGGCCCTCGCCGGGTCCGGCGCTGATCGTCAGCGTGATCACGTCGCCCTTGTCGGCCTTCTCGCCCGGCCCGGGGGTCTGGCCGATGACCTGGCCCTTGGGCTTCGTCGCGTCGGTCTTCTCGACGGTGTCGGTCGAGAAGCCCTTGCCGCGCAGCGTGACCTCGGCGGTCGCCTGGTCGGCGCCGACGACGTTCGGGACGGTGACGCCCTTGTCGCCCCCGAACAGCAGCAGGCCGCCGACGATGAGGGCGACGACCACGAGCCCGGCCAGCAGCGCGGGCCACCAGCGCCGGGCGCCGTCGTCCTCCTCCAGCAGCGGCCCGTCGGGGTCCGCCGGGGGCGGCTCGGTCGGCACGCCGTACATCGCGGCCAGCTCGTAGCTCGAGGTCCCGTCGGCGGCGGTGGCGCGCGGACCGACGGCGCCCGCGACGAGCGGGGGCGCGACCGACGTCATCGCGGTCGTATCGCCGATCCCCGTGCGGGCGGCCTCCAGCTCGCGGATGAAGGCGTCGGCGTCCGCGGGGCGGTCGTCGGGGTCCTTCGCCAGCGCGCGCAACACCGCGCGCTCGAGCGCCGGCGTGACGGCAGGGTTCAGGTGGGAGGGCGGCTCGGGCTGCGCGCTGACCTGCTTGAGCGCGATCGACACGGCGCTGTCGCCGTCGAACGGGACACGGCCGGTGAGCAGCTCATAGAGCATGATGCCGACGGAGTACAGGTCGCTGCGCGCGTCGACGGGCTGGCCCTGGGCCTGCTCGGGCGAGAGGTACTGGGCGGTCCCCATGATCGAGCCGGTCTCGGTCATGTCGCTCACGCCCGCCAGCGCGATGCCGAAGTCGGTGACCTTGGCGCGGTCCTCGCTGTCGACGATGACGTTGTGGGGCTTGAGGTCGCGGTGGATGATCCCGCGCTTGTGCGCGAAGCGCGCGGCGCGCAGGACCTGCTCGACGAGGTCGACCGCCCGGCCCGGGTTCAGGGGGCCCTCGTCGCGGACGATGTCCTTCAGCGTCCGCCCGTCGAGGTACTCCATCGCGATGTACTGCGTCCCGTCCTCCTCGCCGCGGTCGTAGACCCCGACGACGTTCGGGTGCTGCAGTCCGGCGGCCGAGGACGCCTCGCGGCGGAAGCGCTCGACGAACTCCGAGTCCTCGGCGAAGCGGCGGTACAGGAGCTTGAGCGCGACCTTGCGGCCGAGCTGCAGGTCCTCCGCGCAGTAGACGTCGGCCATGCCGCCGGAGCCCAGGCGGCTGAGCACGCGGTAGCGGCCGTCGACGATGGAGCCTTCCGCAAGCCGGCCGGTCATGGCTGAGTGCTCGCTTCCTTGAGCAGGGTCTGGATGAGTTGCCGCGCGATGGGCGCGACGACGTCGCCGCCGAATCCCACCACGTCGTTGACGGTCACGGCGATCGCGACCTTCGGGTCCTTCGCGGGGGCGAACGCGATGAACCAGAGCTTGTTCTTCGTCCCGGTGCCGGTCGTCGTCTCGGCGGTGCCGGTCTTGCCCGCGACCTGGACCCCGGGGATCTGCGCCTGCGTGCCCGTCCCGCGCTCCACGACGGCGAGCATCGCGGTCGTGACGTCCGCCGCGGTCTGCTCGGACATGACCTTGGACTGGACCTCGGGCTCGATGCGCCGGCGGGTGCGTCCGTCACGATCGACGAGGCGCACGCCGATGTGCGGCTTCATGAGCTTGCCCTTGTTCGCGACGGCGGCTGCGACCTGGGCCATCTGCAGCGCGGGCACCTGCAGCTGGTCCTGCCCGATGCCCAGGCGCCCGATGTCGACCTTGTCGCTCGTGGGCTTGATGAGCTTGCCGCCCTCGCCGTAGACGCCGGCGGCCGACATCGCGTTGCGCGGGTAGTCCAGCTGCGGCTTCTTGTCGAACCCGAAGCGCTCCATGTACTCGCGCATCGTCTTCTTCCCGACCCCCTCGGCGACCTGCGCGTACGCCGTGTTCACCGACTTGGCCAGCGCGGTGACGAGGTCGATCCTCCCGAAGGACTCGTCGAAGTCGTTGCGCAGCGGCACGCCCGAGATCTTCGCGTTGTTCGTGCCGTCGACGGGCGTGTCGAGGTCGTACTTGCCGGAGTCCAGCGCCGCGGTGAGCGTCACGACCTTCATCGTCGAGCCCGGCGCGTAGCCGAACTGCAGCGCCCGGTTGACGAGCGGCTTGCGCGCCTCGTCCTTGTTCAGGCGCGCGAGCTCGCCCTGGCGGCGCAGCCCGTTGGGGTCGTAGCCCGGGACGGAGGCCATGATCTTCACCTCGCCGTTCGTCGGGTCCAGCGCGACCGCCGCGCCGCCCTTCTCGGGCGAGGCGGCGGCGATGAGCTGCTCGGCCTGGCGCTGGGCGACCGGCGACAGCGACGTCTGCAGGTTGTCGCCGCCCTCGTCGCGCCCGGTGATCCCGCCCAGCAGCGAGTCCACGTCGCTGACCTTCCCGCTGAGGTCGTCGTTGTAGTACGCCTCCACGCCGGTCTGCCCGAGCGACGTGTAGGAGTAGCCGATCGGGTGCCCGAAGAGGTCGCCCTGCGGGTAGCGCCGCGAGTAGATCCCTTCGCTGTTGCGGACCGAGCGGGCGATGACCGAGTTGTCGGCCGCCCGGATGACGCCGCGGCGGACCTTCAGCCCGCGCAGCAGCCCGCGCTGGTTCTGGCCGACGTGGTCGTGGTTGAGCGAGTCGGCGTCGACGACCGTCCACCACGACGTCGCGCCCACCAGCACGGCGAACATGAGCATCGTCACGACGAAGACGCGCGTGATCGGCTTGTTCATGCCTCGCGCCTGGCCCGGTTGGAGACGAGCAGCAGCAGCGCCAGCAGGACGAAGTTCGCCATGACCGACGAGCCGCCGTAGGAGACGAACGGCAGCGTGACGCCGGTGAGCGGGATGACCTTCGTGACCCCGCCGACGATGACGAAGACCTGGAGCGCGAAGACGGTCGTGAGGCCGGCGGCCAGGAGCTTGGAGAACGAGTCGCGGGCGAGCATCGCGACCTTGAAGCCGCGCTGGACGACGAGCAGGTAGACGCACAGCAGCCCCGCCGCACCGATGAGCCCGAGCTCGTTGACGATGACCGCGTAGATGAAGTCGGTGTGCGGGGCGGGCAGCAGCGTGCACAGCTGCGCCGTCTCGCCGCAGGAGTCCTTGGGCAGCTCGAGCACGGCACCGCCGAAGCCCTTGCCGAAGAAGCCGCCGTCGGCCTGGGCGAAGAGGCCCTGCGCGAGCTGGTAGCTGCCGCCGACCCCGTTGGACGGGCGGAAGTTGGACTCCAGGAACGGCCGGTGCCAGGCCTCGATGCGGTCGGAGATGTGGCCGATGTGGCCCGCCACGAGGTAGGCCCCGCCGAAGAACAGCAGCAGCCCGATGACGACGAACGACAGCCGGTCCGTCGCGATGTAGACCATCGCGAGGAAGGCGCCGAAGAACATGACCGAGGACCCGATGTCACGGATGAAGAAGAGCAGCAGCATCGCCGTGCCCCACACGAGCAGCAGCGGCCCGAAGTGCTTGAGCGGCGGGATCGTCACGCCGAGCACCCGCTGGGAGCCCAGGACGAGCACCTGCCGCGTGTCGCGCAGGTAGCTCGCGAGGAAGACGACGATCGCGATCTTCGCGAACTCGGCGGGCTGGATCGAGATCGACCCGACCTTGATCGCCAGGTACGCGCCGTTCGTCGGCGCGAAGAGCCGCGGCAGCAGCAGCAGGCCGATCCCCGCCAGCGCGATCGTGTACCGGTAGCGCTCGAGCTTGCCGTGGTCGCGCAGCACGACGATCGTCGCGACCATCACGCCCACGCCGATGACGAACCACGTCGCCTGCTGGCGCGCGAGGTCCGCGTCGATCCGGTAGATCTCGACGAGCCCGAAGGCCGCCAGGAGCGCGACGAGCGGGAAGAGGTAGGGGTCGGCGTCCGGCAGGACGATGCGCAGCACGAGGTGCGCGCCGAAGCAGACGCCGAGGAAGATGCCGCCGTAGGTCAGCGAGACGTTCGAGACCTCGTTCGTGCCGTTCAGCCCGCCGATGAGGTCCCCGCGGGAGAGGAAGATCGCCGCGAAGCCCGCGCTCAGCAGCAGGGCGGCCGGGACCAGGGCGAACAGCTCACGCGTGCGGGCACTCATGTCGCTCAGCCACCTTGGCCGGTGAGCTTGCCCTGCTCGATCTGCTTGACGAGGTCCGAGGCGTCGTCGCGGGAGCGCAGCTTGTGCGCGGTGACCGTCTTCTTGACCTTCGGCCCGAGCGTCGTGACCGGGACCCCGGAGGTGTAGTTGACGGAGTACAGGCTCGCGCCGCCGGGCAGCTCGTACGGCATGCCGCGGAAGAGCGTGACGAAGCCCTCGTCGTCCGTGCCGACGAAGTAGACCGACTGGCTGGCGATCCAGCCGCCGAAGAGGATCGGCACGAGGACGACGAGGCAGACGACGA
>CAZRLR010000073.1:0-14494 GCA_964600395.1 uncultured Conexibacter sp.
GGGACGGCCAGCTCGAGGACGACGCCCGCCTCGTCGTCACGGTCGCCCGGACCGCGGCGCTGCACGGCGCCCGGATCCTCACCCACGCCCCGGTGACCGCCGTGCACGCCGACGGCGCCGACGCCCGCGACGCGCTGACGGACGCGACCTTCCGCGTCCGCGCCCGCCACGTGGTCAACGCCACCGGCGTCTGGGCCGGCGACCTGGCCCCCGGCGTGACGCTGCGCCCGAGCAAGGGGTCGCACCTGCTCTTCAGCGGCGCGCGGCTCGGCGACCCCGCCGCAGCCCTGAACGTCCCGGTCCCCGGGCACTTCGGGCGCTTCGTCTTCGCCCTCCCCCGCCCGGACGGCCTCGTCCTCGTCGGCCTCACCGACGAGCCCTACGAGGGCGCGATCCCCGACGTCCCGCTGGTCGACGACGCCGAGGAGCGCTTTCTCCTGGAGACGATCTCCACCGCCCTGGAGCGGCCGCTGACGAGCGCGGACGTCGTCGGGCGCTTCGCCGGCCTGCGCCCGCTGCTCGACACGGGGGACGCGGACGGGTCCACCGCCGACGTGTCCCGCCGCCACGCGGTCATCGAGGATCCTGACAGCGGAGCGCTGACCGTCGTCGGCGGCAAGCTGACGACCTACCGCCGCATGGCCCAGGACGTCGTGGACCGCATCGCCGCGCGGCCCGGGGTCGCCGCGACGCCCTGCCGCACCCACGACCTGCCGGTCGTCGGCGCCCAGCCCCCGCAGACGCGCAGCGAGGGCGTGCCGGCGACGCTGACCCGTCGCTACGGCGCCGAGGGTGCCGCCGTCGTGGCGCTCGCCGCCGGCCGCCCGGAGCTGCTCGAGCCGCTGGCCCCGGGCGTCCCGGTCCTCGGCGCGGAGGTCGCGTGGGCGGTGCGCCAGGAGGGCGCGCTGACCGTCGACGACGTCCTGGAGCGCCGCACGCGCGTCGGCCTCGTCCCCGCCTGGCGGGCGGCCGCCGAGCCCGCCGCCCTTGCCCTGATGGCCGAGCTGCTGCAGGAGGTCCCCGCATGAGCCTCGCCGACGCCGACACCCACGCCGACCGGCCCGTCGCCGCGGACGAGCCGCCCGCCGGCCCGCCGACCCCGCGCCAGCGCTGGTGGGGCTGGGGCGAGGACGGCCACGACGGCCCGCTGCCCGCCGGCGCGGCGACGCTGCTGCGCGACGAGCTCGGCGAGGGCGGCGAGCGGACCGATCCCGTCGCCCTGGCGGACGTGCAGCTGCCGGCGCCCGCGCTGGCCCCCGCCGCGCGCGCCGGCCTGGAGGCCGTCGTCGGCACGGCGTTCGTCACCGACGACCACGCCCAGCGCGTCTCGCACGCGGCCGGCCGCAGCTACCCCGACCTGCTGCGCCTGCGTGCGGGCCGGCTGGACTGCGCCCCGGACGCCGTCGTCTTCCCGGCCGACGCCGACGAGGTCGCCGCCGTCCTGCGGGTCTGCGTCGAGCACGACCTGGCCGTCGTCCCCTTCGGTGGCGGCAGCAGCGTCGTCGGCGGCGTGGACGCGCTGCGCGGCGGGCATGCCGCCGCGATCTGCCTCGACGTCACGCGCCTGAACCGGCTCGTGACGGTTGACGCCGAATCGCAGCTGGCGACGCTCGGCGCCGGGGTCTACGGCCCGGACGCCGAGGCGCTGCTCGGCGAGCACGGGCTCTGCCTCGGGCACCTGCCGCAGTCCTTCGAGTTCTCCACCGTCGGCGGCTGGGTCGCGACCCGGTCCTCCGGCCAGGCTTCCACGGGCTACGGCCGGATCGACGCGCTCGTGCGCGGGCTGCAGGTCGCCACGCCGACGGGGACGATCGGCGCGCTGCCGGTCCCCGGGACGGCCGCCGGCCCGGACCTGCGCGACGTCCTCGTGGGCTCGGAGGGCACGCTCGGCGTCATCACCGAGGCGACGGTCCGCGTCCGTCCCAAGCCGGAGACGCGCCACAGCGAGATGTGGGCGATCGACGGCTTCGCCGCCGGCGTGCAGGCCGTGCGCGAGCTCGAGCAGTCCGGCGTCGCCGCCGACGTCACCCGGCTGTCGGACGAGGAGGAGACGCGCTTCAACCTCGCCGCCGCCGGGGGCGCCGCCGCGTCCGCCCTCTCGCTCTACCTCCGTGCCCGCGGCCGCTCGCGCCCGTGCCTGCTGCTGCTCTCCTTCGACGGCAGCTCCGACAGCGTCCTGGAGCGGCGCCGCCGCGCCGCGCGCGTCCTGCACCACCACGGCGCGGTCGACCTCGGCAGCCGCCCCGGCGCCGCCTGGGAGGCCGGCCGCTTCCACGGCCCCTACCTGCGCGACGAGCTGATGAGCACCGGCTACCTCGTCGACACGCTCGAGACGGCCACGGCTTGGGGGGACCTGCTGGACCTCTACCGCGCGGTCGGCGGCGCCATCCGCCAGTCGCTCACGGCCCGCGGGACGCCGCCGCTCGTCGGCTGCCACGTCAGCCACCTGTATGCCACCGGCGGCTCGTTGTACTTCACGTTCCTGGCCCGCGCCGAGCGCGGGGCCGAGCTCGAGCAGTGGCAGGCCGCCAAGGCGGCGGCCGGGGACGCGATCGCCGCGGCCGGGGCGACGATCACCCACCACCACGCGATCGGGCGCGACCACGCCGCGTGGCTGCCGGCCGAGATCGGGCCGCTCGGCCTGGGCGTCCTGCGCGCCGTCAAGGCGCAGCTGGACCCGACGGGGATCATGAACCCGGGCAAGCTCATGGACGCCGGCTGAAGGCGCCGCCGGCGCGGCCGAGAACCGGGATAGGCTCGCACGCGACCACCCCGCCGGCCCGCTCCCACGACCGACAGGAACCCCATGCCCGACCTCCGTCACCCGCTGCTCGTCGCGTTCACCACCGCCGGCCTGCTCGCCGCCGGCTGCGGGAGCAGCGACTCGGACGGCCTCGACAAAGCCGACCTGGCCAAGAAGGCCGACGCGATCTGCGTGAAGTACAACGCGAAGGTCAAGCAGCTCGGCGAGCCCAGCGACGTGGCGAGCTTCGGTCCGTACCTCGACAAGCTCCTGCCGCTCTCGGTCGCGCAGCGCGAGGAGCTCGCCGACCTGAAGCCCGACGACGCCGTCAAGGCCGAGTGGGAGGCGAACCTCAGGGACTACGACACGCAGCAGCAGGGGCTCAAGGACGCCCAGGCCGCGCTGAAGCAGAACGACCAGGCCGAGTTCCAGCGGATCATCGAGGACCTCACGCCGCTCGGCGACGCCTCCGACAAGAAGCTCGACGCCTTCGGCGCCCCGCACTGCGGCAGCAAGAGCAGCGAGACGTCCTAAGCCCCTCCGGTCGGCCCCGGACGGGCGGTCGCCGCCCGTCCGGCGTCTTGACATCGCCTTCACATCCGCCCCGGGAGTCGCGACTACGGTGGCGCCGCATGCGTCTTCGCGCCGTCACCGCCGTCCTGCCGTCGGCCCTGGCCGCCGCGGCGCTGCTCGCCGCCGGCTGCGGGTCCGACGACGGTCCGGAGCGACTCCCCCAGCGCGACCTGGCCAAGCGGGCGGACGCGATCTGCGTGACGTACAACGCGAAGCTCAAGGCGCTCGGCGAGCCGAAGGACGCCGCCGCCTTCGGTGCGTACCTCGACAAGCTCGTGCCCCTCTCGGTGGCCCAGCGCAAGGAGCTCGGCGCGCTGCAGGGTGACGACGCGGTCCAGGCCCGGTGGGAGCGGGATCTGAAGGCCTACGACACGCAGCTGGCCGCCCTGCGGAAGGCGCGTGCCGCGCTGAAGACGGGCGACAGCGCCGGCTTCTCGCGGATCGTCGCCGGCTTGCAGCCGCTGACGCAGGCCGCCAACCGGCAGCTCGACGCGCTCGGCGCGCCGCACTGCGGCAGCCAGAGCACCGGCTGACCCCCCACGTCCGGGGGATGGGTCGCGTGCCAGAGCACCCCGGCGCGCGGGATGGGCGAGCGGGCGCCGCGCCAGCAGGCTTGGCGCATGAACCCGATCACGCTCCCGACCACCCCGACGGCCTCCCCCGTCCTCACCCCCGCGGACCCCGGCTACGACACCGCCCGCGCCGCCTGGAACCTCTCGGCGGACCTGCGCCCGGCGGCTGTCGCCATCGCGCGGACCGTCGCTGACGTCCAGGCGGCCCTGGCCTACGCCGCCGCGCACGACCTGCGCGTCGCGCCCTTCACGACCGGTCACCTGGCGACCGCGCTGCCGTCGCTGCACGACACCCTCCTGCTGCGCACCGAGCTCGGCCGCGACGTCGACGTGCACCCCGCGGCGCGCCTGGCGCGGGTCAGCGCCGGCGCCGTGTGGGAGGACGTCGTGACCGCGATCGCGCCGCACGGCCTGGCCGTCGCCCACGGCTCGTCGCCGGACGTCGGTGTCGTCGGCTACCTCCTCGGCGGCGGGCTGAGCTTCTACGCCCGCCGGCACGGCCTCTCGTGCGACCACGTCGTCGCCTTCGAGATCGTCACCGCCGACGGCGCCGCGCGCCACGTCGACGCCGTCCAGGACGCCGACCTCTTCTGGGCGCTGCGCGGCGGCGGCGGGAACTTCGGCGTGATCACCGCCGTCGTGCTCGAGCTGCTGCCCTACGCCGAGGTCTTCGCCGGGATGGCGGTCTGGCCGATCGAGGCCGCTCCCCGCGTCCTGGACGCCTGGCTGGCGTGGACCCGCGAGGCCCCGGACTCGGTGACGACGTCGCTGCGCCTGCTGCGGCTGCCGCCCGTCCCGGAGGTGCCCGAGCCGCTGCGCGGTGTCCCGGTGCTCGGCGTCGACGGCATCGCCCTCGACGAGGCCGACGGCCAGGCGATGCTCGCGCGCCTGCGTGCGGCCGCGCCACCGATGCTCGACGGCTGGACACGCATGCCGTCCGCCGCCGCGCTGCGGGTGCACGGCGACCCCGAGCAGCCCACACCCGGCGTCTCGGCGCACGCGCTCCTGGGCGAGCTCGACGACGACGCGGCAAGGCGGCTCCTGACGCTGGCCGGCGCCGACGCCCCCGAGTGCCCGCTGATCTTCGTCGAGCTCCGCCAGCTCGGCGGCGCGCTGACCACCGCGTCCGACGGCGCCGGCGCCCGTGACCGGCTCGAAGGACGCTTCGCCTTCTTCGGCATCGGCTGCCCGATGGCCCCGGGCGAGGAGGCCCGGATCGAGGCGGCGCTGGACGACCTCATGGGCGCACTGGCCCCGTGGGACACCGGACGCCGCTACCTGAACTTCGACGAGCGCCCGGGCGACGGCCGCCACGGCTTCGCCCCGACGGCGTACCGGCGCCTGGCCGACATCCGCGCGGCCTGGGACCCCGCCGGCCGCTTCGTCGCCGCCCACCCGATCCCCGTCGGCGCCGACCGGCGCTGATCGTCGGCCCATCCACCACCACGAACGAACCACGAACGAGGAGCACCCACCCATGACCCGTCTCATCGCCGTCACCGGCGCCACCGGCGCCCAGGGCGGCGGCCTGGCCCGCGCGATCCTCGCGCGGCCCCAGGCCGGCTTCGCCCTCAGGGCGGTCACCCGCGACCCCGACTCGGCGGCGGCGCAGGCCTTGGCCGCCGCCGGCGCGCAGGTCGTCCGCGCCGATCTCGACGACCCCGACTCGCTCGCCGCCGCCTTCCAGGGCGCCCACGGCGCGTTCTGCCTGACGAACTTCTGGGAGCACTTCTCCCCGGAGCGCGAGGAGGCCCAGGCCGCGAACCTCGCCGCGGCCGTGGCGGCGGCGGGGGTCCGCCACGCCATCTGGTCCACGCTGGAGGACGTCCGCGACAGCATCCCGCTCGACGACAGCCGCATGCCGACGCTGATGGGGCGCTACAAGGTCCCGCACTTCGACGCCAAGGGCGCGTCGGACGCGTGTTTCCTGCGCAGCGGCGTCCCGACGACCCTCCTGCGCACCTCGTTCTACTGGGACAACATGATCTCGTTCGGGATGGGCCCGCAGCCCGCCGCGGACGGCGTCCTGGAGCTCGTCCTGCCGCTCGGCGACACGCCGCTGCCGGGGATCGCCGCCGCGGACATCGGCGCCTGCGTCCTGGCCCTCTTCTCCGCCGGGCCGCCGCGGACCCGCACGCGGGACGGCGCGGTCGTCGGCATCGCCGGCGGGCACCTGACGGGCGCCGAGATGGCCGATGGCCTGGCCGCAGCGCTCGGGCAACCGGTCCGCTACCGCGCGATCGCGCCCGAGGACTACCGGGCGCTGCCGTTCCCGGGCGCCGACGAGCTGGGCAACATGTTCCAGTTCAACACCGAGTTCGCGCCGGCCTACCGTGCCGTCCGCGACGTCGAGCGCACGCGGGCACTGCACCCGGCCCTGCAGTCCTTCGAGGCGTGGGCCCGCGCCCACGCCGCGGCGCTGGAAGGCACGCTCGCCACCCCGGCCTGAACGGCCAACTCACCGGACGGACGGGACGGGCGGCCACGGGCCGCCTGTCGTCGTTCAGGCGGCGGCCACCCCGCTCATCGCCACCGCCGTACGGTCCCACGACCCGGCGATCGCCTCCTCCAGCGCAGGGTGGTAGTGCTCGGCGAACAGCCTGGCGGTGAGCTCGCTCCGCGAGGAGACACCGACCTTCTCGAAGATCGCCTTGAGATGGTCGCGGACCGTGTGGGGCGAGAGGAAGAGCGTGCCGGCGATCTCCGTCGTGCTCAGCCCGCGCGCGACGAGCCGGGTGACCTCCACCTCGCGTGGCGTCAGCGCGTACGCCTCCACGACGATCGGCATGATCTCCGACGCCTTGGCCGGCTCCAGCACGAGCGCCACCGTCCGGGACGGTCCGAGCGCCGAGGCGTGCGCGACGAGCCACGTCCCGTTCTGCGTCCGCAGCCGCACGCGTCGCGAGCGACCCTCCGCCGCGTCGAGCGTCGACAGGGCCATCGCCATCAGCTCCGGGTGCATGACGAGTTCGCTGCCCGGCTTGCGCCAGCCGGACGCGAGCTCCTGCAGCCACGCGTCGGCTTCCGCGGTGACCTCCAGCACGGTGCCGTCCTCGGCGACGAGCACGACACCCGGGCCGCGCAGCGGATCGGTGCCGGCCGGCTCCTCCAGCAGCGCCCGGCGCAGCGCCACGCCGGCCAACGGCGCGACACAACCGAGGAACGCGAGGTCGGCCTCGGTGAACGGCGGGCTGCCCGTGCAGCGGTTGAGCTGCACGTGGCCCCACTGGCGCCCTCCGGCGTAGAAGACGGCACGCAGCTCGTCCTCGAGGTCCGAGATCTCGCTGAACGCCCGGTAGCGCGCGCTGCGCTGCAGCCGGCCTCCGGTGGCCCGGCGCAGGTCGGCGGCCGGGGCCTCCGGGGGCAGGTCGGCGAACTTGTTGAAGTCGGGGACGAGGAATTCGTGCTCCCAGAACGGATTGCAGATCCCGTGGTCGTAGTTGTAGACCGTGCCGGCGCCGAGCGAGAGCCCGGTGTCCGGGTCCGTGGCGCCGGCGTAGAACGCGTCGATCTCGACGACCTGGGACACGCGCTGCACGATCTGCTCGACGACGCGCTGGGCGGAGAGCTCCTGCGTCGCGAGCGCGTCGATGGCGTCCAGCGCGGCGGTGGCACGGTAGCCGAGGGCGGCGGTGGTCCGGGTGCGGGAGGAGAGCATGGCGCCCACCCTCCCGCACGCGCGTTGCCCCGGCCTTGCCGAGACCTTGTCGGGGTGCGGGCTAGGCGGTGAGGGAGACGCGCAGCCGCTGCACGCCCACGACGACGGTCACCGTCGGACGGCGGGCGGCCTGCAGACGCCGTCGGCCGGTGGCGCTGACGCGCAGCGTCACGGACGTGCGCCCGCGGCCCGTCGCGACGGTCGTCCGGCCGAGCAGTGCCCGCGCGGTGACGGCGCTCGAGAGCCCGGCGAGGCGCAGGTGCAGCCCGTGACGCAGGACGGCGGACAGGCGGCGGGACCCGACGACGGCGACGCGCACACCCCCGTCCGGCTGTCCCGGCGCGCCGCCCGCCGGGGACCCACCGCCGCTGGATCCCCCGCCGGCCTGGACACCGCCCCCGGACGCCGGTGCCGGACCGCGGTCGACCTGCTCGCAGTCGGCGGCGACGACGTCGACGGCGTCGGCGAGCACGCGGTCGGCGCCGACTCCGCAGTCGACCGTGTCCACCTCGCCGTCGCGGGCGTCGACCACGTCGTTGCCGTAGGGCAGCGTGCAGTACGCCGTCCCGCACGCGCCGCCCGCCTGGTCGGCGTGGATCGCGTCAGGGCCGGGGCCGCCGACGATCTGGTCGTCGCCGAAGCCGCCGTCGAGGGTGTCGGCGCCCGGGCCGCCGTCGATCGTGTCCGCGCCGCCGCCACCGCGCAGGTGATCCTCCCCGCCGCCGCCGCTGAGGACGCTCGCGGCGTCGACCTGCTGCAGGACGATCTCGTCGGGGCCGTCCGTGCCGGCGAAGCGCCCGCCGACGCTCAGCGTCACCGCCTCCACCGAGCGCAGATCGTCGTGCTCCCCGGGGCGGCCGTCGTCGGCGCCCCCGGCCAGCGTCAGGTCGACGAGCGGGTGGATGTCCGTGAAGCGCGAGACGTAGTCGTCCTGGAGCCGGTCCATGCCAGGCCCGCCGTCGACGACGTCGGCCCCGGGATCCTCGAACTCGTCGGGCCGCAGGAGGTCGTTGCCGGGGCCGGCGTCCAGCGCGTCGTCGCCGGCCCCGCCGTCGAGCTCGTCGTCGCCGTCGCCGCCGGTCAGGACGTCGTGGCCACCGTAGGCGGTGAGGCGATCGTCGCCGGGGCCGCCGTCCAGGACGTCGTCGCGGTCGGTGCCCTCCAGCCAGTCGCGACCGGCGCCGCCGGCCAGGTGCACGGGGAAGGTGACGTCGTCGCTGACCTGGCCGTGGTCGTCCCCCGGCCCGAGATCGACCTGCACGGCCGGTGGGGCGGCGCAGGTGATGACGGAGGCGTCGTACTCGGCGCCGCAGTCGGCGGGATAGCTTGTCACGGCGTCCTGCGATACGCCGTAGAAGACCGCCTGCGTGCCGTCGCCGGCCTGCACGTCGAGCTTGGCCGAGGCAGGGCCACCGAGGTAGACGAGCGTGCCGTCGGCCGCCCTGGTCAGGGTGGCCGCGTCGGCGGCCGTCGCGGCGGCGAGCACCGCCGACAGCGTCGCGGCGGCGAGCACCGACCGGCGCAGGAGCGTGGATGGGGGCGAAGGCATGGCGTTCCTCTTCGATGTCGGGATGGTGGACGGGCGTGGACGCCCGCCGTCGTCCCGCCAGCCTGCGGCCCGGGGCAACGGAGGACCATCCCGCGCGCCGGGGTGAGCGTCGTGCCGGCGATCCCCCAGATGCGGGGGCGACGGTCGGGAATCGCCGGGCCGCTGAGGTAGGCTCACGGGCGCATGACGCAGGTCCCGCGATGCCGTATCCGCCTCTGTGGTCCCCTGCGCATCGAGCTCGACGGCGAAGACCGCACCCACCTGCTGCGCGGCACCCAGGCCCGTCTTGTGCTCGGCTTCCTCGCGCTCCATCGCCGGGCACCGGTCAGCCGGGACACCCTGCTTGCGGCACTGGATGTCGGCGGGCCGCACACACCCGGCGAGCAGGTGCTCGCGCCGGTCCTGTCGCGGCTGCGGCGAGCGATCGCTCCGGGCGCGATCGAGGGCCGCGGTCACCTGCGGCTCGTCCTCCCCGAGCCCGCATGGGTCGACCTGGAGGCCGCCCGGGCGCTCCTGGACCGGGCGCGCGACGGCGGCGATGGTCTCGCGGCCCTCGCGCAGGCCCGCGAGGCGATCGCGCTCACGGACGACGGCTTCCTCCCCGAGCTCGACGCGCCGTGGCTGCGCGAGGCACGGCGCGCGGTGGCGGACCTGCGGGTGGACGCCCTCGAGGTCGTGGCCGAGGTCGCCCTTGCCGTGCGCCCGGCCCAGGCAGAGGAGGCCGCCAGGGCCGCCGTGAGCGCCGCGCCGTTCCGGGAGTCCGCGCGGGCTGCGCTCATGCGTGCGCTGCGCGCCCGCGGCAACCACGCCGAGGCGCTGCGCGTCTTCGACGACCTGCGGACCCTGCTGCGCGACGAGCTCGGGGTCGCCCCGGGACCACAGCTGCTCGCGCTGCACGCCGAGCTGCTCGCCGGCGTCCCGACCGGGCACGCCGACCTCGCGACACCCGCACCGGTCGCCGGACCGGCGGGACCGCGACCGTCGCGAGCCCCCGGCGGGCTCGTCGAGCGCGACCACGAGCTGCGGGAGGTCGGCGCCGCCTTGGGGCGACTGCACGAGCGCGACGGCGGGGTCGTGCTCCTGGAAGGCCCGGCCGGCATCGGCAAGAGCGCCCTGCTGGAGGTCCTGCGCGCCGGCGCGAACGGGGCCAGGGTGCTCACCGCCCGGTGCAGCCCGCTCGAGCGCGGCTTCGGGTTCGGCGTCGTGCGCCAGCTCTTCCAGCAGCCGGCAGAGGATCCGGAGCTCGTCGCGGGCCGAGCCCGGGCGGCGCGCACCGCGCTGTCGGACGCGGACAGCGGCACCGGCAGCGGCGAAGGGACGTTCCCGGTCCTCGACGGCCTCTTTCAGTTCACCGCCAACCTCGCCGCCCGCGGGCCGGTCCTGCTCTGCGTGGACGACGTGCAGTGGAGCGACCCGGCATCGATGCGCTACCTCGCCTACCTCGCGCGGCGGATCGACACCCTCCCCGTCCTGCTGGCGGCCACGGTCCGGACCGGCGAGCCCGACACGGACGACGCGCTCCTCGAGGAGCTCGCCCAGGGACCGGCGAGCGTCACCCTGCGCCCGCGGGCGCTGAGCGCCGCGGCGACGGCGACCGTCGTCGCCGGGCGTCTCACCGCCCAGGGGGAGGCCGACGCTGCGTTTGCCGACGCCTGCCACGAGGTCACGGCCGGCAACCCGCTGCTGCTGCGGCAGCTGCTCTCCGCGCTGGAGGCCGACGGCGTCGCGCCACACGCGGGCCGGTCGGCCGAGGTACGCGCGATCGGGCGGCGCGCGGTCTCCCGGACCATCACGCTGCGCCTGGCGCGGATGCCCGACCCGGCCCCGGCGGTGGCCCGCGCCGTCGCCGTCCTGGGCGAGCATTCCGACCTGCGCGCCGTCGCGGCGCTCGCCGCCGTCACCGAGGAGGAGGCGGCGGACGCCGTCCAGATCCTCGCCCGCGCCGACCTGCTGCGCGCCCACGAGCCGCTGGGCTTCGTGCACCCGCTCGTGGGCGAAGCCGTCTACCGCGAGCTGCCGGCCGTCCGCCGGGGGCTCGAGCACGGCCGGGCGGCGCGCGTCCTGGACGGGCTGGGCGTCAGCGCCGAACGGGTCGCCGCACAGCTGCTGCTCACCCCGCCGCGTGGGGACACCTGGGTCGTCGAGCGGCTGCGCGAGGCGGCAGCAGTCGCCATGGGTCGCGGCGCGCCGGACGCCGCGATGACGCTTCTCGAGCGCGCCCAGGCCGAGCCGCCCCCGGAGGGCGAGCGGGCGGCGGTCGCGCTCGAGCTCGGGGGCAGCGTGGCGTTCGTGCGCGGTCCCGCCGGCATCGAGCCCCTGCGCCGCGCCTACGGCGAACTGCGCGATCCGGTGCAGCGGGGCGCTGCGGCGATCCGCCTGAGCCATCTGCTGCTCTTCGTCAGCTCCCCGGCCGAGGGCGTCGCGCTGGCGGAGCGGGCGCTTCAGGAGCTGTCGCCCGAGCACGACGACCTCCGCGCCGGGCTGCAGGCCGTCCGGCTCATCGGGGCGGCGTTCGGGGCGCTGGACGCCGCCGAGTTCGACCGCCTGGACGACGTCCGTCGCGGTCCGCGCGGCAACGGACCGGGGGCGCGGGCGCTGACCGCGATGACCGCCTTCGGGGTGGCGCTCACCTGCGCGCCGGCCGACGAGGCCAGCGCACTGGCGCACGAGGCACTGGACGACGGCGGACTGCGGAGCTTCGAGATCACCGCCCCGGTCGCGCTCGGCACCGCCGCGCTGACGCTCGGCGAGCCGGCCGACGGACTCGCCGCCGCCGGGCGCTACGGCGATCACGCCGGCCGCCAGGGCGAGATCCTCGGCTCGATCGGCGCCGACCTGTGGGGCGGGTACGCGCGTCTTCTGGCGGGCGACCTGCCCGGATCGATCGCCTCGCTCGAACGCGCCCAGGAGCGGGAGCGGCTGTGGGGCACGAAGCTCGACGCGGTCATGGCCTACTCGGCCGCCTTCCTCGCGCTGGCCTGGCTCGAGGCCGGCGACGCCGCCCGCGCCCGCGAGGTCCTGCACCGGGTGGACGCGGCGGACGGGGCGTCGGACGGGGCGCGCTTCTGGCAGGCGACGTGGACCGAGCTGCTCCTGCACGACGGCGTCCCCGAGGCCGCGCTGCGGGTCACCGACCGCCTGGCCGGCATGCGCCCGCCGACGACCCATCCGGTGTGGGCGCCCTGGCGGGGCCTACGCGCCCGGGCGCTGCTGGCGCTGGGCGACCGGGACGGCGCGCTCGCCCTCGCCCGCGAGGAGCTCGGGCTCGCCCGCCGGGTCCGGGCGCCGTGGGTCATCGGGCGCGGCCTGCGGCTCGTCGGCGAGCTAGGCGGTCCGGACGCCGCGACGCACCTGGAGGAGGCCGTGCGGCACCTCGACGGGAGTTCGGCCCGCCTGGAGCGCGCCAAGGCCTACGCCGCGCTGGTGGCCGTCACCCCGGACCCCGACGCCGCGGCACGCGCCCGCGCGACCGCCGAGACGCTGGCGGAGGCGTGCGGCGCGCTGGGCCTGCTCGCCCGGCTGCAGGACGCCTGACCCGGTTGCGGCGCGTCGCCGCGATAGCGTGCTCGCGATGCGGATCGCGATCGCCACCTGCGCGCAGCTGCCGTCCGGCTTCGAGGAGGACGAGCTCGCCGCGCAGCTCGACGCGACCTGGGCGATCTGGGACGACCCGGACGTGGACTGGGCGGCCTACGACCTCGTCCTCGTGCGGTCGATCTGGGACGCCGACCGGCGCCGTGACGAGTTCGTCGCGTGGGCGCACCGCGTCGAGGCGACCGTCCCGATGCTCAACCCGGCGGCCGTCCTGGAGTGGAACACCGACAAGCGTTACCTGCAGGAGCTGCCGGACGCCGGTCTGCCGACCGTCCCCACGCGCTTCCTCGCCCCCGGCGAAGGCCTGAACGAGGACGTCGTCGCGGCGCTGGGGGGCCCGGCGGAGCTCGTCGTCAAGCCCGCGCAGTCCGCCGGCTCTCGGGACACGGGGCGCTTCGCGGTGCCGCAGGATCTCGGCGGTGCGGTCGCGCTGGCCGGCCGGATCCACGCCGACGGCAAGGTCGTCATGGCCCAGCCGTACCTGGCGTCCGTCGACACCCACGGCGAGACGGCGCTCATGTACTTCGGCGGCGCCTTCTCGCACGCGATCCGGAAGGGGCAGATCCTCGAGGTCGGGCGCGAGCCCATCGACGGCTTCAGCGGTGCGACCCCGCAGATCACGCCGCGCGAGCCGTCGCACGCCGAGCGCCACCTCGGCGACGAGGTCATGGCGTGGTTGACGCGTCGCCTCGGCCGGCCGCTGGCCTACGCGCGGGTGGACCTCGTCGCCGGTGACGACGGACTGCCGGTCGTCATCGAGCTCGAGCTCACCGAGCCTCAGCTCTACCTGCTCTACGCCGAGGGGTCGGCCGCGCGCCTGGCGCGCGTCGTGCGGGCCCTGGCCCCCTGAGGGTCAGGCGGCGGTCCAGCCGTCGCCGGAGCGGCCCAGGCGGATCTCGCGCGGGCGACCGTCCACGACGGCCTGGAAGACGGCCTCGTCGGCCTCGATGCCGGGCTTGTCGATGACCTGGACGAGGTGCAGCTCCTGCACCGTGCCGGGGCCGGCCGCGGCACGGGCGGCCGCCTCGAGCGTGTCGCGGGCCCAGCCGTTGTCCTCGGCGTGGGCCTGTGCCAGGGCCTCGTTGGCCGCCGCGAGGCGCTCGCGCAGCAGCGCGTCGCGCTCCTCGGTGCGCCGGCGCGCGATCCGCGAGCCCACGAGGACGACGAGGACGAGGGCCGCCGCGAGGGCGAGGAGGACGATGTCGAGCGTGGTCACGACGTAGAGCGTAGATGAGCAGACTCTTAGGACGTCCGGTGCGGCGCGGGGTCTCCTCCCAGAGGACGCCCGCGGCCCGTGGCGTCCGGACCGCTCAGTTCAGGACGGCGCGGCTCCCGAGGTGCGCGCCGATCTTGCGCTTGACGCGCTGCAGGGCGTTGTCGACGGTCTTCGTGTCGCAGCCGATGCGCTCGCCGACCTGCTCGTAGGAGTAGCCGTCGAGGTACAGGGCCAGGACGCGGGACTCGAGCTCGGAGAGCGCGCTGGAGAGGCAGTCCACGAGCGAGCGCAGCTCCTCGGAGCTGATGACCTGGTTGACCGGGTCGTACACCGTCGGGCCGGGGATGATCTCGTCGAGCGTCGGCTCGCCCTCCATCGCGTTGGACGGGCTGGAGGAGAACGACACGTACTGGTTCAGCGGCGTGTGCTTGTTGCGCGTCGCCGTCTTCACCGCCGTGATGATCTGCCGCGTGATGCACAGCTCCGCGAAGTTGCGGAAGCTCGACTCGCGGTCGGTGCGGTAGTCGCGCACCGCCTTGTAGAGGCCGACCAGGCCCTCCTGGATGAGGTCGTCGCTGTCGCCGCCGGC
>CAZRLR010000074.1:0-14355 GCA_964600395.1 uncultured Conexibacter sp.
GGGGCGGGGGCCGGGGGGGGGGCCGGGGGGGTCGCCGCCGGGGCGGGCCGCCGCACGGGGCGGGGGGGTGGGGGGGGGGGGCACCGGATCGGTCGTGGGCGGCGGCGCGTCCGGCGCGGCGGGGTGCGGCGGCGGGGTGCTGGGGACTTCGAGGATCGGCGTGGTCATGGTCTGAGGGGTACCCACCCGGACCCCCGCTGACGCGACGGTTTGCCCGCGGACGCGACCGGGCAGAGCACCGGCATGAAGCTCCTCCTCGTCGCCGCCGAGATCCCCGACGCCGCGCTCGTCCGCGAGCTCGCGGGGGCCGACGACGCCGAGGTCTACGTCGTCGCCCCGGCGCTGGAGGACTCGGCGCTGCGCTTCTGGGTCAGCGACGTGGACGCCGCCATCGGCCGCGCCCGCCAGGTGCAGCAGCAGGCGGTCGCCGAGCTGCGCGACTCCGGCGTCCCGGCCGCCGGCGCCGTCGGCGAGGCCGAGCCGCTGCAGGCCGCCGAGGACGCGCTGGCCGTCTTCCCTGCCGACCGGGTCCTGATCCTCACCCACGGCGACGACGAGCAGGCCTATCGTGAGGACGAGGTGCTCGCCGCTCGCGAGCGCCTCGGCGTCCCGGTCGACGTGCACCGCGTCGCCCGCGACGACGCCGCCTGATCCCACCGTTCCCCCGCCACAAAGGACCCCCACATGAGCTTCGACGACGACGACCTGGCCCTCACCGACGCCTCGCGCCTGGAGGCGCGGCGGCTCGAGGAGCGCCGCGCGGTCGAGGAGGCCGGCGGCGGCGAGTCCGAGGGCTTCGAGCAGACCGAGGAGCTGCTCATCGAGCACGCCTCCCACGGCGACGAGCACGGCACGGCGATCATCACGCAGGACAGCCGCGACGAGGCCGAGGACGCCGACGAGACGCACGGCGAGGGCGACTCCGAGGTCATCGAGGACGCCTGACGGGTGTCATGACCGGTCGCGACGAGTCCGAGCTCGAGCGCCGCGACCGGCAGTTCAGCGAGCTGCTGCAGGAGCTGCGCGTCCTGCAGACCGGGGTGCAGGTCCTCTTCGGTTTCCTGCTCTCAGTGCCGTTCACGCAGCGCTTCGCGACGCTCGACATCGACCAGCGCCGGCTGTACTTCGCCACCGTCCTGGCGACGGCCGCCGCGGTGCTCTTTCTCCTGGCCCCGGGGGCCTGGCACCGCGTCCTGTTCACCCAGGGCGACAAGGCGCACGTCGTCGAGGAGTCCCACCGCTTCGCGATCCTGGGGATGGTCTGCGTCGCCCTCGCCGTCTCGGGCGCGGTCGTCCTCATCACGACGGTCCTGTACCCCGGGACCGCGGTCGTGCTCGTCGCAGCCGGATCGGCGCTCGCCTTCCTGACCTGCTGGGCGGCCCTGCCGCTCCGGCGCCGTCACCGCATCCAGGCGGACGCCGGCGCGGCCGGGCAAAGCCGCGCCGACCGCGTCAACTGAGACGCTCGAGCAGCTCGTCCGTCGCGCGGCTGCGCAGCGCGGCCAGGCGGTCCAGGAGCTGCTTGCGAGCGCGCCCGGCGTGCTCGTAGCCCTCGACGGCCGCCAGCTCGTCGGCCGTCAGGTCCTCCAGCCGCGGCAGGAGCTGCGCGACCGTCAGCGTGTCGTAGTCGGGGATCGGGAGGTCCAGCGGCAGCGCCTCGCCGCCGTGGTCGGTCCCGATGCGGGCGTCCTGGGCGCGGTCGACGCTCGCCTGGGCCGCCGCCTCCGCGGCCGCCGCGGCACCGTCCTCGGCGAGCTCCTCCGGCGGGGAGGACGGCGAGCGGCACTCGTGCTCGGTCGCCGTGCGCGCGCGGACGAGCGCCCCGACGAGGTCCGGGAAGACGTCGCGCAGGTCGTCGGAGAACTCGAGCTCCTGCCGCCGGTGCTCGCGGGCGAGGACGGCGGTCTTGCTGTCCTGCAGCTCGTCGGCGAGCGCCTCGAGGATGTCGTACAGGGCGATCTCGTCGGCCTCGGCGACGAACTCGTCGCGGGCGTTGCGCACGAGCTGCTCCTCGCCGGCCAGGCCCCGGACGAGGCTCAGCGGCGCGGTCGCGAGCGCGAGCGCCTGATGGGCGGCCTCCTGCAGCAGGCCGAAGCCGACGGCCGGCAGCGAGCGGTGCGCCCCGAGCTCCTGCAGGCGGCCCTGGAGCCGCTGCGCCTGGGCGGCGGTCTCGTCACGGTGGCGGTCCAGCAGGTCGCGGTACTCACCCGCCGGCGTCGCGGCGGCGTGGGTGGCCAGCGTCTGGGTGAGCTGGTGCTCGAGGGCCAGCGTCTGCTGCAGGTACTCGACCATCGTGGCGGTCTTGGCGTCCATGGGGGGACGGTCCTCCTTCGGATCGGCGTGGGGCGGGTCCCTTGAGGGGTGCTCGCCGCCGGTCGCGCGCAAACCGCTGCGTGCCATCACGCACACCCGGCGGTCAGCGCCGGCGCGTCAGCTCAGCTGACGGCGTGTCCGCGCAGCGCCGGGAGCACCCGCTCGCGGTACACGTCGATCGTCCCGAGGGGGTCGGCGCCGGAGACGTTCTGCAGGCAGACGACGTCGGCCCCGAGCTCCTCGAGCTGCCGGATCCGTGCCACGTGCTCGTCGGCGTCCGCGCTGATGACGAACCCCTCGCGCAGGGCGTCGTCGTCGACCCCGTCGCGGTCGGCGAGCTGCTGGATCGCCTGGGGCGACCCGGCGGCGACCTTGTAGGCGTCCTCGGGCTGCGTGCCGCGCCAGCCGCGGGCGCCGGCGATGACGGTCTCCTCGTCCTGCCCCCACGCGATGCCGGTGTGGAGGATCACCTTGCCGTCGGGCAGGCCGGCGTCGCTGCGCGAGGCGCGGTAGGCGTCGAGGATCTCGGGGACGGCCTCGGGGTCGCCGAGGGTCCACACGCCGTCGCCGTAGCGGCCGGCCACCTCCGCGGCCTGGGGCCCGAACGCCGAGACGTAGAGCTTCGGCCGGGACGCCGCGCGCGTGTAGAGCTTGGCCTCCTTGCACGCGAACCAGCCGTGGTCGACGGTGACCGTCTCGCCGGCCCACAGGCGCGTGATCGTGTCCAGCGCCTGGTCCATGCGCTCGATCTGCCCGGCGGTCGACGGCCAGTCCG
This sequence comes from uncultured Conexibacter sp., assembly GCA_964600395.1. Taxonomy (GTDB): domain Bacteria; phylum Actinomycetota; class Thermoleophilia; order Solirubrobacterales; family Solirubrobacteraceae; genus Paraconexibacter. The sequence continues at coordinate 3,089 of CAZRLR010000074.1, forward strand.
CGCCGCACGGGATCTCGTTGAGCGCCTCGCCGGAGCCTGCGCCGAGGAAGGCGCGGCCGGGGTAGAGCTCCTCGAGCGTCATGAAGGCCTGCGCGACGACCGCGGGGTGGTAGCGGTGCACGAGCGCGGTGACGCCCGAGCCGATCGGCAGGTGCGGGACAGCGTGCCCGGCGGCGCCGAGCCAGACCCAGGCGTTGCCGGACTCGCCGTCGGCGAACCACGGCGCGAAGTGGTCGGAGCAGCCGATGCCGTCGAACCCGGCCTCCCCGGCCAGGACGGCCTGCTGGAGGAGCGCGCTCGGCGGGAACTGCTCGTGGGAGGCGGCGAACCAGAAGTCGGTCATGCCGTGGCGGTACCCCGAGGACGGACGGACGACACCGCGCCGGCGGCCCCTTGCGGCGTCGCGGCGCGCTGGGCATCGTCGACCTCGCGGCGGGCGCGCTTCCAGGACCCGTGCGTCGCGAGGACGGTCCCGACCGACGGCAGGTCGCCGTGGGCGCGCGTGAGGTACTCGTAGTCGAGCATCCGCAGGCGCAGCACCGAGGTGCCGAGCTTGCCGGCGGCGAACAGAAGGGCGTCCGACACCTCCTGCGGCGTCGTCGCTGCCTCGTCCGCTCGGCGCGCCGCGTTCTTCATGACGCCGGCGGCGGCCCCGCTGCCCACCGCCTGGGACGAGGTGTCACCCCCGAGCTTCGCGCGTCCCGCCGCAACGGCGAGGCGGCAACTCGGGCAGCGCATGGTCTGCGGCGGGAAGCCCGGGCCGGCGTCATCGCTGATCGGGAGGAGGCAGTGCGGGCAGCAGGCGACGGGCATGCGCGCCGCCTACCCGGTCTCGGTCGAGGGAAACGTGCGTCGACGGGCGCTCGGACCGTGGTCAGCCGGTGGTCGCCGGAGCCCCGTGACCGGGGTGACCCTGGACCGTCAGGACCAGGACCTCGCTGCCCGCGCGGCCCTGCCGGACGGCGACGGTGGAGGCCAGGCCGCTCATGACGCCGCCCGCGCCGCCGAGCGTGTCGGCGGCCAGCAGCCTCGCGCCGCCGCCGGCTGCCAAGGGGCCGACCCGCAGCTCCAGCCCGTCCCCGTCGGCGCGGACCGCGAGCTCGACGGTCCCGTCCGTCGACACGTCCTCGCAGAGCGCGACGATGGTCTGCGCCACGAGCGCGGCCTCCTGCACGCGGTCGAGCCCGAGATCGGTCTCCGCGCCGATCGACATGAGCAGCCGGCCCGCGAGCGCGCGCGCCAGCGGGCCGCAGCCGACGGTCAGCCGGGCGCGCGAGATGCTGTCGGGCCCGATCACGCCGGCGCCGACCCGGGCGTCGACGTCGCGAAGCTCATGCTGACCTCATGGGCACCGTGGGGCCCGTGGCCGATCTCCATGCGCGTGGCGAGCGCGGCCATGAGCGCGAGCCCGACCCCCAGCCCCTCGCCGGCCGGCGCCGTGGGCGGCGACGGCCCGACCCCCGGGCCGTGGTCGCGGACGCGGACGACGACGTGGTCGTGCTCGAGGGCTGCCTCGACCTCGAGCATGCCGACGGCGTCCTCGTCGTAGGCGTGCCTGACGACGTTCGTGCACGCCTCGCCCACCGCGATCTGGATGTCGTGCATGAGCACGTCGTCGACCGGCCACATCGGCTGCACGCCGCCGAGGAGGAAGCGCACGACCGACACCGAGGACGGCGTGGCGGGCAGGGTGAGGGCGAAGCTCGTCGGGTCCATGGGTCGGCGGACGGCGGCGCGCGTGGGATGCGCCGGAGCAGCCGCCCTCCCTGGCGGCGACGCCCGCCCGGTGCACCGTAGTCGACGGCACGGCACCCCGGCACCCCGGACCCGGCGTCCCGGGGAGGGTCGCCGGGCGGCTCAGTCCCCGGCAGCCGCGCGCAGCTGCGCCCGGCCGTCGCCGGCGTCCCCGTCGGCCGCCTCGAGCTCGAGGCGCTCGCGCATGTCCTCCAGCGCGGTGCGCAGCAGACGCGAGACGTGCATCTGCGAGATGCCCATCCGCTCGGCGATCTCGGTCTGCGTCAGCCCCTCGTAGAACCGCAGCGCGACGATCTTGCGCTCGCGCTCGCGCAGGCCGCGGAGGCCGAGGACGACGACGAGGTGGTTGTCGACCTGCTCGAAGGCGTCGTCGCGGTGGCCCAGGAGGTCGTAGGTGCTGCCGTCCTCGTCGAGCGGGGCGTCGAGCGAGACGGCGGTGTAGTTGCGCGCGCCGTCGAGCGTCTCGAGCACCTGCTCCGTCGTGAGGTTCGTCGCCTCGGCGAGCTCGGCGATCGACGGGGCGCGCCGGTTGCGGGCGGTGAGCTGCTCGGTCGCGCGGGTGATCAGGGCGTGGTGCTCCTGCAGCCCGCGCGGGACGCGGACGGCCCAGCCGCGGTCGCGGAAGTGGCGGCGGATCTCCCCGACGATGTTCGGGATCGCGAACGTCGCGAACTGGACGCCGCGCTCGACGTCGAAGCGGTCGACGGCCTTGAGCAGGCCGATCGAGCCGGCCTGGACGAGATCCTCGTCGCTCTCCCCGCGCTGCGCGTAGCGGCGCACGACGAAGTGGACGATGGGCATCGCCCGCTCGATGAACTCAGCGCGCGCGCCGAAGTCGCCGTCGCGGTGGTAGCGGACGAGCAGCTCGTCCTCGGTGGCCTGCGTACGGGGGGTCGGGGCGGCGTCGTGGGGCAGCATGCGGCGGGTCCTCGGTGATTGCGGTCGTCGTCCAGAGGTGCCCTCCGCAGACCCCCTCAAACGCACCTCCGCGCATTCCGCACGTGGCTGTCGGGTAGGTGACACGGTTCGTCACCCGCCTGTCGGAATGCGTGCACGCCAGGCCACGGACGCGCCCTCGCTCACGGGTGTCCGCCGGGCGTGGCTGGGTAGCGTCTGCCCCGTGTCCCTTCCCCCCGACCGCCCCGCCTCGACGGCCCGGGCCGCGCTCGACCTCGCCCGCGGCGGGCGGACGGTGCGCTACGGCGACCACCGCGACCAGGTCTGCGAGCTGCGCCTCCCCAAGGGCCCGGGTCCGCACCCCGTCGCGATCCTCCTGCACGGCGGCTCGTGGGGCGGGCGCTGGACGCGGCACACCGTCAGGCCGCTCGCCGGGGCGCTCGTGCGCCTGGGCCTGGCGACGTGGAACGTGGAGTACCGGCGCATCGACCGCGGCGGCGGCTGGCCGCAGACCCTGCAGGACGTCGGGGACGCCGTGGACGCCCTGGCGGGCGTGGACGCGCCGGTCGACCTGGGCCGCTGCGTCCTCGTCGGGCACTCGGCCGGCGGCCAGCTCGCGCTCTTCGCCGCCGCGCGCGACCGGCTCCCCGCGGGCTTCCCGGCCGCCGACCCGGTCGTCCGGGCGACCGCGCTCGTCGCCCTCGCGCCGGTGCTGTCGCTCTTCCCCGCGGCGGCCGGGCTGCTCGGTGGCCCGCGCACGCAGGTGCCCGAGCGCTGGCGCCACGCCGATCCGTCGCAGAACCTGCCGATCGGCCTGCCCGCGCTGCTCGTCCACGGGACGGCGGATCGCCTGCTGCCGGCCGCCGGCAGCGCCCGCTACGTCGAGCAGGCGCGGCGGCAGGGGGACGACGTGCGGCTCGAGGTCGTCGACGGCCTCGGGCACGCGGCGATGATCGACCCGCGCGGCGCGGCGTGGCCGCCGGTGGCGGCGTGGCTGCGCGAGCGCGGCCTGACCGGTCAGTCGCCCGACGGCGCGGCGACGTCGTCGACGTCCCCGCCCTCCTCGAACAGCTCCCAGGCCTCCACGACGTTGCCCTCCGGGTCCTCCCAGTAGAGCGAGCGGTCCCCGCCGTCGTGCTCGACCGGGCCGCGGCACTCGTGGCCGCCGTCCTTCAGCCTGGTCGCCAGCGCGTCGAGGGTCTCCTCGGAGGCGGCGAAGGCGAAGTGGACGTGGGCGCCGCCCTCGTCCCCGAACTCCTTCTCCCCCGGGACCCACAGGCCGAGCCGGGCGTGGTCGCCGACCGCCAGCCAGATCCGGTCGTCCTCGCGCGCGAGGACGCGCAGGCCGATGACGTCGCGGTAGAAGGCCTCGAGCGTCGACAGGTCGCGCGCCTGCAGGGTCAGCTCGGCGAATCCGGTGAGGGGCATGGCCGGACGTCTTGACCGCTGCGCCCGCCGGTCAAACGCCCGCGCCGGCACCGTGGCGCTCCGCCGCTGAGGCGTGGGCGATGGCCAGCGCGGTGAGGACGGCGGCGGCCGTCGCGACGAGCAGGGCCCCCGCCGTCCCCGTGAGCTGCGACACGAGCGCCAGCGCGTACGGCACCGCGAAGCCGACGTACGTCAGCGCGTAGAAGACCGCGAGCGTCGCACCGCGCTCGTGCGGGGCGGCCAGGCGCTCGCTCTCGCGCAGGCCCGAGACGAGGCAGAGGCCGTAGCCGGCGCCGAGCGGAAGGGCGGCGAGGAGGACGAGCAGCGGCTCCTGCGCCTGGATCGCCAGGGCGCCGACGAGCGTCCCGGCGACCGCGGCGGTCAGGCCGAAGAGCCCGGCGCGCAGCGGGTGCGCGTCCTCCGTGCGGCGGGCGAACGGCTGGATCGCGACGCCGGCACCGAGCGTGATGCCGCTGACCAGGCCGCTGAAGGCGACGGTGACGTCCCCCGTGCGAGCCGGCAGGACGGCGAACGAGATCGCCGCGCAGGCGAAGACCCACGGCGCCGACGGCGCGACGAGGCGGCCGAAGGAGCGCGTGCGCACCGCCTGCGGAAGGGCGAGGCGGATGCGGCCGTGCGCGGGCGGCGCGGTCTCGCCGGCGGGCAGCAGGACGGCGAGCGCGACCAGGCCGAGGAGGACGTGCGGGACGTACGGGACGACGAGCGGGTGCGGCAGCGTCGCGGCGACGAGCGCAGCGACGACCGGACCGCTGCCGAAGCCGGCGGTGAGCGAGAGGGCCGCACGGCGCGAGCCGGTGCCGTCGCGCTCGGCGTGCGAGAGCTCCTGCACCCAGGCGCTGCCGGCGGCGAAGACGACGCCCGAGCACAGACCGGCGAGCAGGCGGGCGAGCGCGAGCCCCGCCTCGGTGTCGTGGAAGAGCATCAGCAGGCCGCTGGCCACGGGCGAGAGCGCGACGAAGGTGATCACGAGCGGGCGGCGGCCGAAGCGGTCGGACGCGGGGCCGCCGACGAGCAGGCCGGGGACGAGGCCCAGAGCGTAGACGCCGAACAGCGCGGCGAGCGTGCCCGCGCCGAAGCCGAGCTCATCGCGGTAGACGACGAGCATCGAAGAGAACTGGTTGGCGCCCCAGCCGACGGCGAACATCGCGAAGGCCACCCGACGCCAGTCGCGCGGCGGCGGTCCGCCCGCGGTGACGTCGTCGGCTGCTCCCATGCCCGGCACCGTAGCCTCCGTGTCGCCATGCGCGCCGTCCCGCCTCCGTCGTCCTCACCGCCGGGCTTCGACCGCCTGGCCGACGGGCAGGCGGTGCAGGTCGTCCTGCTGCAGGACGCGACGATCGGCGGCGAGGCGCCGATCCGCGAACCGCACCGCCACGACTACCACGAGCTCATCTGGGTGCGGGCCGGCGCGGGCGAGCAGCGCATCGACGGCGAGGCGCTGGCCGTCCGGCCGGGGACGGTGACCGTCGTGGGCCGCGGGCAGGTCCACCAGTTCGTCCGCGGGACCGGGCTCGGTGGGGCGGTCGTGCGCTTCGGGGACGAGCTCGTGGCCGGCGGGGCGCAGCGGATCGTCGCGGGCTGGCTGCTCACCGGGGCGACCGGCCGGACGATCGCGGTGCCGGCCGACGAGGAGGAGCGGCTGGCGGCGCTCGTGCGCGCGATCGGGGTCGAGGGCACGCGGCCGCCGGATCCGTACACGGCGGAGCTGCAGCGGACGCTGCTCGCCGCGCTGCTGCTGCTGCTCGAGCGCTGGTACGACGCCGGACGCGCCGAGCGACGGGAGGCCGACGACGCCGACGTCCAGCTGCACCGCCGCTTCACGGCGCTGCTGGAGCGCGACTTCGCCCGCCACCACGACGCCGCGCACTACGCGGACGCGTTGGCGACGCCACGGGCCGCGCTCTCGCGGGTGCTCGTCGGGCAGACGGGCCGGACGACGAAGGACCTCGTCCTGGACCGGGTCATGCTCGAGGCCGCGCGGCTGCTGCGCTTCACCGACCTCGGGGTCGGGGAGGTCGCGCACGCGGTCGGCTTCGGCGACCAGCTGTACTTCTCGCGGGCGTTCAAGCGGCGCTTCGGGGCGGCGCCGAGCGCCTACCGGGACGCGGCGCGGGGCGCTCGCTGACAGCGTTGGGCCGCGCGGGCGTCGCAAAGCTGTCATCGAGCGCGGATCGCGCTGACGCGACGGGGCTGATGCGGCGGCGGGGACGCGGAACGACGTCGACCCCGGCGTGGCACGGTGGTCGCGGAAACCGCGATCGAGGTGCCACACCGGCCCGACGAGCACCCTGCCTTCGGCGGAGAGCACCCCGGCCGGACGCCGTTCGCCGTCTCTGCCTGCTGTTTCGAGGTCGCGACCCTGCTTCAGCGGCCCCGCGTCAGCGCGACGGCCTTTCGACCGTCGGCGCCGTCACACCCAGGCGCGATTCCGCGGAATCGTCCGGCGCCGTCGCCGCCGGCACCCCGTCCCAGCGCGCGCCGGCGGGCACCTCGCCCTCGACGACGAGCCACGCCCCGATCTGCGCGCCGTCCCCGATCCGCGCGCCGCCGTGCACGACGGTCCGCGAGCCGATCCGCACGCGCTCGCCCACGACGATCGGCGCGACGGCGGCGGAGTCTGACGCCGTGCTCAGCAGCACGGCCTCGTCCGACAGCCGGCCGCCGGCCCCGACGGTCGCGTCGGCGGCGATCCGGAAGACGCAGCGGTCGCCGAGCACGGTCCCGGCGCCGAGGCGCAGCTCGCCTGCGGTCACGTGGACGCGCGTGCCCTCGCCGACCGCACAGCCCTCGCCCAGGACGACCCGCGCGCCGCGGGCGACCTCGAAGCGGACGCCCCGCCCGAGCGTGACCCCGGGCCCGGTGACGACGCGCCCCCGGCGGCGCAGCACCGCCAGCCGCGTGCGCAGCCGCGCCGACACCCCGGCCGGCGGAAGGCCGGTCGGCGGGTTCAGGCCGATGAGCGGCTCGGCGGCGTCGTCGGGCACGGCGCGCAGGCTACCCGCCGCGACGCCGCGCGAGGTCGTCGACCGCGCGGCGGCGCAGGTCGCGCGCGACGGCCGGCCCGTGCGTCGTCAGCGCGTACCGCGCCAGCGCCCGCGGCGTGCGGTGCACGACCGTCAGCGACGACGGCCGCGGCGGCGCCTCGAGCGCGGCGGCCGCCCGGTCGGCGACCTCCAGCTGCCCGACGGCGGTCAGGTGCACGGCGTCCGGCTGCACGAGCGTCGCCCCGCGCAGGTCCTCGAGCTCCGCGACGGCCGCCCCGTGCCGGGCGGCCGCCGCGCGGATCGTCGCGTTCGCGTCGCCGACCTTGGCGCCTGCCCGCGGGCGTCCGAGGTCCAGCGGGATCGTGCACACGACGGTCCGCGCGGCGTGCCCCGCCACGTGCGCGAGCACCGCGTCCAGCGTCGCGGCGTAACGCCCGAGGTCGAAGGACACCGAGCGCACGTCGTTGACGCCCGCGTGGACCGCGCCGACGGCGTAGGCGTGCGCGACCCGCGGCACCTGCTCGGCGAGGACGTCGGCGGCCGTCGCCCCGTCGACGGCGAGGTTGAGGACCGGCAGCCCCATCGCCTCGGCGAGCCACAGCGCCCACGACTGGCAGTGCACGCCGAGGGACGCCGTCCCGCAGCCGTGCGTGATCGAGTCCCCGACGGCGACCAGGCCGGGCAGCGCGCCCGGCCCGCCGGCGGCGCTCATGCCGGCAGCCGCCCGGCCTCGGCCGTCGCCGCCCGCAGCCGCTTGGCGTGCGCCGCCGTCAACTGCCCGGCCTCCAGCCGCCAGCCCCAGTTGCCGCTCGCGCGCCCCGGCGTGTTCATCCGCGCCGACGAGCCGAGCTCGAGGATGTCCTGCGCCTGGAGCATCACGAGCGGGGCGACCGACCCCATCCACCAGCGGGTGAACCCCCAGACCGGATCGTCGTCCTGCACCCCGGCCTCGCGCAGGCGGTCGTCGACGAGCGCCAGGCCCTCCGGAGGCAGCGTCGCGAGGAAGCCCGCAAGCGTGTCGGCGTCGTGCGTCCCGGTGTAGGCGATGCGGTCCTCGGTGTGGTTGGCCAGGACGTGCGGCCCGTCGGCGTCGTCGGGGTCGAAGGCGAACTGGGCGACGACCATGCCCGGCAGCCCGAGCTCCCGCCGCAGACGCTCGACCGGCGGGGTGATGACCCCGAGATCCTCCGCGATGAACGGCAGCGGGGCCCCGCCCGTCCCGGAGCCCAGCGCAGCCTGCGCGGCATCGAAGAGCGCGCGCCCGGGCCCGCGGCGCCAGCGTCCGCCGCGGGCGTCGCGGTCCCCCGCCGGCACCGCCCACCCGGCGACGAAGCCGCGGAAGTGGTCGATCCGCGCGACGTCGAAGAGCGCGAGCGTCCGCTCCAGGCGCTGGATCCACCACGCGTAGCCGCTGCGGCGGTTGGCCGGCCAGTCGTAGAACGGGTTGCCCCACAGCTGGCCCTTGTCGCTGTAGGCGTCCGGCGGTGCGCCGGCGACGAGGCCTTCCTTGAAGAGCTCGGGGTGCGCGCGGTGGTCGGCGCTGCGCGGCGCGACGTAGATCGGGACGTCCCCGATGAGGCGCACGCCCCGGTCGGCGGCGTGGGCGCGCAGGGCGGCCCACTCCCGCGCGAAGCGCACCTGGTCGGCGATCGCCGCGCGCCGGCCGCGCGCGACGGCGGCCCAGTCGTGCACCCACGGGTTCGCGGCGGCGAAGGCGTCGATCTCGTCGTCGGCCACCGGCGCGTCGGGGTCGGCAAGCAACCCCCGCCAGGCGGCGAACGCCGAGGCCGACTTGTACGGCGACCCGTGCCGATCGGGCGGGCCCAGCGGCAACATCTGCCACCAGGACTGGCCAGCGTCCGACAGCCAGTCCACCCACCTGAAGGCCTGGGGCCCTAGACAACCGCCGGGCAATGAAGTGATGTGAAGTTGGATGCCGCTCGATCTGGTGAACAACCGAAAGCCCGAGGTTGGGGATACGCCGTCTTTGGATAGGTGAAGACCGAGCATGCCCGCACCTCGCACGCCCACACCTCCCGGCACCGTAGCCCCCAGCCGGATCGTCATCCGCGACCCCCAGCCCGTCCTGGACGGCGGCCGCTACGCCGCCAAGCGCACCGTCGGCGAGACGCTGACGGTCACCGCCGAGGTCTTCGCCGACGGCCACGACGTCATCCGCGCAGCGGTCCGCTGGCAGGCCCCGGGCAAGCGCGCCTGGCGCGAGGCGCCCATGCGCCACCTCGACGCGCACATCGACGGCGACAACTGGGCCGGGGAGATCCCCGTCGAGGTCCTCGGCCGCCACCGCTGGACGATCGAGGCCTGGGTCGACGAGCTGGCCTCCTGGCGTCACGAGCTGCACCGCAAGCTCGACGGCGGGCAGGAGGACCTCTCCAGCGAGCTCGCCGAGGGCGCGCTGCTGCTGACCGCCGCCGCCCAGCGGGCCAAGGCCGCCGACGCGCGCATCCTGACAAAGGCCGCGCAGGCCGTCGGGGACGAGGGCGCCACGCAGGACGCCCGCGTGCACGCCGCCCTCGACGGGGCCGTCGTCGCCGCCGCCGAGCGCCACCCCGACCGCTCGCGCGCCGCCACCCTGGACCCGCCGCTCCCGCTCGACGCCGACCCGCCGCTCGCGCGCTTCGGCGCCTGGTACGAGCTCTTCCCCCGCTCCTGGGGCGGCCTGGCCGGGACGACGCAGGTCGTCCCGGAGCTGGCGCAGCTCGGCTTCGACGTCCTCTACCTGCCGCCCGTGCACCCCATCGGGCGCAAGAACCGCAAGGGCCCCAACAACGCGCTGACCGCCGGCCCGGACGACCCCGGCTCGCCGTGGGCGATCGGCGCCACCGAGGGCGGCCACGAGGCGCTGCACCCGGAGCTCGGCACGCTCGACGACTTCGCAGCCCTCGTCCGGACGTGCGACCAGCACGGCATGAAGCTCGCGCTGGACCTCGCCTTCCAGTGCTCGGCCGACCATCCGTGGCTCACCGAGCACCCCGAGTGGTTCAACCACCGCCCGGACGGGACGCTGAAGTACGCCGAGAACCCGCCCAAGAAGTACCAGGACATCTACAACTTCGACTTCGGCTGCGACGAATGGCGCGCGCTGTGGTCCGCGCTCCTGCAGGTCACGCTGACGTGGGTGGACCGCGGCGTGACCGTCTTCCGCGTCGACAACCCGCACACGAAGCCGCTGGCCTTCTGGGAGTGGATGATCGGCGAGGTCCGCGCCCGGCACCCCGAGACGATCTTCCTCGCGGAGGCCTTCACCCGCCAGGCGATGATGCGCGCCCTGGCGAAGGCGGGCTTCAACCAGTCCTACACGTACTTCACCTGGAAGAACTCGCGCCACGAGCTGACGGAGTACCTCACCGAGCTGACGACGCAGTCCGCCGACTTCTACCGGCCGAACTTCTTCGCCAACACGCCGGACATCCTCCACGAGTACCTCCAGCACGGCGGGCGTCCGGCCTTCGAGGCGCGCCTCGTCCTCGCCGCGACGCTCTCGCCGACGTACGGCATCTACTCGGGCTTCGAGGCGTTCGAGAACGTCCCGGTGAAGCCCGGCTCGGAGGAGTACCTCGACAGCGAGAAGTACGAGGCCAAGCAGCGCACGCTCGACGGCCCGCTCCTGCCGATGGTCGCCGCGCTCAATCACGCCCGCCGCGCGCACCCGGCGCTCCAGCACCTGCGCGGCCTGACGTTCATGGACACCGCGAACGACGGCCTCATCGCCTACGCCCGCCGCGCCGGCCGCGACACCGTCCTGACCGTCGTCAACCTCGACCCCCACCACCCCCAGGAAGGACTGGTCAACGTCCCCGCCGCCCTCGGGCTCCCGCCCGCCTTCACCGGCCGCGACGTCCTCTCCGGCGACGAGTACCACTGGCGCCTGGGCGGCAACTACGTCCGCCTGCAGCCCGGCGAGCGCCAGGCCCACGTCCTCGAGGTGGTGTCCTGATGACGATCGAGGTCCGCGGCCACGACGCCGATGACACGCACGCCGACCCGCACCGCTGGTTCGAGTCCGACCCGCTCTGGTACAAGCGCGCGGTCTTCTACGAGATCCACCTGCGCGGCTTCTTCGACGGCAACGACGACGGCTCCGGCGACTTCATCGGGCTGACGCAGAAGCTCGACTACCTCGCCTGGCTCGGCGTCGACTGCATCTGGCTGCTGCCGATG
>CAZRLR010000075.1:0-14075 GCA_964600395.1 uncultured Conexibacter sp.
TCAGGTCGAAGTCCTGCGGCGTCATGCGGTGCTCGACGCGGATCGAGGCGTCCAGGCCGGTGAGGCCGAACGTCCGCTCCAGGTCGTCGACGAGCAGGCCGCGCAGGCGGTCGGACTCGCGCGACCAGTCGATGCCGCTGCGCAGGTTCGGGACGGGGAGGAGGAAGCAGAGCGAGTCGCCGCCGTCGGCCCCCATCCCCGGCTCGGTCCGCGTCGGCGCGTGGACGTAGGTCGAGAACGTCGGCGCGATCCGCCCACGCCGGGTGACGTCCGCGATGAACTGCTTGTAGCCGTCCCCGACGAGCAGCGTGTGGTGCAGGAGCTCGGGGAACGGCCGGTCGGTCCCCAGGTACAGCAGGAAGCAGGACATCGTCGACTTCATCGGCCGCCGGAAGCGGGGCGCGGCGTCGCCGAGCAGTCCGTCGACCTGCAGGACGTCGCCGTTGTGGACGACGGCGTCCGCGGCGATCGCCTCGCCGCCCGCGGTCCGCACACCGGTGACGCGCCCGCCGGCGGTCTCGATCCGGACGACGCGCTGGTCGGCGCCGCAGCGCACGTCCAGCGGCCGGGCCATGGCCTCGACGATCGAGTAGACGCCGCCGTCGGCGTACCAGACGCCGTCGAGGAACTGCAGGTAGACAAGCGCGCCGTAGATCGCCGGGACCCGGTAGGGGTCCCCGCCGATGAAGAGCGAATGGAAGGAGAACGCCTCGCGGATGCGCTGGTCCTTGAAGAAGCGCGCGGTCGCGGTCCACAGCGGCAGCGCCGCGCCGAGCTTGACCATCTTCGGGGTGAAGCGGATGAGGTCGTCGAGCCGCGAGAACTCGCGCCGGCCGGCGCCGAGGATGCCGTCCTCGTAGATCTTGCGCATCGCTTCCATGTAACGGGGGAAGGCGAGCGCGTCGCGCGGCGAGAACTTCGCGATCTCCTGCGCCATCGCCTCCGGATCGCGGACGAAGTCCAGGTGCTGCCCGGTCTGGGGATCGGCCCAGCGGATGCGGTAGAACGGGTCCAGCTCGCGCAACTTGACCTCGCGGTGGAAGTCCAGGCCGCCGGCGGCGAACGTCTCCTCCAGGACCCACGGCATCGTCACGAGGGACGGGCCGGTGTCCCACGTGAAGCCCTGGTCGACGATCTGGTGCGCGCGGCCGCCGGGCCGCTCGCGCTGCTCCAGGACGATGACGTCGTGCCCCTCGCCCTGCAGGCGCAGGGCGGTGCCCAGGCCACCGAGGCCGGCGCCGATGACGACGACGCGGCTCATGCGACGGACCGCAGGTGCTCGGGGCCCAGCGCCTGCGCGGAGGCCGCCCCGGCCGCCCAGGTCGCGATCTGCAGCTGGCGGACGACGACCTCGACGGCCTCCGAGGCCCGGCCGGCCTGCGCGGCGAGCAGGAAGGGGCGCGCGAGGCCGGCCGCGCTCGCGCCGAGCGCGAGGCACTTGGCGACCTCCACGCCGTCCCGCACGCCGCCGGAGGCGATGACCGGCAGATCCGGCGCCGCGGCGAGCGCGTCGCGCAGGGCGTCGGCCGTCCCCACGCCCCAGTCGCCGAAGGCCGCGGCGACGTCGTGGGCGCGGTCGTCCCGGCGGCCCTCGATGAGCGCCCAGTTCGTCCCGCCCGCGCCGGCGACGTCGACGGCCGCGACGCCGGCGGCGGCGAGCAGGCGGACGTCCTGCGCGTCCATCCCGAAGCCGACCTCCTTGACGACGACGGGCAGCGGCGCCAGCGCCTCGACGGTCCGGGCGATGCGCTCGGCGACGCGGGCGAAGGTCGGCTCGCCCTCGGGCTGGACGGCCTCCTGGACGGGGTTGAGGTGGATCGAGAGGCCGTCGGCGTCGAGCAGGTTGATGAGGCGCAGCGCGCGGTCGGGGTCATCGAGCTGCGCGGCGCCGAGGTTGGCCAGCAGCAGCGGGGGACGGGCGGCGGAGCGATACGTCCCCAGCAGCTCGTCGTCGTCCAGCAGCGCGCGGCCGGAGCCGTAGGTCAGCGCGATCCCGTGGTCGGCCGCCGCCTGGGCGAGCTGGGCGTTGATGCGCTCGGCCTCGGGCGTCCCGCCGGTCATGGCGCTCACGAAGATCGGGGCGGCCAGCCGCCGGCCGATGAGCTCGGTCTCCAGGGACACGTCGGCCAGGTCGCGCTCGGGCAGCGCGCGGTGACGCAGGCGCACCCCGTCGAGCCCGGTGCCCACGGCGTGCACGACGTCGGGGAGCGCGGCGATCCGCAGGTGATCGGCCTTGCGGTCGGGGAGGACGGGGATCTGGTGCATGCGTCTGGGGTACGGAGCGGGTGCGGCCATGGCTCGTCCATGCTGGCGCTTGCGCGGTATCGATGTCGGGCGCCTTGGTCGCCGCGACGGGCGGCGCCGTACCCGCTGCGATGCCCGCATCCACCGTCCCTGCCGTCCTGCCCGACGGCGCGCTCGTCGTCGAGCCCGCCGGCTCCGTCGTGCGCTTCCGCGTCGCGCACTTCCGCGTGCAGACCGTCCACGGGACGCTCGGCGGCGTGCAGGGGGCCGTCACCGTCCGCGACGGGCACCTGTCGGCGCGGGGGTCGGTGGACGCGGCGACGATCGCCACCGGCACGTCGTCGCGCGACGCGCACCTGCGCTCCTACCTCTTCGCCACCGACCGGCATCCGACGATCGACCTCGACGTGGACGCCCCGCTCGCGGACGAGCTGCCGGGGACGGTCCACGTCAAGGGCGTGCCCGTCCCGGTCACGCTGCGCATCGACGGGCGCCCGGAGGCGCTGCGCGTGCGCTTCACGCTGGACCGGCGCGCGGCGGGGCTGACGTGGCCGGCCCCGGTCGAGGCCGGCGGCGTGGCCGTCGGGCGCGAGGTCGAGGTCGAGCTGACGCTCGTCCTGCGCCCGGCCTGAGCGCGGGCCCTACGGCGCCGTCGCGCTGCTGCGCGGGTCGATGAGGATCTTCGCGTGCGCCTCGGGGTCCCCGAGCGCCGCGAACGCCGCGTCCACGCCGTCCAGCCCGACCGTCCCGGTGATGAGCGGCGTCGGGTCGACCTTCCCGTCCGCCAGCAGGTGCAGGGTGTCGCGGAACTCCAGCGGCGAGTAGCCGATGACGAAGCGCAGGTCCAGCTCCTTGTTGATCGCCATCGCCGGCGTGATGCGGTCGGCCCCGACGCAGACCCCGACGACGACGACGCGCGAGAAGAACGGCGCGCCGTCGATGACGTCCTGGATCATGCCGGGGACGCCGACGCACTCGAAGATCACCGGCCGCTTGGGCGCGGCGCCGAGCGCCTCGGCCAGGCGCCACGCGTGCCACCAGCCCACGGGCAGGCGGCCGAGCTTCTCGCGGGTGCCGACCGCGAGGTCCAGCAGCGACGGGATGTCGGTGATCGTCCCCTTGCGCGGCGCGGCGGTGTACGGCGAGCCCTGCGCGGGGTCCACGACGACGTCCGCGCCGCAGCGCTGGGCCAGCGCCCGTCGGCCGGGGGCGAAGTCGCTGGCGACGACCGTCCGCACGCCCTTGGCCTTGAGCATGAGGATGACCCCGAGCCCGACGGGTCCGCAGCCGATGACGACGGCGACGTCGTTCTTGGCGACCTCGCCGCGGGCGACGGCGTGCCAGGCGACGGCCATCGGCTCCGTCAGCGCGGCGACCTCGGGCGCCAGGCCGTTGGGGACGGCCATCATGAGCGACTCCTCGACGAGCAGGCTCTCGGCGTAGGCGCCCGGGGCGTGCGTGCAGAGGCCGAGCGTGTCGACCGCCCCGCCGGCGCCCGAGCGCAGGAGGGGGACGGCGACGACCGGCGTCCCCTCCGCCAGGTCCTTGCGGCAGCCCGGGCCGTGCTCGGCGACCGTGCCGCTGAACTCGTGGCCGAAGATGACCGGCTCGTGCGAGCGCCCGAAGCGCGCGTACCCGGCCTTGGCGGTCATGTCGGCCCAGTCGTCGATCCCGTGGCGGGCGTGCAGGTCCGACCCGCAGATGCCGCAGCGCACGACCTCGATGCGGACCTGCCCCTTGCCGGGGACGGGCTCGGGGACGTCGGCGACCTGCAGAGCCGCCTCCTGGCAGACGACGGCGCGCATCAGGCGCGGGCGGGGACGCGGGCGGACATGGGCAGACCCTCTCACGGATGGCGGGCGCCGTCGCGGTCAGCGCACGACGCGGTACCAGCGGTGCAGCCGCTGCGCCGGCACGCCCGCGACGTAGAGCCAGCGGACGACCCACCACGACAGCAGCGTGCGGGCGACCCCCATCCGCTGCCAGCGCCGCGCGGACGTCGTCGCCGGGCCCGGCAGGGCCGCGGTGCGCCCGTGGGCCTCCAGCCGCCGGACGAGGTCGTAGTCGTCCATGATCGGCAGCTCGCGGAAGCCGCCGAGCGCCGCGAACGTCGCGCGCGGCAGCCAGAGCGTCGAGTCGCCGTAGTAGTAGCCCAGCCGCCGCTGCGCCGCGTAGACCGCCCCCAGCAGCGCGCTGAAGGCGTCGCCCCCGTCGAAGCGCAGCGCGAAGTTGCCGCCCGCCAGGCCCGGGTCCCCGGCGGCCGCCGCGAGCGTCGGCAGCGCGCGGGGCGGCAGCCGGCTGTCGGCGTGCAGGAAGACGAGGACGTCGCCGCCGGCGGCCCGCGCCGCCGCGTTGAGCTGCGCGGCCCGTCCGCTCCCCGGCGGGAGCTCGAGCACGGTGTCCGCCCGGGCATGGGCCCGGGCGAGCGCGACCGTCCCGTCCGTCGAGCCGCCGTCGGCGACGACGACCTCCAGCGCGACGCCCGCGCGCTCGAGGGCGTCGAGGTGGTCCAGCAGCGTCCCCACCTGCGTGGCCTCCTGCAGGGTGGGGACGCAGACCGAGACGAGAACGGCTCAGTCCGCCGCGGCGCCGGCCGAGGCCGCGCGGGTGTCGGCCGCGTCGGCACCCGTCCGGGTCGTCATCGCCTTGGCCGGCCCGCCGCTGAGGATGAACCGCGCGACCGCCGGCAGCGCGACCTTCAGGATCGCCGCCAGCGCGTACGGCCGCGGGACGTACCGCTCCGCACGGCGCCCGAGGCCGGCGTCGACGATCGCCGCCGCGCCCTTCTCGGGGGTCGAGACGAGCCAGCGCGTCGCGGCGTTCTGCGTCAGCTCGGCCTGCGGGAAGCCCTCGGTGCTGATGAAGCCCGGCAGGACGACGCCGACGTGCACGCCGTGCGGCGCCTCCTCCAGGTGCAGGCCGTCCGACCACGCCGCGAGCGCCGCCTTGGAGGCCGAGTAGGCCGCCGAGCCCGCCCGCGTCACCCGGGCCGCCGTCGAGGCGACGTTGACGATCGCGCTCGGGGCGCTGGCGCGCAGCAGGGGCAGCAGCGCCTCCGTCAGGCGCAGCACGGCGTCGAAGTTCACGGCCATGGTCCGCTGGACGTTCGCGAAGCCGCCCTCGGCGAAGGTCGCCCGCCAGGCCGCCCCGGCGTTGTTGACGAGCAGGTCGCAGCGCCCGCCGTGGACCTGCTCGAGGTGGGTGCGGATCGCGTCCGGCGCTCGCGGGTCCGTCAGGTCCACCGCGACGTAGGTCGCGCCGGGCAGCTCGTCCGCGAGGGCCTGCAGGCGCTCCTCACGGCGGGCGACGAGGACGACGACCGCGTCGTGCTCGGCGACGAGCAGTCGGGCGGTGGCCTCGCCGAGCCCGCTGGAGGCCCCGGTGACGACGGCGACGATGGGTGTGCTCATAGGGGGAGGTTCTCCGGTCGGTCAGATGGCACAGTGGTAGGCCTCCGGCAGGGTTCCGTCCGCCTGGCGCAGCTCCAGGAAGCGCCGGACGATCGCCTGCTTGGCCTCCGCCAGCGAGACGCTACCGGCCGCGACGAGGAAGTCGGGCGAGGCGGTGACGTCGGCGCCGATCGGATGCCAGTGCGCACCGTCGGTCGTGACCGTCAGCTCGGGGACGAGGACGGCGTCGCTGACGGCCATCCCGCCGGCGTCGCCCGCGTCGGTGTCGGCGGCGAAGCCCCGGGCGATGAGCGGGCGCACCGCGAAGGCGTCGCCCGTGATGCCGATGTCCGCGAGCGCCGCGCGCAGCGCCGGGACGTCGTGGGCGTTCTGCGGGGTCTGCGTCATCGCGACGCGCAGCGGCAGGCCGAGCTCGCGGGCGTAGGCCAGGCCGTCCATCGCCTTCGCGAACGATCCGGCCCCGCGCCACGCGTCGTGCAGCGCCGCGGTCGACCCGTCGACGCTGGACTGGACGACGAGGTCCGGCAGGTCCGCCAGCGCGGCGAGCGCGGCGCGCCGGCGGCCGGTGAAGAGCATCGCGTTCGTCAGGACGACCGTCGGCAGGCGCTCGGCGGCGTAGCGGATCAGCGTCTCGATCTGCGGGTGCAGGAACGGCTCGCCGCCGGTGAGGTAGAGCTCGGTGAAGCCCTCGGCGACGGCCTCGTCGACGAGCGCCTCGAAGCGCTCGCGCTCGAGCTGCCGCCGGCGCGCGGTCGGGGCGGAGGCCACGACGCAGTAGTCGCAGGCGAGGTTGCAGTGGAAGTTCGTGTAGAGCCACAGCCGCGGCGGGAAGAGCGGCGTCCCGAAGAGCGAGACGACGGGGCGCCCGTCGTCGTCAGGCGCCGGGGTGTCGGCCCAGCCGGCGCCGGCGGCGAGCTCGGCGGGCGCCGGCAGCGCGTCGCGGTAGACGTGAAAGCGCCCGCGGGCGCGCTCGGGCGGCGGGACGATCTCCAGGCACGTCGTCCACCAGCCGGTCTCGATCGTCTCGACGAACGGCTCCGGGAGTCCGGCGGCGCGCATCGACGCGGCCTGGGCGCGCCAGTCGTAGGCGACCGGGTGCAGGCTCGCGCGCGGCGGGCCGCCGCCGTCGGGGACGTCGAGCGTCGCGTACCAGACGTCCGTGGTCCCGTCGTTCTGCGGGCGCCCGACCGCGCCGACGTTGACGATCAGCGTGCCGTCGACGGTCCGCTGCCACGCGATCCCCGTGTGCGTGCACAGCAGGACGTCGGGCCGGCCGCCGGGGATGGCGTCCAGGCGCAGGCGCAGCTCGTCGTCGTCGAGCGACTCCCAGAGGAAGTCGTTCACCGCCACGGGCGAGCCGTGGACCATGAGGACGTCGACGCCACCGAGGTCCAGCCGGCGCTCGCCGGGCAGCTGCGCCATCCACGCGGCGAACGTGCGGGACGTCGATGCGAGCGTGTGGTCGTACATGACCTGCGCGAAGTGGTTGTCGCGCTCGGATGCGTAGCCGCACCCGCAGTCCTCGTCCCCGCGCCCGATCGCGATGTCGTAGTTGCCGGCGATGCACTGCACGTCGTGCTCGAGCAGCAGCGGCCAGACGGCGTCGCACTCGGCGCCGAAGCCGCCGAGGTCCCCGAGGCAGTGGCGCGCGTCGCAGCCGCGGGCGGCCGCGTCGGCCAGCGCGGCGCGCAGCGCGTGCGGGTTGGCGTAGACGCCGCCGAAGACGGCCAGACGGGGCACGGCCCGCAGCCTAGTCCGCCCGCGCCCGTCCGCCCGCGCCACGGTGCACCGGCGGCACGCGCGGTGCCCACTCCGGTCTGGCGCCCGCCCGCCCCTCGCGTGGCGATAGCCTCGCCCGGTGCCCTCCCCGCCGCTGCGCATCGCGATCCTCGGCGCCGGGCCGATCGGGCTGGACGCCGCCCTGGCGGCCGTCGCCGCCGGGCACGAGCCGACGGTCTACGAGGCCGCGCCGACCGTCGGTGGCAACGTCGCCCGGTGGGGCCACGTCCGCATGTTCACGCCGTGGTCGATGACCGTCCCGCCGCGGATGCGCGCGGCGCTCGGCGACGCGGCCCCGGGCGGGGACGCGCTGCCGACGGGGGCGGAGCTCGTGAGCGACCTGCTGGCGCCCGTCGCGGCGACCCCCGCGCTGCAGGGGCGCGTCCGGACGAGCACGACCGTCCGCGCGGTGGCCCGGGACGGGCTGCTCAAGCACGAGGGGATCGGCAGCCCCGACCGCGCGCGGCGGCGCTTCCGCCTGCTGCTGCAGGACACGGTCAGCGGCGAGGAGTCCCTCGCCCACGCGGACGTCGTCCTGGACGCCACCGGGACGTACGGGCAGCCCAACGCGCTGGGGGACGGGGGCATCGCCGCCGTGGGCGAGCAGGCCCTCGCGGACGCCATCACCCGCCACCTCCCGGACCCGGCCGGCGCGCCGCAGAACTGGGCCGGGCGGACCGTCCTGCTGACGGGGGCCGGGCACAGCGCCCAGACGGCGGCCGCCGCGCTGGCGCAGCTCGCGCGCGACGCCCCCGGCACCCGGGTGGAGTGGGCGATCCGCGCCCCGGCGCCGGACTTCGGCGCGGTCCCCGGTGACCCGCTGCCGGCGCGGGCGACCCTCAACGCCACCGCGCAGGCCCTGGCCGCCGGGGCGAGCGACGCCGTCCGGGTGCACCCGGGCACCGTCACCGAGGCGCTGCGCCGGGACGCCGACGGGCGGATCGCGGTGACGCTGCGCAACGGCGGCCCGCGGGAGCTCGTCGTCGACCACGTCCTCGCGCTCAACGGCGGGCACCCGGACGCGACGATCTACCGCCAGCTGCAGGTGCAGGAGTGCTACGCGACGCTCGGGCCGATCCGCCTGGCCGCCGTCCTGCTCGGGGAGACCGACGGGGACTGCCTGGCGCCGACCGCCGCCGGCCCGGACAGCCTGCGCACACCGGAGCCCGGCTTCTTCATCCTCGGCGCCAAGTCCTACGGGTCGACGTCGAGCTTCCTCCTGCGCGTCGGCTCCCAGCAGGTCGACGACGTCTTCGGCGTGCTGCTCCCGGCCGACGCCGCGGCGTCCGCGGCCTGACGCCGGCCGGCCGTCCGGGCCGCGTCGCAGACCCTAGGAATCCGGCACGGGCAGGTGCTAGCGTCCGCGGTGTTCATCGCCGTGCGGGGCTTTGAGTGGCTGCCGCCCGGCGCAAGCAGAATCGGAGGATCTGAGTTCCCATGCCCACCGGCACCGTGAAGTGGTTCAGCGACGACAAGGGTTTCGGCTTCATCACCCCTGACGAAGGCAGCCGCGACCTGTTCGTCCATCACTCCGGCATCATCGCGGACGGCTACCGCTCCCTGGCCGAGGGCGCGCGTGTGTCCTACGAGGAGGAGCAGGGCGACAAGGGGCCGAAGGCCGTCAGCGTCCAGAAGCTCTAGCCCCGCCGCAGCCGGGCGGGCCGTCGCGCCCGCTCAGCCGTTGAAGTCCCGCAGGACCCGCTCCGCCGGCTTGCCGGCGGGGTGATAACTCCCCGCGCCGCCGTCGGGCTGCCCGCTGCGGTCGTCGGTGGCCCAGTCCCACCAGTAGATCCCGGCGACGAACGGCAGGTCCCGCAGGACGCGGAACGCCGCCTCGTAGGCGCGCGCCTGGCCGACGTCGTCCAGCGGCTTGGTCACGTCCTCGGACGCCGGCTTCTGCGTGCCCCCGCGGCGCGCCGGATAGCCGATCTCGGTGAGGATGAGCGGCTTGCCCGTCTCCTCGTGGGCGTCCTGCAGCGTCTTGGCGGCCGGCGCCCAGGCGGCGACGAGCTCGTCGACGGTCGGCGTGTCGTCGGCGGTGCGCAGCGGGGTGTAGTCGTCGATCCCGACGTAGTCCAGGAGGTTCCAGAACGGGACGGCCTTGTAGCCGGGGTCCCAGTTGGCGGCGTACGTCAGCTTGCCCTTGAAGACCCGGCGCACCTTGGCGATGAGCGGGGGCCAGCGGTCGCGGTCCCCCTGCACGCCGGTCAGCTCGTCCCCGATGACCAGCAGCGGCGCCCCGACCGCCTGCGCGAGCTGCGCGTAGTGCAGGAGCATCGCGGTGTACGCCGCAAACCAGGTGTCGTAGTCGGCAGGGCGGATCAGGCCACGGAAGGTGCCGTCCTTCACGTCGACGTGCGGCTTGATGACGGGCTCCATCCCGGCGGCGCGGATCTGCGCGACGCCGGCCCGCAGGCTGGCGTCCGTCGGCGTCTTCTCCGCGTCGGGCTGGATGTCGCTCGAGGTGATGTCCGGCTGGTACCAGGTGGGGACGAGCGCGGCGTGCGTCGTCCCGGTCTGCGCCAGGCGGCGCATCGCGTCGCGCGTGCCGGGCCCGGAGAAGCCCAGGTCGTTGTAGGCCGTGACGTTCATCCCGCGCTGCACCGCCGGCGGCAGCCAGGACGTGTCGGTTCCGACGAGGGTCGCAGGCACGGTCGCCGGGGCGGTCAGCAGCAGCACCGCGAGCAGGGCGGCGACGAGGACGGCGCCGAGCGCGGTGTCCCGGGAGAACACGGATCAGTGGTCGGCGACGGTGCCGCCCTCGGGCACGAGCGCGCGCCCCTCGGCGTCCCACCGCACCATCCCGCCGGCCATCGACCAGGCCTGGTAGCCCGAGGCGCGCAGGGCCTG
This sequence comes from uncultured Conexibacter sp., assembly GCA_964600395.1. Lineage (GTDB taxonomy): Bacteria > Actinomycetota > Thermoleophilia > Solirubrobacterales > Solirubrobacteraceae > Paraconexibacter. The sequence continues at coordinate 10,284 of CAZRLR010000075.1, forward strand.
GGCGGCCATCAGCGAGCGCCCGCCGACGCGGCAGACGAAGACGACCGGGCGCTCCTTGTCGAGCGTCGCGGCCTGCGCCGAGAGCTCGGTGACGGGGATGTGGCGCGTGCCGTCGGCGTACCCGGCCTCGCGCTCGTAGGGCTCCCGCACGTCGACGACGGTCGCGGTGCCGTCGGCGATCGCCTGCTGCGTCTGCTCGGGGGTCACCTCGAGGCCGTCGGAGGCGGGGAACGCGGGGGACATGGGCGCCAGGATACGGCGTCGGTCAGGGCCGGAAGCCGTGGGCGCGGTGCACGCCGCCGTCCAGCAGGTCCTGGGCGACGAGGACGTGGGCCTGCGCCGCCCACTCGCACAGCCGCTGGCGGGTGTCGCGCGGGTCGATGATGTGCTCGACCGAGAACTTCTCGGCGGTGCGGAACGGGGACATGACGGCCTGCAGGGAGGCCTCGATCTGCGCCCGCAGCGCCACCGGGTCGTCGGCCTCGGCGAGGTCGCGCTTGAAGGCGGCCTCCAGGCCGCCGCTGATCGGCAGCGAGCCCCAGTTGCCGCTCGGCCAGGCGTAGCGGAGGTTCAGGCGCCCGCCGTCCCCGTGGCCGGCGCCGGCGATGCCGTAGCACTTGCGCACGAGGATCGAGCACCACGGCACCTGCGCCTGGCGGACGGCGCACAGCGCGCGGGCGCCGCGGCGGATCGTCCCGCTGCGCTCGCTCTCGGTGCCGACGACGAAGCCGGGCTGGTCGACGAGGTTGACGACGGGCAGGTGGAACTGGTCGCAGAGGTCGACGAAGCGCGCGAGCTTCTCGCTCGAGGCGGCCGTCATACCACCGCCGTAGTGGTGGGGGTCGGAGGCCAGGACGCCGACCGGCCGCCCGTCCAGGCGGGCCAGGGCGGTGATCGTCGAGCGCCCGTGCCGGGCGCCGAGCTCGAAGACGCTGCCCGTGTCGAACACGAGCTCCAGGACGCGGCGCATCCGGTACGTCTGGCGCTCGTCGCGGGGGACGATCGACAGCAGCTCCTCCTCCCGGCGGTCGGGGCGGTCGGTCGTCGCGACGATCGGCGGCGCCTCGTAGACCGACGACGGCAGGTAGGAGAGAAAGCGCTGCAGCTGCGCGAAGGCGTCCTCCTCGGTCTTGGCGAGGTTGTCGACGGCCCCGGCGCGCGTCTGCGCCTTGGCCCCGCCGAGCTCCTCCTTGTCGGGCGTCTCGTGCATCGCCCAGGCGACGACGGGCGGGCCGGCGACGAACAGCTGCGCCAGGCCCTCGACGATGACGCTGAAGTGCGAGAGGACGACGCGGGCGGCGCCGAGGCCGGCGCACGGCCCGAGCGCGGCGGCGGCCACCGGGACGCGGGAGAGGTTGTCGATCGCCAGGTCGAACCCCGGCAGGGGCGGGACGTAGCTGAAGCCCAACGACGTGAGCGTCTTGACGCTGCCGCCGCCGCCCGTGCCGTCGACGAGCCGGACGAGCGGCTTGCGCAGGTCGTGGGCGGCGCGCTCGGCCCAGACCATCTTCTGCCAGATCGCCGCGTCCGCGGCCCCGCCGCGGACGGTGAAGTCGTCGCCCTGGACGACGACGCCGCGGCCCGCGATGGCGCCCTGGCCGACGATCATGTTCGCGGGCAGCAGGGCCTCCAGCTCCCCGTCGTCGGCGTACGTCGCAACGCCGGCCAGCTCGCCGGTCTCGCGCCACGTGCCGTCGTCCAGCAGCGCGGCGATGCGCTCGCGGACGGTCCGCCGGCCGGTGGCGTGCTGGCGGGCGACGCGCTCCTCGCCGCCGAGTTCGTGCACGAGCGCCCGACGGCGCGCCAGCTCCTCCAGCTCCGGCTCCCAGGTCATGGCGGGCAGCGTACGCGTCCGACACGTCCAGCCGGGGGTCCGGCTGCGTATTGCCATCATGGACCGCATGCGCCCGTCCCTCACCGTGCTGTTCGCGGCCGCCGCGATCGCCGCCCTGGCCGGCTGCGGCTCCGGTGGCGACGACGCGTCCACGGACGCGGCGGCGACGGTCACCTCGAACACCGGCACCACGACGATCCCGGCCCCGTCGACGCCCACCACGCCGCCGAAGTCGACGCCGGCCACGCCGTTCATCCCCAAGACGCCGAAGGCGCTGGCGCTGCCGTCCGACGTCCCGACGAGCTCGGTCGGCACCCCGGCCGACGCCGTCGCCAGTCGGGTCATCCGCAAGTGGTCCGGCGCGCTGTCGCAGGGCGACATCGAGCGCGCAGCGCGCTTCTTCTCGATCGGCTCGAAGGTGCAGAACGGCACGCCGGTCGTGACCCTCGACACCGCCGAGAAGCGGGTCGTCTTCAACGTCACGTTCCCCTGCGGCGCGCGGCCGACGAAGCTCGAGGCCGGGGACAACGGCTACACGATCGTGGACTTCGTCCTCACCGAGCGCGTCGACGGCGACTGCGGGCAGGGCCTGGGGGGGACGGCGCGCTGCGCGATCCGCGTGCGGCGCGGGCACATCTCCGACTGGTACCGGATCCCGGAGGCGGCGCCGAAGAGCACGCCGACGCCGGCGCCGGCGGACCCCGGCTCCGTCGACGGCACCGGCGGCGGGCAGATCGCCTGACCGCGGCGGCGGGTGCCGCCGCGCCGCGGAGCGTCGCCCACACGCCAGAACGCCGGGCCTGTGGGCCGGCCACAGCCGAAATCGGCGTCAGCGCCGATACGATCGGTCCATGGAAAGCACCTACACCGACGTCTACTCCGTCCCCCAGGACCTCCTGGACTTCCGCGATCTCGTGCGCCAGCTCGCGCAGGAGCAGATCGCGCCGCGGGCGGCGGAGATCGATCGGTCGGCCGAGTACCCGCACGACATCCGCAAGCTGCTGGCCGAGCAGGACATCCTCGGGCTGCCCTTCGCGACGGAGTACGGCGGGACCGGCACCGGGACGCTCATGCTGCAGATGGCCGTCGAGGAGATCGCCAAGGCCTGCGCCTCCAGCGCGCTCATCCTCATGGTGCAGGAGCTCGGCTCGCTGCCGCTGACGCTCTTCGGCTCCGACGAGCTCAAGCAGGCGTGGCTGCCCCGCCTGGCCTCCGGCGAGTGCTCGCCCGCCTTCGCGCTCAGCGAGCCCGAGGCCGGGTCGGACCCCGCGTCCATGCGGACCTTCGCGGTGCAGGACGGCGACGAGTGGGTCATCAACGGCACGAAGAACTGGATCACGAACGCCGGGATCGCCGACTACTACGTCGTCTTCGCCAAGACCGACCGCGAGAACAACCGCATCACCGCGTTCCTCGTCGAGGCCGACCGGCCCGGCTTCTCGATCGGCAACTACGAGCACAAGCTCGGCATCAAGGGCTCGCCGACCGGGTCGCCCGTCCTCGAGGACGTCCGCGTCCCGGCGTCGAACGTCATCGGCCAGGTCGGCAAGGGCCTGTCGGTCGCGCTCGGGACGCTCGAGCGCACGCGCCTGGGCGCCGCCGCGCAGGCCGTCGGCATCGCGCAGGGCGCGACCGACTTCGCCAACCAGTACGCGAAGGAGCGCATCGCCTTCGGCGAGCCGATCAACCGGATGCAGGGGATCCAGTTCAAGCTCGCGGACATGGAGACGGGGACGGCCGCCGCCCGGGAGCTGCTCTACAAGGCGTGCGCGCTGTGCGACCGCCCGGAGCGCCCGGCCGACCTGTCGAAGTACTCCTCGATGGCCAAGCTCTTCGCGTCCGACAACGCGATGAAGGTGACGCTCGAGGCGATCCAGGTCCTCGGCGGCTACGGCTACGTCAACGACTACCCCGTCGAGCGCATGATGCGCGACGCGAAGATCACGCAGATCTACGAG
>CAZRLR010000076.1:0-8777 GCA_964600395.1 uncultured Conexibacter sp.
GGCGTCGAGCACCGCGACGCCCGCGATCTCGGAGAAGCCGAGCCCCTCGGTCGGCGTCGCCACGCCCCCGCCGACGACCGTGCCGTCGTCGGCGACGATCGCCCGGACGACGCCGCCGGCAGCCTCGAACGCCGCCGAGCGCTCGAGCTCCTCCGCGTCGACGGCCGCCTCGGCCTCCTCCGGTCCGGCGCCGACGGCGACGTGCTGCGCGGCGATCATCGCGCGCCGGACCTCCGGCTCGCCGGGCACGACGATGCGGTAGCCGGCGGGGACGGGGACGGGCGTCGCCGCCTGCGTGACCATCGCGGGGGGCCGCAGCTCGACGCTGAAGCCGGCCGCCTCCAGGCGCGGCAGCAGCTCGGGCGCGGTGCGCTCGAGGTACTCCAGACGGGGGACGCGTGAGCGCGCGACCATCGCGTCGACGAGCGCGCTGATCTCCGCCTCCGTCGGGGCGGCGCCGTCGTCGGGGATCGCGTAGTTGAGGTAGGGGACGTCGGTGGACTCGTCGACCGTCACGAGGAACGGGCCGACCTGCGTCGTCGTGCGACCGCGGGAGGCGGCGGTCCGGAGGTAGCGCTGGAGGGAGGCGAGCATGGGCGGACGGACGACCCTACGGCTTCCGGGCGGCGCCGTCGGTGCGCGCGCCGGGCGGAGGCGGCGCCGCCGCGGACGGCAGGCGGACGGTGACCGACAGGCCGCCGCCGTCGCGGGGGGCGAGCGCCAGGGTGCCGTCGTGCGCCTCGACGATCGACCGGACGATCGCGAGGCCCAGGCCGGTCCCGGCGGCGTGCTCGCTGCGGATCCGCCGGCCGCGCTGGAAGGGTTCGGCGAGCGTGGCCACGAGCGCCGGGCTCAGCGGCGCGCCGGTGTTCTCGACGGTGAGCCGGGCGTCGTCGGCCGTGACCCCCGTCGTGACCTGCACGTGCCCCGACGCCGGCAGGTTGTGGACGATCGCGTTGTGGACGAGGTTCGTCGTCATCTGCAGCAGGAGCGCGGGCGCGCCGGCCGTCGGCGCCCGGTCGCCCGACGTCTGCACCGTCACGCCGCGCGCCTCGGCGAAGGGCAGCAGCGTCTCGGTCGCCTCCTCGGCCAGCAGCGACAGGTCGACCGCCTCGCGCAGGAAGGCGCGCTGGTCGGCGCGGCTGAGCACCAGCAGCGCCTCGGTCAGCTCGATCGCGCGGGCGTTGACGGCGTGCAGGCGATCGAGGAGCTCGGCGTCGACCGCGGCCGGGTCGCGGCGGGCGACGTCGAGCAGCGTCTGCGTGATCGCCAGCGGGGTCCGCAGCTCGTGCGAGGCGTTGGCCGCGAAGCGCTGCTGCTCGGCGACGTGCGCCTGCAGCCGGGCGAGCATCGCGTCGAACGCGTCGGCGAGGTCGCGCAGCTCGTCCCGCCGGCCCGGCAGCGCGATGCGGTGCGCCAGCGAGCCCTCCGCCGCGACCGCCGTCGCCGCGCGGATGGGGTCCAGCGGCGCGAGCATCCGCCCGGCGAGCAGCCAGCCGCCGCCGAGCCCGAAGACGAGCAGCGACGCCATCGTCAGGAGGACGACCGGGGCGACCCCGCGCACGACGGTCCCCTCGTAGTCGGGGTCCAGGATGAGCCCGACGTGGCGCCCGCGCCAGAGGTAGAGCCCGAGGGCGCCGAGGAGGAGCGTCCCGGCCAGCAGCAGGAAGCCCGCGTAGCTCAGGGTGAGCTTCACGCGGACGCTCAGCCCGGGGGACCTATCCACCGTCGCCTCCGCCGGCGGGCGTGTCGATGCGGTAGCCGACGCCCGCGACCGTCGCGATGACCCACGGCTCGCCCAGGCGCTTGCGCAGCGCCGAGACGGTGATGCGCACGGCGTTCGTGAACGGGTCGGCGTGCTCGTCCCACGCGCGCGCCAGCAGCTCCTCGGCGCTGACGACGCCGCCCTGGGCGCCGACGAGCACCTCGAGCACGGCGAACTGCTTGCGGGTCAGCGGGACGTAGCGCCCGTCGCGGTAGACCTCCCGCCGGAACGGGTCCAGCCGCAGCCCGGCGAGCTCGAGCACGGGCGGGCGGTGGTGGGCACGCCGGCGGTCCAGCGCGCGCAGGCGCAACACGAGCTCGCGCAGGTCGAAGGGCTTGGTGAGGTAGTCGTCGGCCCCGAGCTCGAAGCCGCTGGCCTTGTCGTCCAGGCGGTCGGCGGCGGTGAGCATGAGCACCGGCGTCCCGCTGCCCGACGCGACGATCCGGCGCGCGACCTCGTCCCCCGACGGCCCCGGGATGTCGCGGTCCAGCACGGCGATGTCGTACGTGTTGACGGCCAGGAGCGCCAGCGCGGTGTCGCCGTCGCCGGCGAGATCCGTCGCGATCGCTTCGAGGCGCAGCCCGTCGCGGATGGCCTGCGCGAGGTAGGGCTCGTCCTCGACGAGCAGGACCCGCATGCGCCGACCTTACGCAACCGCGCCTATCGCCCGCGTATGCAAAACCGCATACGGGACGGTGACGGGCACCGGCGTTCAATCGCCCCATGTCCCGCCCCGGCCCGGCCCGTCCCGTTCTCCGCCGCGCCCGCCGACGTCGCCTGCGCGTCGCCGCCGTGGCGCTCCTGCTCGTCACGGTCGTCGCCGCTCTCGCTGGCCGGCAGCTTGCTGGCGCCTCGTCATGGGGGACGGCGGCCACGCTCGTGCGGGGGTCCTCCGGCGCGGCGGCCGAACGTCCGCGGGGCAGCGCGCAGGCCGCCGGGGCGGTGCCCGCCGGCACGACGGTCTTCGACGACGCCGTGCCCGGGGTGGCGCGGCTGGATCCCGAGCTGCGGCGGGCGCTGCGCCGGGCGGCGACGGACGCCGCCGCCGACGGCGCGCGCTTCGTCGTCGACAGCGGCTGGCGGTCGCGCGCCTACCAGGCCCGCCTGCTGCGCGAGGCGGTCGCCCGCTACGGCTCGGCCGCAGAGGCCGCGCGCTGGGTCGCCAGCCCCGACCGGTCCGCCCACGTCTCGGGGGACGCCGTGGACCTCGCGCACGCCGAATGGCTCGCCGAGCACGGCGCCGCCTACGGCCTGTGCCGGGTGTACGCGAACGAGCCGTGGCACTTCGAGCGGCGCCCGGACGCCGTGCGGGCCGGCTGCCCGCCGCCCTACCCGGACCCGACCTACGACCCGCGGCTGCGCAGGTGACGGGCGTCGTCGACGCCCGGCCTCATCGGCGCCCGGATCGTGACCCGCGTGGTGTGCAGCGTCGTCGTCGCGCCCGCGGTGAACTGCTGGGCCGGGTTCCCGGGACCGAGGGGCACGTCGATCGACAAGGCGCCGTCGCGGCCGACCCGGAGCGTCCGGCGCTCGCGGACGGCGACGCCGTCGAGCGTCAGCGTCGCCCGCGCGCCCGGGCGGTAGCGCGGCGGGGTGCGGACGCGGGCGCGACCGCTCCCCACCATGCTGAAGCCCGTGGGCCCGGCGGCCTGCAGGGCGCTGAACTCCCGCGCCGGACGATCGACGTCGACCGTCCACCCCCACTGCGTCCAGTGCGCGTCGGCGCTCTGGAAGTCGATCCGGGCGGGGGCCGCGTCATCGGCCCGCAGGTCGCGCATCAGCGGGCCGATCAGCGCGCGCAGGTCACGCGCCCAGTAGGGCCAGGCGTGCGTCCCGGGCCCGTAGTCCTGCAGCTCGAGCGGGATGCTCCGGCGGCGCAGCTCCTGGGCGAAGAGCAGCGTCAGCTGGTGGACCCCGGCCTCGATGGCCTGGGCGGCCAGGTCGACCGAGCGGTCCAGCGGACCGGGGTTGCCGTCGCCGGTGTAGGTGTAGAGCGACGTGCCGCGCAGGTTGCCGGCGAGCGTCGCGGGGTCGTGCGCGGCGTAGTTCAGCTCGTTCGTGAGCCGGTCGCCGAAGAACGTGTTCGGCGGGACGCGGTCGAGCGCGACCTCGGTCGCGAGGATCACCGGGGCGACGAGCGGGACGGCGATCGCGGCGTTGGCGGCGATGTCGACGGCCCCCGAGAACGAGGCGGCGGCGACGAACCGGTCCGGGTGGCGCGCGGCGTAGCTCATCGCCCCGAACCCGCCCTGCGACAGCCCGGCGATGGCTCGCCCGGAGCGGCCGCGCACCGTGCGCAGCTGCGCGTCGATCCACGGCATGAGGTGCTCGACGTGGAAGGTCTCCCACCTGGGCGGGCCGAAGCGGCCGCCGTTGACCCAGTCGGTGAACCAGCCGCCGCCGTCGCTGTCGACCCCGGCGTCGGGCATCACAGTGATCAGGTCATAGGGGGCGGTCGTCCGCTCCGCGTCGCCCTGCGTGGTCCAGTCGGCGGCGCCGCCGGAGGTCCCGTGGAAGAGCCACAGCACGGGGAAGCGCTGCCTGGGCCGGCGGTCGTAGGCGGCGGGCAGCAGCACGCGCACGGTCGTCGGCGCGGTGAGCAGGTCCGTGGTGAGCGTGAGCGCGAAGAGCCGTGGCGAGAGCTGCTTGACGGCGCTGACGTGCAGGCCCATGCCGTCGCGGAACGCCGGGGTGGCCAGCGCCTGCGCCGACGCCGGGACCGCCAGCCCCAGCAGCACCACCAGGCACGCCACCCCCCGCCTCATGGGCCGACTGTAGATGACGTGCCGCTGCCCGGCGCCGACAACTCCCGTCGCAGTGCCCACCCGCGGGTCGGGCCGCGATGACTTCGGCGCCGTCACGTCGTCCTCACCGCATGACCGACCCCCATCCGACCCTGTACGTCTGTCACGGCGACGACGAGGGCCCGTCGTTTCATCCGTGTCGCAAGGTGCAGGAGGCGCTGCGCGCCGCGGACATCCCGTACGAGAAGGTCATCGCCGCGCACGGCAACCCGATCCCGTTCCTGCGCAAGGGCTCGCGGGAGGATCTGCGGGCCGCCACGGGCGACACGCATCTGCCCGCGCTGAAGCTCGCCGACGGCACGGTGCTCTCGCCGTCGAAGGCGATCCTGGCCTGGGTGCGCGGCCAGGGCTGAGGCTTCGCCGAACGGCGACGCCAGGCGATGTACCATGAGTTGATGTCATGGTCTGAACGAGCCGCCGCCCACGACCTCGAGCACGTGCGGCGGCAGCTCGAGCGGGAGGCCGCCGCCCTCGCCCGGCCCCGCCTGTGGCCAGATACGATCGGCGCGCTGGCGACGACCGCCTGGCGCGTCGCGGCGACCGCCGCGCCCGAGGCGCCGTTCCACCTGCTGAGCGCGGCCGCGGCCGCGTCGGGGCTGCCGATCGCCCCGCCGCAGGCGTCCGAGCGGGCGATCGACGGCGCGCAGCGACTCGTGCGCGCGGGCGGCCCGACCTACATCAAGCTCGGCCAGTTCATCGCCAGCGCCGACGGGCTGCTGCCCCCCGAGTGGGTGCGCGCCTTCGCCTGGTGCCGGGACGACGCCCCGCCGCTGCCCGACGGGGTGGCGCGGGCGGTCGTCGACCGTGAGCTCGGCGCCGACGCCGGGCTGGCCTGGTTCGACGAGCGGCCCCTGGCGGCCGGCTCGATCGGACAGGTCCACCGCGCGCGCCTGGCCGACGGGCGGGCCGTCGTCGTGAAGGTCCGCCGGCCCGGGCTCCGGCGCCGGCTGCGGTCCGACGTGGAGGCGCTCGCGCTGGCCGCGGTCGCCGCCCAGCGCCTGCACCCCGCCGTGGCGGCCGCGAACCTCCCGGGGTTCATCGAGCTCTTCGCCCAGCTCGCGCTGCAGGAGCTCGACTTCCGCCTGGAGGCGCTGAACCTCACGCAGAGCACCGCGATCTTCGCGGCGCGCGGGCTGGACTACGTGCGGATCCCGCAGCCGCTGGACGGCCTGGTGACCGAGCGCGTGCTCGTGATGGAGGAGGTCGCCGGCGTCTCCTACGACAAGGCGACGCTCGCCACGCCGCAGGACGGCGAGCGGCTGCTGCAGCTCGCGATCCGCGGCGTCCTGGAGACGACGATCCTGGACGGCCTCTTCCACGGCGACCTGCACGCGGGCAACGTCCTGCTCGACGCCGACGGCGGCTTCGCGCTCGTGGACTTCGGCATCTGCGGACGCTTCGACGACCGCCAGCGCGCGGGCCTCGTCCGCTATCTGCTCGCGTTCGCCGCCGGTGATGCCGAGGGGCAGGTCCGCGCGATGCAGCACTTCGGCGCGATCCCGCCCGACGCGGACGTGCGCGCCATCGGCGCGCAGCTGCAGGTCGCGCTGGACCGCCTGGACAGCCGGGTGGACGGCGCGGTGACCTTCGACCGCCTCGGCGACACGCTCGGCCGGCTCCTGCGCGTGCTCGCCGCCAACGGCTTCGCGATGCCCAAGGACCTCGTCCTGTTCTTCAAGAACCTGCTCTACCTCGGGTCGTTCGCCGCGGCCGTCGCCCCGCGGACGGACCTCTTCGCGCAGATCACCGCGCTGCTCGGCGCCATCGGCGAGGAGCACGGCGCCGCGCTCGCAGCGCTGCTGGCGGACGGTGACGCCGAGGCGGTCGCGACACGAGCGGTCATCGCCTGAACACGCCGCGAAGCAATGTAAGTCAAAACACAACCTGGTCGTAAAGCGGTCAGCAGTCCCACCGTCCGCGGTTCGAGCGGTCCCGCGGTGCGTCCCGGCGGAGTAGAAGTCCGACGTCATCGACCCGTCGGCGAGCGCCGTCGGTCGTGCCCCGGTCGCTCGTCAAGCAGAGGTCACATGTCCCGTCGTGTCCTGGTCGCCGCCGCGGCGATCGCGTCGCTCGTCGTCCCGTCCACCGCCGTGGCCCGCCCGGGTGACATCGACGCGGAGTTCGGCGTCGACGGCCAGGCCTCGCTCGCCACCGGGCAGGACAGCTACGGCTCGCCCGCGGCGGTCATCCCGCAGGCCGGGGGCAAGGCGCTCGTCTTCGGCACCGCCTTCGATCCGACGGACGGGGCGTTCCCGGCGATGGTCCGGGTGACCGCCAAGGGCGCGCTCGACACCACCTTCGACGGCGACGGCATCCGCTCGCTGCGGGCGCTGGGGACGACCCTGGTCGACGCCGCGGCCCTGCCGGGCGGCGACGTCGCCGTGCTCACGGGCGCCGGCGAAGCCGGGTCCGGCCGTCCGGACTATCAGCTCAGCCGCGTCACACCCGCAGGCACGGTCGTCCCGGGCTTCGGCGTCGACGGCACCGTCGTCGGTCGCTACGACGACTTCCTCGACGACGGGCCGGGCTGGATCAGCTCCGGCGGGAGCTACTCGGCGGCAGGCACGCGCCTGGCGGTCCAGGGTCAACGGGTCTACGTCGGGGTGAGCCTCGCCGCGTCCTCCCAGGGGTCGGGCTTCAGCAGCTTCCGCCGCACCGGCGCCGTCGCGGCCTACGACACCGACGGCGCGCTGGACCTGACGTTCGGGGGCGACGGCCGCGTGGTGCTGCCGGCGGGCTTCGCCGGCCAGGCGGGCCCGCGTGACCTCTCGCCCGTCGGTGCGGGCGGCAAGCTCTACGTCCTCGGCGACCGCCCGAACGACCTGTACCTCGGCGCCCGGCACGGCATCCTGCGCCTGGACTCCGACGGCACGCCCGACGAGTCCTTCGGCACGCACGGGGCCATCGATCTCGACTTCGGGGCGGACGCGAGCACGGGCGAGGACGCCGAGGCCGTCCAGGCGCTCCCGGGCGACGGGGTGGCGGTCGCCGGCTACCCCGCCGCCTTCCCGAGCGTCGCGCGCGTGGAGGCGTTCACCGACACCGGCGCGCCGCAGACGACGTTCGGGACGAACGGCGGGGTCGCCCCCGGCGCCGAGCGGATCACGCGCCTGAGCCTGCTGGACGGCTCGCTCTACGCCGTGGGCACCCACCGCAACGCCGACAACTCCCCCGTCGTGCACGTCTCCCGCTACGACGACACGGGCCTCGACGCGACCTTCGGCACCGACGGCGTGAGCAACGGGACACCGATCCTCCTGCCCACCGCGGTCGCGCCGACGGACGACGGCTTCCTCTTCATCCCGGGTGACGAGTTCACCGCCAGCAGCCAGCGCCGCTGGCAGGCCACGCGGGTGGACCTGGCGGACGCGCGGCTCGCCGTCCTGGCCACCCCGCCGCAGGCGGCCGACCCGAACGGCGACCACGGCTTCGCCGAGCTGGGGGCGACGATCACGGCCACGCCGGCCGTCTGGCACTACGGCGGCACGGTCACGCGGCGCTGGCAGCGGTGCGACGCGTCGCACGGGGCCGAGTCCCCCGTCACGAGCACCTGTGCGGACATCGCCGGCGAGACGGGCCTGGAGCACGTCGCCGGGGCGGCGGACCGCGGCAAGCACCTGCGCGTCGTGGAGACGAACGCCAACACCGTCGGGACCGTGACCGCGGCGACGCAGACGCTTGCCGTCCCGGACCCCCCGATCACGGTCTCGTTCACGACGGCGCCGTCGATCGTGCCGACGGGGAGCGTCCCGACCGGGACCACGGTCCACGCCACGTGGGCCACGACCGGCGGCCACCCCGGCGGCGCCGCCTACGTCGCCTGGTACCGCTGCGCCACGGGTGCGGCGGACGGGTCGGCCGGGTGTCTGACGATCGACGCCGACGACTTCACCGACGACGCGTACACGACGAGGGCGGCCGACACCGGGAAGTACCTGCGCGCCATCGTCGAGGTCTACGGCGGTCACAGCGGCGAGTACACCAGCGCCGAGTCGACGAACGCCGTGCAGGTCGCCGAGGCCGGTCCGGCCGCCGCGCCCGTGGCCACGTCCGCGCCGGCCATCACCCCGGCCGGCAGCGCCGAAGAGGGGGCGACCCTGCAGCGCGCCGACGACGGGCGCTGGGACCAGAGCGGGTTGAGCTTCGGCCACCGCTGGGAGCGGTGCAGCGGCGGCGGGGCCGCGCCGACGGGCTGCGCGACGATCGCC
>CAZRLR010000076.1:8787-13803 GCA_964600395.1 uncultured Conexibacter sp.
CATGACGCCGGGGTGCCAGTTCTCATCCCACAACACGATCGCCGGCGCGTCCGGCACGAGCTACGTCACGAGCGGGCAGGACGCCGGGCGCTTCGTGCGCCTCATCGTCGACGCGCGACAGGGCGACGGCCCGGTCGGCTCGGCGGCCTCGCCGGCCACGGCGATCACCGCCAAGCCGGTCACGCCGGCACCGCCGACGCCGACGCAGACGCCGGCACCGCCGACGCCCGCCTCGCCGGCGCAGCCGCCCGCCGACGCGCCGACGTTCATCATCACGAAGGTCGTCGACACGACGACCAAGGTGAAGATGCCCGACGTCCGCGGCCTGAAGATCGACGCCGCGGAGGCGAGGATCCGCGCCGCCGGCATCTACGCCGACGTCGACCAGCAGTCCGTCACCCGCCCGACCCCGGCGAAGCTCAACGGCAGGACGCTGGACGTCGGCGACGTGTCGGCTCAGTCCGTCTCGCCGGGCACGCTGGTCACGTCCGGGATCGGGACGCTCCGGCCGCTGCGCCTGGTGACCGAGGCGGGCGCCAAGGCGACCGCGTCCAACGGCGGCGCCTTCGGCGACGCCTGCGTGGGCAAGGCCGTCCGGGACGACCTGCTGCGCGTCGAGCTCGCCGACGTGATGGACCTGCTGGCCGCCAAGCGCTGCACGAAGGTCGACCTGGACTTCACCGTGTCGTCCGCCAACAAGGAGCTCGAGGTCCGCAAGGCCACCAAGGGCGACGGCAAGCTGCGGCTGACGGTCGTCGTCCCCGGCAAGGCCGACAACATGGACCTCGCGGTGGTGCTGCGCCAGGGCGCCTACACGTCGGCCGCGCCGTTCGGCAAGGACGACTGGGCGCTCACCGCCGGCGCGGCGAACATCTTCGGGGTCCAGGCCATCAACCGCGCGGGCAAGACCGTCGACAACGCCGAGGTGCTCGTCGACGGCAGCGGCGTGGACGCGGCCGACCGTCGTGGCCCCGCGACCGGCGGCATCGCGGTCTTCGGCGGCTTCAAGCCGAAGCGCCCGGGCGTCGTCAACGTCCTCGTCGCGCAGTCGGACCGCAACGGGAACAAGATCTACGGCTTCCGGCGCTTCAAGGTCATCAAGCGCACGACCGGCTTCACGGGGATCGACGGGCGCCGCTTCGACAAGGACGCCACGCCGGCTTCGGGCCGCCGGATCGTCGCCCGCTCGGCGTCCGGATGGGACGACTTCGTGGCGAAGGCCAGGGAGCTCGCGCGGGCGATCGGCCTCGGCGCGTTCTTCGACGCCCGGCCGCCGCAGGAGGCGATCTCGAGCGCGGCGAAGCAGAACGCCGGCAGCGCGGTGCTCCTGGGCCCGCCGGGGGTCGTCGCCTCCGGGGGCGCGAACGTCGTCGCGTCCGGTGGGGCGAACGCGGTGGCCGCCGGCGGGGCGAACGCGGTCGCCGCCGGTGGGGCGAACGCGGTGGCCGCCGGCGGGGCCAACGCGGTCGCGGCGGGCGGCGCCAACGCCGTGGCGGCCGGCGGGGCCAACCTCCTGTCGCTCGCCAAGGCGACGGCGGTCGCGGCCGGTGGGGCGAACATCATCGGCCGGGATCTCGTGGCGAACAACCGCGGCACCCTGTTCACGACGCAGAACGGCTCGAGCCTCATCTCCGACAACGGCCTCGGGCTCATCTCCGACAACGGCCTCGGGCTCATCTCGGACAACGGGCTGGGCTGATCGCCCGCCCCGCGGACACCGCCCGCGCTAGGCGGTCGCCCCGACCGCCCGCGCGTCGGCGTCGCCCGCCACCGTGGCCGGGGTCAGCCGGTAGTCCTCCAGCGGGAAGTGCCCGCTGCGCCACGTGACCTCGGCGGTCGGCGCGGCGCGCAGCGGGACGTCCCCGTGCTTGTCGAAGTAGTAGCTGTTGGCCGACGCGCAGCTGGCCTGCCAGAAGACCTGCCTGCCGCGACGGCGCAGCATCTCGGCGAAGTAGCGGTCGTTGGCCTCGGCCTTGACCTCGATCGCCGCCGCGCCCTGCTCGCGCACGTGCTTGAGGCAGCGGACGATGTGCCGCGCGGAGGTCTCCACGAGCGTGAAGTAGGACGAGCCGTTGTAGCCGTAGGGCCCGAAGACCGTGAAGTAGTTCGGGAAGCCCGGGATCGAGATGCCCTCGTAGGCCTGGTAGCGGTGCTCGTCCCACCACGTCTCCAGGTCGGTGCCGTCGCGGCCGGCCACCGGGTACTTCGGGAAGTTGCCGTGGTCGAAGACCTTGAAGCCCGTCGCCAGGACGAGGACGTCGATCTCGTGCTCGGTCCCGTCCTCGCAGACCACGGCGTCCGGCGTGATGCGGGCGATCGGCGTCGTCTGCAGCGTCACGTCGTCCCGGTTGTACGTCGACAGGTAGGAGTTGTGGAAGCTCGGGCGCTTGCAGCCGAGCCCGTACGTCGGCGTGAGCTGCTCCTGCAGCACGGGATCCTTGACCTGCTTGCGGACGTAGGCGCGGGCCCGGGACTCGAAGAACCCCGCCAGCGGCATGACCTTGTGGTAGTGCGCGGCCAGGGGGAAGGTCAGCTCGACGAAGCCCTGGCTCGCCGCACGGGCCAGCTGCTTGACGCCGGGCACGCGGCCGAGCAGGCCACCCGCGACGCCCGGCAGCGGCGCGTCCGGCTTGGGCAGGCACCAGATCGGCGTGCGCTGGAAGACGGTCAGGTGCTCGACCTCCTCGGCGATCGCCGGGATGAGCTGGACGGCGGACGCGCCCGTCCCGATGACCGCCACGCGCTTGCCCGCCAGCGACTGGGAGTGGTCCCAGCGCGCGGTGTGCAAGGTCGTTCCCGCGAAGCTGTCGACACCCTCGATGTCCGGCGCCTTGGGCTGCGTGAGGACGCCTGTCGCGTCGACGAGGTGGCGCGCGACGAGGTCACCCGTGCTCGTCTGCAGGCGCCAGACGAGGGCGTCCTCGTCGAAGGTCGCCGCCGTCACGCGCGTGCCGAAGCGGGCTTTGGCACGCAGCCCGTAGCGGTCGACGCAGTGCTCGGCGTAGGCCCGCAGCTCCTCGCCGGGGGCGTACACGCGCGACCAGTCCGAGCGCTGCTCGAAGGAGAACTGGTAGCTGAAGGACGGGATGTCGACCGCGACGCCGGGGTAGGTGTTCCAGTACCACGTCCCGCCGAAGCCCTCGCCCTCCTCGACGATGAGGTAGTCGTGCAGGCCGGCCTTGTCGAGGCTGATGGCCAGGCCGATGCCGGAGAAGCCGGCGCCGACGACGACGACCTCGTGGTCGATGGGGGTTGACATGGCGTCATTCTGCCCGAAGGCTGCCCGGGGCCGGGCCGGTTGGCACGCCCGGTCCGCTGGTGGGGTCAGGCCGGTGGCTCGGGGTCCTCGCCGTGCGCCCAGGTGGCGTACTGGTGGGCGGGCATCTCGATGCCTTCGCGGTCGAAGGCGTCTTTGATGCGGCGGCGCAGGTCGCGGCTGACCTCGTTCTGCTGCGCGGGGACCGTCTTGAGGACGAGCCGGATGGCGACGCCCGTGACGCCGAGGTTCTCCACGCCCCAAACCTCGGGCTCCTCGACGATGTCATCGCGCTCGTGCCAGGCCGTGTCCGCGACCTGCTTGATGACCTCGCTGGCGTCGTCGATCGACGCCTCGTAGGCGATCTCCACGTCGAGGACGGCCCGTGACCAGTGCTTGCTGCGGTTGCCGACGATGCGGATCTCGCCGTTGGGGACGTGCCACACCGTCCCGCTCACCGACCGCAGCTGCGTCGTGCGCAGCGAGATCCTCTCGACGGTGCCGCGGTGCGTGTCGATCTCGACGATGTCGCCGACGCCGAACTGGTCCTCGACGAGGATGAACGTCCCGGCGAGGAAGTCCTGCACGAGCTTCTGGGAGCCGAAGCCCAGGGCGATGCCGACGACCCCGGCGCCGGCCAGCAGCGGCGCGAGGTCGATGCCGAGCTCGCCCAGGATCGAGACGGCGGCGACGGCGAAGATGACGAACGACACCGCGCTGCGGGTGATGCCGGCCAGGGCCTGCGTGCGCTCCTCGGCGCGCAGGCTCTCGCGCGGGGAGCGGACGATGCCCTCGTCCGCGGCCCGGCGCCGCAACACGCGCAGGCGCCGGCCGCCGGAGGCCACCCCGCTGGCCGCGCCGTCGATCGCGCGGCCGGCCAGGCGCGCGGCGACGAGGGCGACGAGCACGGTCAGCGCGATCGTCAGCAGCGGCCCGGCTATCCAGTCGGCGATCTCGGCGACCTGCCGGCTGCCGGTGAGGTCCAGCAGCTCACGGCAGATCCAACGCGGGTCCTTGCCGCAGATCTCCTCGGTGTCGGGGACGGCGGCGGCGAGGAGCATGGCCCGAGGCTCCGTGGCGGACGGATGACCGCGCGTCCCCCCGGGTGGGTGAGCGCCGTTGTCGGCCGCGTGACGCGGACGGCCTGGCCCGCTCGCCCGCTGCGGGGGGAGTCGGCGGCGGACCATCTGGGTTCCGACGGTCGTCAGGGTCCAGAATGGCGCCATGGCCCATCCCGACCCCACCCCCGGCGCTCCGCGCGTGCTCGTCGTCGGCGGGGGCATCCTCGGGCTGGCGGCCGCGCGCCTGGTCGCCGAGCGCCACCCGCAGGCGCAGGTCACGCTGCTGGAGAAGGAGGATCGCGTCGCCGCCCACCAGACCGGCCGCAACAGCGGGGTCGTGCACGCCGGGCTCTACTACGCGCCGGGCTCGCTGAAGGCGACGCTCTGCCGGCGCGGCGTGGCGCTGCTGGAGGCCTACTGCGCGCAGCACGCGATCCCCTACGAGCGCTGCGGCAAGCTCGTCGTCGCGACGGACGCCGGCGAGCTCGGACGGCTCGCCGACCTCGAGGCCCGCGCGCACGCCAACGGCGTCCCCGGCGTCGCCCGGCTGGACGCAAGCGCGATGCGGGGCGTCGAGCCGCACGTCCGCGGGCTGCAGGCCCTGCACTCGCCGAGCACGGCGATCGTCGATTACGGCGCCGTCGCCCGCGCGCTGGCCGACGAGTTGCGGGCGCGGGGCGGGACGGTGCGCCTCGGCGT
>CAZRLR010000077.1:0-13720 GCA_964600395.1 uncultured Conexibacter sp.
CCATCATGAACGGGTAGTTCCAGGGCGTGATGCCGCCGCAGACGCCGATCGGCTCGCGGCGGATGGACGACGTGTGGCCGGCCATGTACTCGCCGGTGGACAGGCCGTTGAGGTTGCGCGCGGCCCCGGCGAAGAAGCGGATCTGGTCCACCGCCGGCGGGACCTCCTCGCTGAGGACGAGCGCGAGCGGCTTGCCGGTGTTCTCGGTCTCGAGCCGGGCGAGCTCGTCGGCCCGGGCCTCGATCTCGTCGGCGATCTTCAGCATCGCCAGGCTGCGCTCGGCCGGCGTGGCCTGGCTCCACTCCGCGAAGCCCGCGCGCGCGGCCTCGACGGCGCCGTCCACGTCGGCCGCGCTCGAGACGCCCATCTGCGTGATGACCTCCCCGGTGGCGGCGTTGTGCACGTCGTGCGCACCGTCCCCGTTCGTCGCGACGCTCTTGCCACCGATGAAGTTCTGGAGGGTCATGGCGCGACGGTACCAGCGGTCCCTTGCGCCGGTTGGCACAAAACGGCCGTCGGGCGACGGCAGGTGTGTCGTGGTCGTCCGGGGGCCGTCGGCGGTCAGCCGACGAGCCAGATCGCCCCGTCGCGGACCTCGACCGGATAGGTCTTCAGGGCGCGTGCCCCGGCCGTCCCCTTCACGACCCCGGCCAGCGGCTTGAACGCCCCCTGCGGGCCGCGGACCATCTTGCCGGTGCGCACGTCGAAGCGCGCGGCGTGCCACGGGCACTCCAGGCAGCCGTCCTCGACGACCTTGCCGTTGCCGAGCGGGGCGAAGAGGTGGCGGCAGCGGTTGGAGACGGCGAACGGCTCGCCACCGGACATCCCCACGGCCAGGGCGCCGAGCGGCGTCCCCTCGACGACGGTGACCTGCGACTCCCCGAGCTCGTCGAGGCCGACGAGGCGGGCGGTGGCGGCGGTGCTGCTCATGGTCATGGCTCCTCGGGTGGGGTGGACGTGTCAGCGACCATACGGCGCGACGGCTCGCGGGGACGACCGCCTGCCGCCGACCGAGGGCGCAGGGCGGCGAGCAGGGTCCGCCGATACCCTCCCGCGCATGACCAACGTCGTCATCACCTCCGCCGCGCGCACGGCGATCGGCTCCTACGGCAAGTCGCTGAAGGACGTGCCCCCGACGCAGCTCGGGACGATCGCCGCCAAGAGCGCGATCGAGCGCTCCGGGATCACCGGCGACGCGGTCGAGCACGTCGTCTTCGGCAACGTCATCCACACCGAGTCCTCGGACATGTACATGGCGCGCGTCGTCGGGGTGCAGGCCGGGATCCCGAAGGAGACGCCGGCGTTCACCGTCAACCGCCTCTGCGGGACCGGCGTGCAGGCGATCGTCTCCGCCGCGCAGGCCGTGCAGACCGGTGACGCCGACGTCGCCCTCGCCGGCGGCGCGGAGTCGATGAGCCGCGGCCCGTACTGGATGCCCGACGCGCGCTGGGGCTCGAAGATGGGCCCGGCGAAGCTCGTGGACCCGGTCATGGGTGGGCTCACCGATCCGTTCAACGACATCCTCATGGGCGTCACCGCCGAGAACCTCGTGGAGAAGTACTCCATCTCCCGCGAGCGGCAGGACGCCTTCGCGGTCATGTCCCACGCGCGCGCGTCCGCCGCGCAGGAGGCCGGGAAGTTCGACGACCAGATCGTCGGCGTCCCGGTCCGCGTCAAGCGCGAGACGGTCGACTTCCTCAAGGACGAGCACATCCGCCACGGCGCCGACGCCGAGTCGATGGGCAAGCTCGGCGCCGTCTTCAAGAAGGACGGCGGGACGGTCACCGCCGGGAACGCCTCGGGCATGAACGACGCGGGGGCCGCGGTCGTCCTCATGGATTCAGGCAAGGCGAAGGAGCTCGGCGCGCCGGTGCGCGCACGGATCCTCGGCTACGCCTCCTGCGGGGTGGATCCGAAGATCATGGGCATCGGCCCGGTTCCGGCGATCCACAAGGCGCTCGGGCGCGCCGGGCGCAAGCTCGAGGACGTCGGGGTCATCGAGCTCAACGAGGCCTTCGCGGCGCAGGCGATCGCCGTGCTCATGGAGCTCGGCCTCGACGACGAGGACCCGCGCGTGAACCCGAACGGCGGCGCGATCGCCCTCGGGCACCCGATCGGTGCCTCCGGCGCGATCATCACCGCGAAGTGCCTGGACGAGATGGAACGGGGCGACCACGAGCTCGGGCTCGTGACGCTGTGCATCGGCGGCGGACAGGGCATCGCCCTGCTGCTCGGACGGGAGAACTAGACCCATGGCCCTCTTCACCGACGAGGCCGCCGTCTACGGCGCCTTCGGCAAGCTCTTCAGCGACATCATCGCCGACGAGAAGACCGTGGGGGTGCTCGTCCGGACGAACACCATCCTCCAGCTGCAGCTGCGCGACCCGCGGTCGACGGTCACCGTCGCCGTGCGCCAGGGGCAGGAGCCGCTCATCTACTTCGGGCCGACGAACCGCCGCCCCGAGGTCTTCCTGCAGATGGACGCCGACACCTGCCACGGCTGGCTGCTGGGGGAGATCAACCCGACGGTCGCGTTCGGGGACAACCGCATCAAGAGCCGCGGGCCGTCCTCGCAGGTCCTGGCGATCCTCGCCTGGGCGAAGGTGTTGACGCCGCGCTACAAGGCGATCATCGAGGAGCACGGCGGGGAGCTGCCGCCGCCGCTCGCCCCGCCGGAGCCCGCGCCCGCGCCCGAGCCGGAGGCCGCCGCCACGGACGAGGCCCCCGCCGCCGAGGAGACCCCGGCCCCCGCCGAGGACCCGGCCCCCGAGGCCGAGGCCCCCGCCACGGAGGAGACCCCGGCCCCCGCCGAGGACCCGGCCCCCGAGGCCGAGGCCCCGGCCACCGAGGAGACCCCGGCCCCCGCCGAGGAGGCGCCGGCTGTCACCGAGGACACCCCCGCCGCCGAGGACGTGCCCCCGCGCGACCCCGAGCCGGAAGAAGAAGCGCCCGCGACCTGAGCGTCGGCGTAGAGTGCTCGGCCATGCGCCGAGCCCTCGCCGTCCTCCTGGTCACCGTCCCCGCCGCCGCGCTCCCGGGCGCGGCGCACGCGACGCTCGTCTACGACAAGAACGTCACCACGCCCAAGCCGTCGGTCTACGTCGCCAAGAACGACGCGACCGGCGCCAAGCGCGTCGGTGCCGGCTACGACCCCGACCTCTCGCCCGACGGCGCCACGGTCGTCTGGGCCGGCAACGACTTCGCCAAGCCGCAGCTGTTCGTCTCGCCGACCGGGACGCCGAACCCGACCGTCCTGCTCTCGAACTGGCGCGGGAACGGGCTGCTCGCGTGGTCCCCGGACTCGGCGACGATCGCCACGACGACCGGCCCGGAGCTCGGCGCGCGCAAGCTCGTCATCGCCAAGGTCCCGGAGGGTTCGACGACGACCGTCGCGTCCGGCTACTTCGGGGGCGCGAGCTTCTCGCCGGACGGGAGCCAGCTCATCTACGCCAAGGGCCTCAAGGACGACTTCAAGTACGACCTGTACCTCTACGACGTCGCGTCCGCGGCCACGACGCGCCTGACGAGCGACCGCAAGGCGAACGCCCCGCTGTGGGGGCCGCGCACGATCGTCTTCTCGCGCCTCGTCGACGCGAGCGTCCGCCGCTACGGCCCGAAGTCCGAGCTCTACACCTACGACCTCGGCGCCAAGCGCTTCAAGCGGCTGACGAACCAGCCCGTCGGCCAGCTGCTCTTCGGCCTCAGCGCGACCGAGTTCTCCTCCGACGGCACGCGGCTGCTCGGGCAGTTCACCGGACAGGACACGAGCTACACGCAGACCGTCGACCCCGCGACGGGCAAGGTCCGCACGCTCGGCGACGCCACCGAGAACGGCTGGCAGGGCCAGGCGCTCTCGCAGGACGGGCGGACGGTGCTCGCGGCGACCGGCGGAGCGGACCCGTCCAACCGCCACGACATCATCACCGTGCCCTACGCGGGCGGTCCGGCGAAGGTCCTCGTCCGCCGGTCCTTCAACGCCGACTGGGACCGCTGAGCGGCGGTTGACCGGGCGCCGCGAAAGGCGCACACTTGGCATGTTCGCACCATGACCAAGAACGAGGAGACATCATGGACCGGGTGATGGCCGACTGCCGGCGCTTCGAGAGCGACAACGGCTGCCAGCTCACGATCATCGGGCCGGTGGAGGAGGTCGTGGCGGCGGCGGCCCAGCACGCACAGTCCGCCCACGGGCACAAGGACACCCCGGAGCTCCGTGCGCAGCTGCGGCAGATGCTCGAGCCCGAGGCCGCCTACGTCCCGGGCGAGCGCACGCCGGAGCCGTTCCCGGCCTGAGGCCGGCTCAGTCGTCGAAGCCCGGCTCGCCGGGCAGCAGGACCCGCGCGGTCTCGCCCTCGACGATGACCCGCGGCTCGACGGGCAGGACCTCGCGCCCGGCGGCGTAGGCCAGCAGGGCGTCGGCCGAGTCGAAGACGCCGAACTGCTCGAGGTGCTTGATCGTCGGGAACACGAGGAGGATCTCGTCGCGCGCGTGGGCGTCCAGCGCCCCCTGCGGCGTGAACCAGCCGAAGTCCACGCACTCCTCGCCGTCGATCGTGACCTGCACGTCGTCCGGTGCGGCCGCGAGGAAGAAGTGGGTGTCGAAGCGGATCTTCACCTGCGCCGGCGTGATCCACTGCGAGAACTTGACGAGGTCGCCGCCGGCCGGGTCCGGCAGCGTGACGCCGGCCTCCTCGACGAGCTCGCGCACGGCCGCACGGCGGTGGGCCGCGTCGCCCTCGCCCTCGTGGGCGTCGACGCCGCCGCCCGGGAACACCCAGACGCCGCCCATGAAGCGCGCCTTCTCGGTCCGCTTGACGAGCAGCACCTCGAGCGTCTGCGCGCCGCCCCGCAGGAGGACGATTGACGCCGCCTGTCGCGGCACCGTCGCCTCGGCTTCGGGGTTGAGCTCTTCGCCGGGGGCGGGACGTCCGATCTCCTCCATTGCCTGCACCCTAACCGGCGCGCTCCGCCGGGTGTCGTGGCGACTTGACAGGCCGTCGAGGGGGTAGGGTTCCGCGCGATGAGCACCACCGAGACCGAGCGCTGGATCTGCGAATCCTGCGGCTTCATCTACGACCAGGAGGAAGGCGACCCCGACGGCGGCATCCCGCCCGGAACGGCCTTCGCCGACATCCCGGACACCTGGTTCTGCCCGGTGTGCGGGGCGCGCAAGAAGGACTTCGTCCTCTACGAGGACTGACCGGCCCTCGTGGCCAAGGCCAAGAAGGGCAAGGACGCGCCGGCGCCCGCCCCCGCGGCGCCCCCGGCCCCCGACGCCGGTCGCCTGTCCTACGGGCTCACCCGTCTGGTCAACACCCTCGGCGGCGCGTCGCTCGTGTTCGGCGAGCCGATCGAGGTCGAGGGCCGCAAGGTCGTCCCCGTCGCGCGCGTCCGCGGGGCCGGCGGCGTCGGCTACGGCCACCATCGCGGCGGGGACGCCGACGACGACGGCGGCGGGGGTGGGGGCGGCGCGATCGAGGCCAGCCCCGCGGGCTTCCTCGACATCACCGCCGACGGCGTCCGCTACGAGGCGATCCCGGATCCGATCACCACGGCGCGGGCGCTCAGCACCGGGGCGTCCGCCCTGACGCTCCTCGTCAGCGCCGTGCTCGGCGTCCGCCGGATCGGCCGGCGCCGGAGCGTGGCCGCGCTGCTTGAGCGCCACTGACCGCCCTGGTACAGTAGTTGCTCACGCAACTACTTGATGGAGAGGTCGATGAGCGCAGCAGCCGCCCCGTTCCCGAAGGAGTCCGACGACAGCGGGGCCTTCGTCCGCCAGGACAGCCGCTTCCGCGACCGGGTCACCGCCGACGGCTCCTCGGGCTTCCCGGCCGTCGCCGGCCGCTACCACCTGTACGTCTCGCTGGCCTGCCCGTGGGCGCACCGCGCGGTCATCCTCCGCGAGCTCAAGGGCCTGCAGGACGCCATCTCGCTCACCGTCGTGGACCCGATCCGCAACGAGCAGGACGGCTGGCGCTTCTTCCCCGACGACCCGGACCCGCTGCACGGCTGGCGCTTCCTGAAGGAGGGCTACCTCGCGAGCGACCCGTCCTTCGAGGGTCGCGTCACCGTCCCGGTGCTGTGGGACAAGGAGACGGGGACGATCGTCAACAACGAGTCCTCCGAGATCATCGAGATGCTCAACGCCGAGTTCGACGCCGTCGCGACGCGGCCCGAGCTCGACCTCTACCCCGAGGCGCTGCGTGCCGAGATCGACGAGCTGAACGCCCGCATCTACGACACCGTCAACAACGGCGTCTACCGCTCCGGCTTCGCCGCCACGCAGCGCGCCTACGAGCAGGCGGTCGTCCCGCTCTTCGAGACCCTCGACCTGCTCGAGGAGCGCCTGGCGGACCGGCGCTTCCTCTTCGGGGCGCAGCAGACGCTTGCCGACTGGCGCCTCTTTACGACGCTCGTCCGGTTCGACGCCGTCTACCACGGCCACTTCAAGTGCAACCTGCGCAAGCTCGCCGAGTACCCGAACCTCTTCGGCTACCTCCGCGATCTCTACCAGACGCCCGGAGTCGCGCAGACGGTCGAGATGGACCACATCAAGCGCCACTACTACGAGACGCACCGCTCGATCAACCCGACCGGGATCGTGCCCCTCGGCCCGGTGCAGGACCTCACCGCACCGCACGGTCGCGAGGCCCTCTAGAACGACGAAAGCCGCCGGTGCTGGTGGCACCGGCGGCTCTCCACCCCGAGGAGGGGTGTCGGGTCAGCCCTTGATGAGCGGCTTGACCGCGGCGAGGACCTCGTCCACCGTCAGCGTCTTGTCGAACGCGTCGGGGGCGGGGTTCTCGCCGTTCTGCAGGCGGATCGCGGCGGCGTGACGCGCCTCGATCTGGACGATGGACCCGGCCGCGGCCAGGATGTCCTTGTTCTTGATGGCCGGGCCGGCGCCGTTGTAGGCGTAGACGCCGGTGTCCTCGAGCGTCTGCGCGAGCTTCAGGAAGCTCTTCTCGTCGGTGACGCCGAAGGCGAACGTCGGCTTCTTCGCCGGCGTGCCGCCGAGCTGCTTGACGGCACCCTTGAGCGCGTTGACGTGCTCCTGCTCCTCGTCCGCGAACTGCGCGGCGAGGGCCTTGACGTCCTTGCTCAGGTTGAGATCGGCCGCCTCCTTGTAGAAGCGCGTCTCCAGGTACTCGAGCGTGAGCGCGAAGTTCACGATGTCGACGTCGCCGCCGCCACCCTGAGCCAGGGCGGACGCGACGAACGGGCCGACGGCGGACGCGCCGGCGGTGGCGCCGAGGGTGATGGCGCTCTTGAGGATGAAGCTCGAGCGCGTCATCCCGTGGACCTCGACGGTGCCGAGCTCCGGCGCGAGGGCGTTCTTGGTGTTGGACATGTGGGTCAGTTCCTCTTGATCGTCGTCGGGTTAGGCCACGATGAACGGCTTGACGGCAGCGAGGACTTCGTCCATCTCAGCCGGCTTGCCGAACGCGCCGTCGGGGGTGATCTTCTTGCCGAGCAGCGTGTTCAGCGCCGCCGCGTGGCGGGCCTCGACGGAGTGGATCGACAGGGCCGCCGCCAGGACGTCGGCGTTCTTGAGCTTCGGGGCCTGCGCGAGGTACGCCGCAGCACCGAGGTTCTCGACCGTCGCGGCGAGCTTCACCACGGCGTCGGCGTCCGAGACGTCGAAGTTCGTCTTCGGGGCGGTGACCGGCGTGCCGCCGAGCTTCTTGATCGTCGCCGCGAGCGCGTCGACGTGGGCCTGCTCGCTCTCACCGAAGTGCTTGACGAGGTCACCGTTCTTGCCGCTGAACAGCTTGGCGTCGACGACCTTCTTGTAGAAGTCGGCCTCGAGGTACTCGAGCGTCAGCGCGTAGTTCAGGATGTCCAGGTCGCCCTTGACGTCGTCGCTCGTCGGCGCGGCCGCAGCCGTCGACGTCGAGCCGGTCGCGGCCGGGGTGGTGGAGCTGTCCTTGTCGTCGTCTCCGCAGGCCCCCAGCAGCACGGCCATCGCGGCAACGCCACCGGCGCCACCGATCTTGGTCAGGAACCTCTTGCGGGACGTCGGATCGTCGGCGATCACTGAAGTCGCGGACTGCTGTTCCGTCTGGTCAGGCACGACACACCTCCTCCGCGGCGGCGTGAGCCGGGCGGATCTTGTTTGTGGGATTCCTCCTGCCGCCCCCCTGCGGACGGTCTGAAGGGATAAGCGGGAGGCGCGCCACATCGGATCACCCCTTTGAGTGGCAACGCGCCACTTGACCGGCAGGGCGCCGGGTCCGGGCATCCGCGCCCTCCGTGCACGGCCGCCCCCGGACGGCCGTCCGACTACCCTGCGAGCGGTGCCTGCCCAGGAGGTCTCCCTGCCCACGCCGGCACGATCGCTCGTCAGCATCGAGGTGCTCGCGTTCGTCGTCGGCGCCGCGTCGCTCGGGGCGGAGATCGCCGCCGCCCGGCTGATGGCCCCGTGGTTCGGCGCGTCGACGATCGTCTGGGCGAACACGATCGCCACCGTCCTGGTCTCCCTGAGCGCCGGCTACTTCGTCGGCGGGCGCCTCGCCGATCGCGACCCGAGCCCGGCGGGCCTGGCGAAGGTCGTGCTCGCGGCCGCCGTCCTGCTGGCCGTCGTCCCGTTCGTCGCCAACCCGTTCCTGCGCGTCAGCGTCGACGCCCTCGACAGCGTGAGCGCCGGCGCCTTCGTCGGGTCGCTGCTCGGCGTCCTCGTGCTCATCGCCGTCCCCGTCATGCTCCTCGGCGCGGTGGCGCCGTACGCCGTGCGCCTGCGCGTCACGACGGTGGAGGAGGCCGGCCGCGTCGCCGGGCGCCTGTACGCGATCTCGACGCTCGGGTCGCTCGCCGGGGTGTTCCTCGCCGCGCTCGTCCTCGTCCCGTTCGTCGGGACCCGCCGCACCTTCCTGTGCTTCGCCGTCGCGCTCGCGCTCGTCGCCGCGCTCGGGCTCGGGCGGCGCTGGACCGTCCTGCTGCCGCTCGCGCTCGCGTCGCTCGTCGCGATCCCGGTGGGGACGGTCAAGGCGACCGGCGGCGGCCGGGTCATCTGGGAGAAGGAGACCGAGTACCAGTACGCGCGCGTCGTGCAGGACGAGGACGGCGAGCGGCGCCTGGAGCTCAACGAGGGCCAGGCCGTCCACAGCGTCTTCACGCCGGGGGAGTGGCTGACCGGCAACTACTGGGACGAGATGCTCGTGCTCCCCTTCGCCGGCGGGGGCGGGCACCCACCGCGGTCGGTCGCGATCCTCGGCAACGCCGCGGGGACGACGGCCCGCGCCTACGGGCACTTCTACCCCGGCACCCGGGTGGACGGCGTGGAGATCGACGGCGAGCTGAGCGAGGTCGGGCGCGAGCTCTTCGACCTGCGCGGCCCGGACCTGCACCTGCACACCGCCGACGCGCGACCCTTCCTGCGCCAGGCGCAGCGCAAGTGGGACGTCATCATCGTCGACGCCTACCGCCAGCCCTACATCCCGTTCTACCTGTCGACCGAGGAGTTCTTCCGGCTCGTGCACCGCCGCCTGAACCCGGGCGGCATGGTCATCGTGAACGTCGGTCATCCCGAGGGCTCGAACGGGCTGGAGAAGGTCCTGTCGGCGACGATGGCCCGGGCGTTCGGCACCGTGCTGCGGGACCCGTCCCAGCGGGTGAACACGATGCTCGTCGGGACGGACGCGCCCGCGTCGTCCACGGCGCTGCTGCAGGCCGCCGGGCCGGACGGCGCGCTGCCGCCGCTGCTGCGCGACACCGCCTCCGAGACCGCGGCGCGCCTGGCGCCGCGCATGCGCGGGGGCCGCGTCTACACGGACGACGTGGCGCCCGTCGAGTGGCTCATCGACGCGTCGATCGTCGAGGTCGCCGCCGACGGCGAGCGCTCAGGCGGCTGACGCGAAGGCGCCGACGGTGTCGACCATGCGCTCGACGTCCGTCTTGTCGATGAGCTCGATCCCGAGCTCGACCGCGTCGTCGCTGACCGTCGGGTCCGCGTAGGCGGTGTAGAGGACGATCGGGGTGGCGTTGCCGCTCTGGCGGATCGCCCGGGCGGTCTCCAGCCCGGTCATGCCGGGCATGCGGAAGTCCAGGACGATCGCGGCGTAGCCGGCGTCGGGGCCGTTGACGAGCGCGAGCGCCTCGGCCCCGGAGGAGGCCTCACCGACCGTGAGGCCGGCGTCCTCCAGGGAGAGCCGCTCGAAGAACCGCACGGACGGCTCGTCGTCGACGACGAGGACCTGGTCGGTCATCAGCCGTTGCGCCACGGGTCGACGTAGATGTCGTCGACCGACCACGTGCCCGCACCCTGCGGCGTGAAGCGGAAGGAGACGGGGGTCGTGTCACCGGGCAGCAGCGGCAGGAGGTTGGCGACGACGAGCATCGGCAGGCCGGCCGACCAGGAGCCGTGCGGCAGGACCAGCCCGATCGGCAGCGCGTTGACGTTGCCGAAGGCGTCCTCGAAGAGCACGTCGACGCGGAGGGAGGAGAGCAGCCCGGTGCCGGTGGACTTCGAGAAGAAGCGGAGGGTCGGGTGGCCCAGGCCGACGCAGATCGGGGCGGTCGTGACGGACGACCCGGCGGGCAGGCGGACGCTGCGGTCACCGGAGCCGCCGACCTGCCACGGCTCGTTGCCGTCGGTGATCGTCGCGTTGCCCGAGAGGGTCAGCCCGTCGGCGGACTCGGCGGCGCCCCCCGGCGCCAGCGTGTAGTTCGCGACGTCGGCCCACGGCAGGAAGACCTGATCGAGGCTCTGCGCGTCGCACGACGGCGCGGTGGCCGTGAGGATCCCGGCGCTCGCGCCCCCCGGCGCGATGGCCAGGCCGGCGGCGGCGACGGCGAGAAGACTGGCGAGACGGCGTGATCGAGACATCTGGTCCTTTCGGGGCCCCCGGGCGAAACTCGGACAGACCCCGTATCGGCCCACTTCTGGGTCGGCGACATCGGCCATGCGTCCATTCCCGAGCAACTTGTGTGGAGCGCTTGCGCAAAACCTCCCCCCGCCGGAGGATGAGGCCGTGGCCGACACCGCCACCGGCGTCGAGCCGGAGACCAACCCCGAGGTCGAGGCGCTGCTCCGGGAGCAGCGCCGGGAGCTCGCGGCGCCCATGCCGCATAGCGAGCGACTGGCGGAGTGGTCGGTCGGCCTGGCGTTCGTGCTGGCGGCAGCCGGGGTCCTGGTCGTCGGGGGGACGGAGGGGTTCGACGCACAGACCTTCGCCGTGATGCTCGTCGCGTACGCCGCCGCCAGCCGTGCCCGGTTCGAGATCGGTTCGGGCTCGACGGACCCGACGCTGCTCGTCTTCGTCCCGGCGCTGTTCATCCTGCCGCCGGCGGTCGTCCCGCTGCTGGTCGCCGCGGGGTTCTTTCTCGGGCGGCTGCCCGATTACCTGGCGGGCCGGGTGCACCTCAGCCGCGCGGTCGCGGGGCTGGGCAACTCGTGGCTGGCGATCGGCCCGGCCCTCCTCTTCTCGTTCGTGCTGGACGACGGCGATCCGACGCTGTCCCACGGCGGCTGGTACGTCCTCGCCTTCCTGCTCTTCGCCGCCGGGGACGCCATCTCGGGGATGCTGCGGGAATGGATGGCCTTCGGCGGCGCGCGGCCCAGCCTCCAGCTGCGGATGCTCGCCCGGGTCTACGCCCTGGATGCCCTCCTGGCGCCTGTCGGCCTGCTCGCGGCCTTCGCGGACGCGCAGCAGCGCTACGCCTTCCTCCTCGCCGCCCCGCTGTTGGTCGTGCTGGGCGTCCTCGCCCGCGAGCGCGGCAAGCGCCTGGACAACGCCCTGGCCCTGAGCGAGTCGCGCGCCCAGCTCCTGGAGGCCGAGCTCGAGGCGACGCGCGCCCGCGTCGAGGTCCTCGGGGCCGTCTCCCACGGCCTGCAGACGCCGGTCGCGGGGATCGTCGCCATCGCCGGGGTGCTGCGCCGGCGCGGACCGCAGATGGCGGGCGAGGACCTCGAGAAGACCGTCGGCCACCTCGAGGAGGACGCCGTCGCCCTGCGTCACCTCGTCCGCCAGGGGCTGGACTACGTGCGCCTCATCGAGGGCACCGACCTGCCGCTGCGCCCGCAGACCCTCGACCTGGTGGCGGCCGCCCGCACCGTCGCCGCGCGGACGCCCGGGATCCCGCTGGATGTCACGCCGCCGGCCGGGGCCATCCCCGTCCGGGCCGACGCGGCCCGCGTGGACCAGGTGCTCACCGTGCTGGCCGACCGCTCGCTGCGGGCGACGGTCACCGCCGAGGCGGTGCGCCTGACGATCCGGCGTCAGGGCGAGACGGTGCAGGTCGTCGTCCACGACGACGGCCCGCCGGTCGACGCGGCGCGCTTTGCGACGATCACCGCGCCGCCGCAGGGTGCGCTGGGCACCCACGAGGCCGAGGGCACCGGGGTGGACCTCTACGTCGCCGCCGAGATCGTCCGGGCGCTCGGCGGCAGCTTCGGGCCCGCGCCGTCGGGCGGCGGGCTGGCGATCACGCTGCCGGCGGCCTGAGCCACTGCGCCAGCGGCCAGGCGGCCCCGGCGGCGGCCAGCAGGTCGACCGCCAGCGCCGGCAGCGACGCGAGCGTGTGGACGGGGACGCCGGAGAGCGCCTGCACCGTCGCGCGGTTGTCGGCCTCCATCGGCGTCGGCGTCGCCGGCCACGGGTTCATGACGATCGCGCCGACGTGCAGGCCGGCGGCGCGGGCGGCCTCCACCGTCAGCAGCGTGTGGTTGATCGTCCCCAGCCCCGGGCGGGTGACGACGACGAGCGGCAGGCCCAGCGCCACGGCGAAGTCGCGCACCGACGCCTCGAGGGTCAGCGGGACGAGCAGCCCGCCGACGCCCTCGACCACCAGCGCGTCGGTGTCGGCGCCGAGCGCCCGGGCGTGGGCCACGAGCGCCTGGAGCACGAGCGGCGTCCCGGCCCACCCGGCGGCCAGGTGCGGGGAGACCGCCGGCCCGAAGGTCACCGGCGTGACCTCCTCGGGGGTCTGGCCGGTGCAGCGGGCCAGGAGCACGTGGTCGGCGGGGACACCGGGGACCGGCTCGTCGTCGAGCCCGGTGACCACCGGCTTGGTCGCCTTCACCGCCACGCCGTCCGCCCGCAGGGCGGCCGCGATCGCGGCCGCGACGACCGTCTTGCCGACGCCCGTGTCCACGGCGGTGACGAAGCAGCCGCGCACGGTCCTCCCTCAGGCGACGCGGGCGGCGCGCGAGGCGGCGATCCGCGGTGAGCGGGGCGGCTGGGCGGCGGCGAGCGGGAGCCCGGCGCCCGGGCGGAAGCCGGCGTTCATCGCGGCACGGGCCAGGACCTTCGCGGCGTCGCGCAGTTCGGCCTTCGTATGCGAGCCCATGACGGCCAGGCGCAGGCGCGAGGTGCCGTCGGCGACCGTCGGCGGCCGGATGGCCTGGGCGAAGACGCCGCCCTCGATCGCGCGCTCGCAGACCTCCATCGCCAGGGCGGCGTCGCCGACGATGAGCGGGACGATCTGCGTCGTGGAGCCCGCGACCTCGAAGCCCTCGCGGGCCAGGGCGTCGCGCAGGATGTCCGCGTTGGCCTGCAGGGCGTCGACGCGCTGCGGCTCGGCGACGAGCAGGTCCAGCGCCGCGAGCGCCGCCGCGATCGCCGGCGGGGGCGGGGCGGTGGAGAAGATGAGGGGCCGCGCCGCGTTCGTCAGGTAGTCGACCATCGTCGCCGAGCACGCGGCGAACGCCCCGTACGCGCCCAGGGCCTTGCCGAGGGTGCCCACGACGACGTCGACGACCCCTTCAAGGCCGGCCTCGGCG
>CAZRLR010000078.1:0-13688 GCA_964600395.1 uncultured Conexibacter sp.
CACGTCGGCGACCCGCTCGAGACGGTTCCGGCCGCCGCGCTCTACGGCGGCGCGGCGGTCTACCTGCTCGCCCATGTCGCCTTCCGCCTGCGCAACGTCGGGCGCTTCAGCAGCCACCGCCTGATCGTCGCGCTCGTCCTGCTGGCGCTGATCCCGCTGGGGCAGGAGGTCACCGCGACGGCGGCCGCGGCGATCCTCGCGGGCCTGCTCGTCGCCCTCATCGTCTACGAGACCGTCCGCTTCCGCGAGCTGCGCGCTCGGCTGCGCTACGACCTGCGCCACCTGCCGCACGGGTGACGCGCGGGCCGGCGCCCGGCGCGGACGAATGTCCCTTTCCCCGGGCGAGGGCCGCCGACTACGCTTGGCCGCATGAACGTCGACATCCGTCACAGTCCCTCGTTCGCGCTCGCGCGACTGAACCTCGCCGGCGGCGAGACGGTCCGGGTCGAGTCCGGGGCCATGTCCGCCCACTCCGCGGGCGTCGAGCTGGAGGCCAAGATGGAGGGCGGCCTGATGAAGTCCCTCAAGCGCAGCGTGATGGGCGGCGAGTCGCTCTTCATGTCCAAGTACACCGCCCCGTCGCAGGGCGGCTGGGTCGAGGTCGCGCCCAAGCTCCCCGGCGACGTGTTCACCGTCGAGGTCAGCGGCTCCTACATCCTCACGCGCGGGTCGTTCCTCGCCGCGACCTCGGGCCTGGAGCTCGACACGAAGTGGGGCGGCTTCGGCAAGCTCGTCGGCGGGGAGGGCGGCTTCCTCGTCCACATGACCGGGACGGGGACGCTCGTCGGCTCCTGCTACGGCGCGCTGGACCGCCACACGCTGGCCGAGGGCGAGTTCATGACCGTCGACTCTGGCCACCTCGTCTCCTACACCGAGGGCATCACGATCAGCTCGCGCAAGGCCTCCTCCGGTGGCCTGGTGCAGTCGATGAAGTCCGGTGAGGCGCTCGTCTTCGACGTCACCGGCCCCGGCGAGGTCATCACCCAGAGCCGCAACCCGAGCGAGTTCATCAACTGGCTCATCCCGCAGCTGCCCTTCAGCCGCAACTAGCCGTCAGTCCACGGCGCGGCGGTCCAGGGCCAGGGCCGTCGCGCCGAGCAGGACGACGACGAACAGGACGAGCGCGATCGCCGCGGACCAGGCGGACAGCTCGAAGAAGCTGCGCTCGTAGCCGGCCACCGCGCTGACCTGCGGGGAGAGCTTCTGGTCCAGCTGCAGGGCGTTGCCGAGCCCGGCCTGCGCCCAGCGCGCGTAGGCCAGGTGCGAGAGCACGCGCACGGGGTCGGGCATCAGGCCGGTCGGCACGATCGCCCCGGCGAAGAGCAGCTGGGGGATGAGCAGCAGCGGGACGGCCGAGCTGGCCTGGTCGCTCGAGCGCGCGAAGGCCGACAGCGTCAGGCCCATCGCGACGGACGCCCAGGCGACGAGCACGAGCACGACGGTGACCTGGACGTAGGCGTCGAAGCCCTGGTGCAGCGGCTGCAGGATGACGGCGAACAGGACGAGCAGCACGACCTGCACGACCGCCAGCGCGAAGAGCACGGTGACCTTCGCCACGAGGTAGGCCTCCAGGCGCACCCCCGCCGCAAGCTCCCGCACGACGATCGGGCGCTCCTTGACGATCTCCCGGCAGGCGCTCGTCACGCCGAGCCAGATCGCGCCCGTGATGAGCAGGAACGAGAGCAGCACGGCGTAGAAGGAGGCGATGCCGATCTGCCCGAGCACGTCGCTCGGCAGGACGAGGCCGATGCAGAGCGCGATGACGGGTGCCTGGACGAGCAGCACGGCGAGCGTCCGGCCGTCCCGCGTCAGGCACGACGCGTAGCGTCGCGTCAGGACCCCGGCCTGGCGCAGGAAGGGGCCGCTGGCCGGCGGTCGCACCCGTCGTGCCGGGCGCGGGGGCACGAGCGCGGCGCGCTCCTCGGCGGTCCGGACGGGGACCTCGTCGGTCGCCTCGGCCAGCGCGGTGAAGATCTCGTCGTAGGCCTGCACGCCGAAGTGCGCCAGCGCCTGGGCGGGCGGGCCGACGAAGCGCAGGACCCCGCCGTCGCCCATGACCGCCACGACGTCGCAGAGCGCGAGCGAGCTCGTCGCGTGCGTGACGACGACGACGCCGCGGGCCTGGTCGGCGACGCCGCGCAGCGTGACCATGAGCTGGCGCTCGCGCCGGGGATCCAGGCCTGTCCCCGGCTCGTCGAGCATGAGCATCGCCGGTCGCGCGAGCAGCTCGACGGCGCAGGCCGCCCGCTTGCGCTGACCGCTGGAGAGGTCGGCCACGCGGGTCTCGGCGCGGTCGGTGAGGTCCAGCTCGGCCATCAGCTCGTCCACCCGGGCGTGCTGCGCCTCGGCGGGCACGTCCCCCGGCAGGCGCAGGGCGGCGGCGTAGTCCAGCGCCTCGCGGACGGTGAGCTGGGGGTGCACCGTCTCGCCGACGGGGAGGAAGCCCACGTCGAGCGAGTGCTCGGCCACCGGGCGGCCGCCGAGCGTCACCGTCCCCTCCGTCGGCTCGGCGACGCCCGCCATGACGCGCAGCAGCGTCGTCTTGCCGCAGCCGCTGGGCCCGATGAGCGCGACGAGCTGCCCGGCGGCGACCGTGATCGTCGTCGGCTGCAGGATGCAGCGCTCCACGAGCGTCATCCCGACGCCCTCGGCGTGCAGCCTCAGCGGCCCCGTGGCGGGGCGCTCCGGCGGGGACGCGACGGCGGCGGGTCCGGACATGGGGCGACCCTACGGAAGAAGTGGGGAGCTGCGGGACCCGTCAGGCGTCCAGGCGCGGGGCCGGTGCGTCAACCCGGGCGCGCCGGGCACCGATGCAGGCCCCATGTCACGGATGACACCTTGCCCACGGAGGGCGCTGCTCTGCGCTGCCTTCACGACGCTCGTCGTGCTGCCCGGCGCCGCCGTCCCGGTCGCCAGCGCCGTCGCGGCCGCGCCGGCCAAGCCCTACATCGTCGTGCTCGACAAGAGCACGAAGGCCGTGGCCGCCAGCCGGACCGACCGCCTCGCCGACGCGGAGGACTTCACGACGACCCACCGCTTCGGGACGGTCGTGCAGGGCTTCTCGGCCAAGCTCGACGCCCACGACGTGGCGGAGCTGCGCGACGACCCGCACGTCGCCTTCGTCACGCCCGACCGCCCGGTGAAGGCCTCGGGTCTCGTGCCGATGGCCAGCGGCGACAACGTCCCGCCCGGGGTGCGCCGCGTCGGCGCCGCCGTGGACGCGAACGTCCGCGAGGCGAGCACGGGCAACGTCGCGGTCATCGACACCGGCGTGGACCTCACCCATCCCGACCTCAACGCCGTCGCGGGCAAGTCGTGCATCGGCACCGGAGCCCCGACCGACGGCAACGGCCACGGGACGCACGTCGCCGGCACGATCGCCGCGCGCAACAACGGCGTCGGCGCGGTCGGCGTGGCGCCCGGGACGAAGATCGTCGCCGTCCGCGTCCTGGACGCGAACGGGTCGGGCCTGACCTCGTCGGTCATCTGCGGCATCGACTACGTCACCTCCACGCGCACCGACAGCGACCCGTCCAACGACATCGCCGTGGCGAACATGTCGCTCGGCGGGACCGGCCAGAACACCGTCGACTGCGGGCGCAGCGTCGGGGACGCCTTCCACATCGCGATCTGCAACAGCGTCGCCGCCGGCGTCACGTACGTCGTGGCCGCCGGCAACTCCGGGGCCGACGAGCAGAACTTCACGCCGGCTGCCTACCCCGAGGTCCTGACCGTCACCGCCGTGTCCGACAGCGACGGGCTGCCCGGCGGCCTCGGCGGGACGCTGAGCTGCATCGGCAACGGCGACGACACGCCCGCGAGCTACTCCAACTACGCGACGCGGGCGTCCGAGATCGCCCACACGATCGCGGCCCCGGGCTCGTGCATCCGCTCGACCTACCCCGGCAACCGCTACGCGACGATGTCCGGGACGAGCATGGCCTCCCCGCACGTCGCCGGCCTCGTCGCGCTGTGCGTCGGCGAGGGGACGACGCCCGGGCCGTGCGCCGGGCGCCCGGCCGCCCAGGTCGTCGACATCCTGCGCCGCTCGGCGTCCGACGCGACGGCGGCCGACCCGGCCCGCGGCTTCACGGGGGACCCGAAAAGCCCGAACGGGACGCGCTACTACGGGTACCTCGGCTCGGCGACGTTCACGCCGTCCGACGCGCCGCTGCCGCCCACGCCGCCGGCGCCTGCGGTCGCCCCGGCCAACACGGTCAAGCCGGTCGTCAGCGGCGAGGCGAAGGTCGGCTCGACGCTGGCCTCGACGGTCGGCACCTGGACGGGCACGCAGCCCCTGACGACGAAGACCCAGTGGCAGCGGTGCAACACGGCGGCCGGCGTGGGCTGCGTCGCGATCACCGGCGCCACGAGCAGCGGCTACGCCCCGGTCACGGCCGACGTCGGCAAGGTCCTGCGCGTCCTCGTCACCGCGACGAACGCCAAGGCCGCGGTCACCGCGACGTCCGCCACGACGGCCGTCGTCCCCGCGCCGCTCGTCGCGCCGGCGAACCTCAGCGTCCCGGTGCTCACGGGGACGCCGAAGATCGGCCTCGCGCTGACGACGAGCGCCGGCACGTGGTCGGGCAGCACGCCGATGTCGGTGGCGGTGCAGTGGCTGCGGTGCACGGGGACGGCCGTCGGCTCCTGCACGGAGATCCGCGGCGCCACCTCGGCCAAGTACGTCGCCACCCGCGACGACGGCGGCCTGGTGCTGCGGGCCCGCACCACGGCGTCCAACGCCAAGGGCAGCGCGTCGGCGACGTCGGCGGCTTCGGGCGTCGTGCCGAGCGCGGCCGGCACCGGCCCGCCCGTCCCGACGGCGCAGCCGACGATCAGCGGCACGCCCGCGGCGGGCAGCACCCTCACCGCGTTCGCCGGCAGCTGGACGGGCCTGGCGCCGCTGACGACGACGGTCTGGTGGGCGTCCTGTGCCCCCGGCTCGAACGTCTGCTACTACACGGGCGACACGGGGCCGACGTACAAGCCGACGAGCGGGCCGGCGGGCACGCGCTGGGTCATCGTCGTGCAGGCCAAGAACGCGGCGGGGACCGCGTACGCCCAATCCTTCCCGACGGCGCCGGTGGCAGCCGGCCAGGCGGGGACGCAGTCCACCGGTACGGGGGTGCCGGTGATCGTGAAGGGCCCGGGGCCGCGCTGAGCGGCGAAGGGGACACCTGGGGCAGGGGCCGGGGCCGGTGCGCGCGAGCGTGCCGGCCCCGTCGCCCTTCCGGGCCGCCCCGAGACTGCGGACGGCGGGGACGGCGGGGCTACTCGTCCTCGACCTCGCCCGCCACGAGCTGCTCGAGGATCTGGGGCAGCACCTGGTAGAAGGCCTCCTCGAGCTCCTCGGGGATCGTCAGGGTCACGCCCTGGAAGTGGAAGTGGTCGCCGTGGGAGTGCAGGTGCGTCTGGACCGAGACGCCGGCCAGGACGAAGAACGGCAGGTAGGAGAAGTAGTCCAGGGCCTCGAACTCCTGCGCCTCCAGGCCCGTAGCCTCCAGGATGTTCCAGAAGCGGTCGGCGTACTCGGAGTGGTCGGGCTCGATGAGCGCAAGCTGTTTCATGCCCGACAGTGTGACGCGCGCTAGCGTGGCGGCATGCGCGCCACGGTCATGTACGGAGCCGGCGACGTCCGAATCGCGGACGTCCCCGATGCCACGATCCTCGAGCCCACCGACGCGGTGGTCCGCGTCACGCGGGCCTGCATCTGCGGCAGCGACCTGTGGCCCTACAAGTCGATGGCGCCCTCCGAGACCGGGTCGCGGATGGGCCACGAGTTCATCGGCGTCGTCGAGGAGGTGGGCGCCGAGGTCGGGACGCTCAAGCGCGGCGACGTGGTCGTCGCGCCGTTCGTGTACTCCGACGGGTCGTGCGAGTTCTGCGCCGAGGGGCTGCACACCTCGTGCGTCAACGGCGGCTTCTGGGGCTCGGAGAACGTCGACGGCGGGCAGGGCGAGGCCGTGCGCATCCCGCAGGCCGACGGGACCCTCGTCGTCCTGCCGGTGGGGGAGGACGACGCGCTGATGCCGTCGCTGCTGACGCTCTCGGACGTCTTCTCCACCGGGCACCACGCGGCGCTCGGCGCGCGCGTGCACGCCGGCGGGACGGTCGCGGTCGTCGGGGACGGCGCCGTCGGCCTCTGCGG
This sequence comes from uncultured Conexibacter sp., assembly GCA_964600395.1. Lineage (GTDB taxonomy): Bacteria > Actinomycetota > Thermoleophilia > Solirubrobacterales > Solirubrobacteraceae > Paraconexibacter. Next base: position 6,149 of record CAZRLR010000078.1, read on the forward strand.
CGTCATCGCCGCCAAGCGCCTGGGCGCCGAGCAGATCATCATCCTCGGCCGCCACACCGACCGGACCGACCTCGCGCGCGACTTCGGCGCCACCGACGTCGTCGCCGAGCGGGGCAAGGAGGCGGTCGCCCGCGTGCGCGAGCTCACCGGCGGCCACGGGGTCCACAGCGTCCTGGAGTGCGTCGGGATGGACGACGCGTTCACGACCGCCGTGAAGATCGCGCGCCCCGGCGGCGCCGTCGGCCGTGTCGGCGTCCCGCAGTACCCGGCGCTGCCGGCCTCGCGCGACTCGTTCCTCAAGAACGTGACGATCAGCGGCGGCATCGCGCCGGCGCGCGCGTACATCGAGGAGCTGCTGCCCGAGGTGCTCGACGGGTCCCTGCAGCCCGGCCGGGTCTTCGACACGACCGTCGACCTGGACGGCGTGCCCGGCGGCTACAAGGCGATGGACGAGCGCGAGTCGATCAAGGTGATGGTCAAGCCTTAGACCGCCCGGGCGTCCCCGGTCAACCAGCGCGCGAGCGTGCCGATGACCGGGGAGATGACCGACCAGGCCCTGGTGGACTACTCGGAGCGGTACGACCCGGACACCGACTTCGACCGGCACTTCACGCGCGCGACCGGGCGCCGCATCCGGCGCTGGTTCCGCCCGGGCGACCGCGTGCTGGAGTTCGGGTGCGCGACGGGGCTCATGACGGCGCTGCTCGCGCAGCGCGACGTCCGGATCGACGCCCTGGAGCGCTCTGCCGCCTACGTGGAGCGCGCCCGGGCCCGGGCGCTGTCCAACGTGACCGTCCACCACGGCAGCATCTTCGACTGGTCGCCCGACGGCCGCTACGAGCAGGTCGTCGCCGCGAACCTCCTCAACGAGCTGCCCGATCCCGGCGCCTTCCTGGCGCACTGCGCCGACCACCTCGCGCCCGGCGGCCTGGTGCACCTGTCGCTGAACAACCCCCGGTCGCTGCACCGCCTCGTGGCCCGTCGGATGGGGCTCATCCAGGAGCTCAGCGCCGTCTCAGACCGCGGCGCGCGCTTTCCGTCCACGCCGCTGCTGGACATCGAGGACGTCGAGGCCCTCGCGGCGCCCGCCGGCCTGCGCTGTGTCCATCGCGAGGGTGTCGTCGTCAAGCCGCTGACGAACGCGCAGCTCGCCGGGCTGCCGGACGAGGTCGTCGACGGGCTGGACGCGCTGGCCCGCGAGCTGCCCGGGCACGGCGCGCTGAACTACCTCATCCTCGTCGCGGAGCCCTCGGCGTGAGCCTCGTCGTCGCCGGCGGGTCGATTGCCGCACTCGTCGCGGCCGACGCCGCAGCCCGCGCCGGCGTGCCCGTCGAGCTGCTGCTGCCCCGCAAGGGCGTCGGCGGCGGCTTCGTCCCGCTCGTCCTCCGCGATCGCCGCCTGGACCGTGGGCTGCGGGCGCTCGAGCTCCACTACGAGGGGGCGGGCCCCCCGCCGCCGCCGGCCGCCTACGACGCCCGCGGCGACGGCCACCGGCCGCACGTGCACCGCATCCGCGACTGGGCCTCGGAGCTGCTCGGCGACGACCTCGTCGAGCTCGACCGTCCGCGGATGTGGCTCTCCGGCCGCCTCGACGACGAGCTGTTCGTGACCTGCGACCTCACCCGCCTGCCGGCGCACTTCGACGCCGACGACCTGGCCGCGATCCGGGCACAGACCAGGGGCGAGACGCCCGCGGGGCCGGCGTCCGACGTGACGAGCGCCTCGCTGGCGATCCACGGCCCGACCTTCCACTCGCGTGTCATGGAGCCCTTCGCCCGCGCGCTGCGGCCCCAGGGCGGGGACGACGTCCCCGTCGCCCTGCGCCGCAAACTGTGGCTGCCGCTCTTCCACCGGCGCACGCTGTGGGAGGCGGCCGGCGGTGGGCCGATCGGCTTCCGGCCCGAGCGGCCGCTGCACACCGTGGCGGGCGAGGGCCCCGGCGCCGTCGTCACCCGCCTGCTCGCGCGCGTCACCGCCGCCCGCCACGTCACCGTCCGTCCGGTCGACGGGTTCGTCACCGTCGCGCGGTCCGGGGACGCGGTCCGCATCGTCCCGCGGGGGGGCGACGTCGTGGTGGCGCGTGACCCGATCCTCGCCCTCTCGCCGGGCGAGCTTTTCGCCGCGGCCGGCGTCGCTTACGCGCCGGACCGGGTCACGTCGGTCCTGACGTGGCTCGACGTCCGCGACGCCGACGTCCTGACGCTGCCGGCCTTCGTCCACGTGGTCGACCCGGCGCTGCGCGTCTTCCGCATCTCGCGCGGCGAGCGCCGTCACGACCGGGTGACCGTCTGCGTCGAGTGCGCCCACGACGTCACGAAGGACGAGGGACCCGCTGTCGCGGCCGACGCGCTCGTCCGGCTCGGCCTCGTCCGGGAGGGCGCGGACCTGCCGGCCCTCGCCGCGTTCGCAGGCCCGACCTTCACAGCCCCGACCTTCGCGAACGCCGAGCGCTTCGCCGCCGCCCGCGCCACCTACGACGACCGGGGGCTGCGGGCGTCCGCGATCGGTGGCGCCGAGGCCTTCGGCGCCGATTCGCTGAACGAGCAGGTCATGCAGGGGCTGGCCGCCGCGGCCGCATGGACCGCCGACCACGCGGACGGTCGCGCCGCCGCTCAGGCCGCCGCGGCCGCCTGAGCTTGCAACGCGTCGACGCGCGCGATGACGCGGCGCAGGGTCGCGCTGAGCGCGGCCAGCGCCTCTGGACGCTCGGCGAGGGCGGGCAACGCCTGGCCCGCCAACTGCGCGGCGCGCACGAGCGCGGTGTGCTCCTGGGCCGGGTCGCGGAGGAAGCCGAACGGCACGGCCTCCAGGGCCATGCGGCCCCACTCGGCCAGCCCGCCGAGGATGACCTCGGGGCGGTGGGAGGTTTGCCCCCCGTGCTGACGAAAGGCGCTGAGCTCCACGGGCGTGTAGGCGGCGCGGGCCCCCGCCAGCAGCTTGAGCCAGAGGACGATGTCGCCGTTGGCGCGGTACTCCTCGCCCCCGAGGTGCCACAGGTCCTGCGGGTCGACGACTCCGGGCCGGTACAGCGCGGTCGTCACCTCACCGACGAGGTTGACGGCGCCCGTGAGCATCGCGTCGCCCAGCGCGGTGCCGTCGATGACCGCGTCGCGGTCCACCAGCGCGCGCGTCCAAGGCTGCTCGGGCAACGGGTCGCCGGCGCCATCGATGAGCGCGCGCTTGGAGGTCGAGAGCGTCACCCGGTCGTCGCGCAGCACCGGCGCCAGGAGGCGCTGCACGCAGTCGGCCGCCAGCACGTCGTCCTGCAACAGCGGCTTGACGAACGCGCCTGCGGCTGCCCGGTGCAGGCGGATCTGGTTGGCCGGCGCGCCGAGGTTGCGATCGGCGGCGAGCACACGGACGCGCGCGTCGCGGGCGGCGTAGGCCTCGGCGAGGGCTCGTGACCCGTCCGTGGATCCGTCGTCCCCGACGAGGATCTCGAGGTCGCGATGCGTCTGCGCCACCGCGCTGTCCAGTGCCGCGGCGAGGTGGCGCTCCCCGTCGCAGACGGGCACGAGGATCGAGACGAGCGGCATCAGACGCCCCGGACCGCCCGCACGCCGATGTTCGCGAGCATCGCCGGTGGGAGCTCCTCGCTGATGTCGACGAGCGCCGTGTGCAGGTCGGCCGGCCAGTCGCCCATCATGCCGTTGGGGACCGTCTTCAGCTGATATCCGAACTCCTCCGTCGGCTCCAGGCCGGCCGTCCGCAGGTCGTCGCGCAGACGGGGGAGGTCGTAGACGCGCTGGTGGCCGACGAGGTGGTCGCGTGGGCTCAGGTCGTCCAGCTGCGCCTGAAGCCCCATGCGGACCGCCAGACGCCGGTGCAGGGACTGCGCGTTGGGGACCATGACGACGATCGCGCCGCCCGGTGCCAGCCAGCGGCGGACGGTCGCGAAGAGCGCGACCGGGTCGTCCACGTGTTCGGCGATGTGCAGCGCCAGGACGGCGTCGTAGGGCTCGGCGGGGGCGAAGTCCTCGAAGAGCGCCTCGTGGACGACGAGCGAGGGGTGCTGGGCCCGGGCGACGGCGCAGAGCTTCGGAGAGCCCTCGACGACCTCGATCGACGTGCCGCGCGTGAGCAACTCGCCGGTGACCAAGCCCGTCCCGTACCCCATCTCCAACACACGGCGGGCGCCGTGGAGCGCCCGGATCGTTCGCGGGATCGACAGGCGCTGACCGAGCTCCTCGATGTCCACGTCGGCGATCGCGGGGTTGAGGTAGTAGGCGTCGGCGTAGGCGTCCAAGGCCGCGGCGGTGAGGGTCATCGGTGCTCGTGCTCCGTCGTCGTCGAGAAGGTGCGCGTGAGGGTCAGGCGCGGGGTCGTCCGCGCGAGGATGCTCTGCTTGAACTGGACGAGGCCGGCGTCCGCGACGAGCGCGCCGTCCGCGTCGTGGCCGTTGGAGATCCCGAGGTCGACCGTCCGCACGCCGTCCTGCAGCGCGGACTCCACGACCCGGAAGGCGAGGAGGTTCATGGGCGAGTGGTCCAGGTCGTGGTCACCGTCGCCCCAGGCCACGACGAGGTCCCGCCCCTCGCGCACGCGGTAGACCAGCGCGGCCGCCACGAGGTCGTCGCCGTGGAGCAGGCAGAGCATGCGCACGCGGTCGGCCAGGGCGGCGCGGGCGCGGTCCACGTAGGCCCGCGACAGCGCCAGGGTCCGGCCCTTGCGCGCGCGGTTGGCGGCCAGGAGGTCGTGGGCGGCGTGCCATGCGGCGTCGTCGGCGGCGAGGCGCACGCTGAAGGCGGGGTCGTCGGTGAGGCGCCGCAGGGCGCGGCGGGCCGGCGAGCGCAGCGCGGCGACGTACGCCTCGGGGGTCGCGATGGCGTCGAGTTCGACGTGCTGATTGAGCTCGCAGCGCTCGACGGCGAAGCCACGGTTCAGCAGGGTGAACTGGATGAGCCCCTCGCTGTCGCCGTGGCAGGGCGGTGGCAGGCGCAGGCGCACCGTGTGGGCGCCCGTCGCGCGCAGTTGGGCCAGCGCGCCGTCGACGAGCCGAGCGACGTTCGCGGGCGTCTCGCGCTCACGCACGAGGTCCACACCGCCGAAGGGCGCGCTGAAGCCGCTGGTGAGGACGCCGTGCTCCAGCACCCCGCCGAGGGAACCGAGCAGCCGCCCGTCTGCGTCGTGCACCGGGGCGTGCACGACGCGCTGGTGCGGGCCGCGCACGTTCAGCGCGTGAAAGCGGTCCTGGTTGAACAGGGTCGTCCACCGATCGCTTTCGCGCATGGTGGCCACAGGGGCGGGGGCGGGGGCGTTCATGCGTCGTACGCCAGCACCGCGTCGGCCACACGGTCGGCGTCGGCCACGGTCAGGTGGGGGCCGATCGGGAGGGACAGGACCTCGCCGGCCAGGCGCTCGGCGACCGGGAAGCGCGTGCCGGAGGGTGTCGCACAGGCGGCCTGGCGGTGGGGCGGGACGGGGTAGTGGACGAGCGTCTGCACCCCGTGCGCGTCCAGATGCCGCTGTAGCGCGTCGCGGTCGGGGTGGCGGACGACGAACAGGTGCCAGGCGTGGGTGCCCCACGGCGTGAGGTCCAGCGCGAGGTGCCCGAGGCGCTCGCGGTAGCGACCGGCCAGCGCACGACGGCTGGCGTTGGCCTCGTCGAGGTGGCCGAGCTTCACGCGCAGCACGGCGGCCTGCAGCTCGTCCAGCCGGGAATTGGTCCCGGCGAGCTCGTGGACGTACTTCCGGCGCGAGCCGTAGTTGCGCAGGGCGCGCAGGCGGTCGGCGAGGGCCTCGTCGTCGGTCGTGATCGCGCCGCCGTCGCCGAGCGCGCCGAGGTTCTTGCCGGGGTAGAACGACCACGCGGTCGCGTCGGTGAGCGCGCCGACCGGGCGGTCGCGGTGCTCGGCGCCGTGGGCCTGGGCGGCGTCGTCGACGACGATCAGCCCGTGGGCGTCCGCCAGGGCCTGCAGCGCGTCCAGGTCGGCGGTCTGCCCGTAGAGGTGCACCGGGACGATCGCCCGGGTGCGGGGGGTGATCGCGGCCGCGGCGGCGGCGGGATCGATGAGCGCGGTCCGGGGGTCGACGTCGACGCCGACGGGGCTGGCCCCGACGCGGGTCACGGCGAGCCAGGTGGCGACGAAGGTGTGGGCGGGGACGAGGACCTCGTCCCCCGGGCCGACGCCGGCCGCGTCGAGGGCGAGGGCGAGGGCGTCCAGCCCGGAGCCGACGCCGACGCAGTGACGCGCGCCCGTGTAGGCCGCGAAGGCCGCCTCGAATGCCTCGACCTCCGGGCCCAGGACGTACCAGCCGCTGCGCACGACGCGGGTGGTGGCCTCGACGAGCTCCGCGTCCAGCTCGGCGTTGATCGCGCGGAGGTCCAGGAACGGGACCCGGGTGGCGATCATGCGGCGTCCTCGAGGCGCTCCCCGTCCGCGGCCTGCTTGAAGGTCGCGTAGTCGCGGAAGTAGTCGTCCTCCTCGTAGTGCTCGGAGGCGAGGACGAGGCAGACGCCGCCGGAGGAGAAGTTGTCGAGCTCCCGCCAGACCAGGCGGGGGACGAGCAGGCCGTGGTAGGAGCGGTTCAGGAAGAAGCGCTCCTGGTGGACGCCGTCGTCCACGACGACGTCGAACGAGCCCGCCGCGGCGATGATGAGCTGCTGCAGGCCCTTGTGGGCGTGGCCGCCGCGCGAGGCGCCGCCCGGCACGTCGTAGAGGTAGTAGACGCGGTTGATCGGGAACGGGACGTGCCGCTCGCCCTCGATGAAGGTCAGGTTGCCGCGCGGGTCGGCGATCCGCGGCAGGTCGACGATGCGGCAGCCCGTGCGGCCCTGGCGGGTGCCCACGCGCGCGTCGGTCAGGCGCCGCGCGACCGGGGGAGCGGCGCGACGGTCGACGTCGACGAGGTAGGGCTCGACACCGGGTTCGGAGGCCACACCCGGGTGGTCGGCCTCGCGGGCGCGCTCTTGAAGGCGGGCAGAGGGCGTCGGTGTTGGGTTCGCGGGGTTGTCCCTCGCGGAACGCTCGTTCACCTTCCGGCCGGCCGGTCGGTGTGGGGTTCGCGGGGGCGTCCCTCGCGGAACGTTCGTTCACCTTCGGGGCGGTCGACGTGGGGGCCCGGAACGACAACGCCCCCCGGCACGAGGTGCCGGGGGGCGCAGGTCCTACCAAGATGGCGTGGCGGGCGCTGCCCGCCGCGTCAGCTAGACGTTCTGGACGTTGACGGCCTTCGGGCCCTTCTCGCCGGGCTCCGCGTCGTACGAGACGCGGGCACCCTCGGCGAGGGAGCGGTAGCCGTCAGCCACGATCGCGCTGTGATGCACGAAGAGGTCCTTGCCGGACTCGTCGGGCGTGATGAACCCGAAGCCCTTGTCGTCGCTGAACCACTTGACGGTTCCAGTAGCCATATAAATCAATCCTCCGCTGTTGTTCGTGCTGCGTTCGCGGAGGTGCTTTGAGGCGACGACTGCGTGCGCTGACACTGCTGTGCTGGATCACTGTGATCCGGCCTTAGCGGCAAGCGTAGCACCGGCGCCCGCCCGCTGTGGGCTGAAGACAGACTTTTCACAGGCGCTTGGGGTGTGCGGCCCCCGAGA
>CAZRLR010000079.1:0-13667 GCA_964600395.1 uncultured Conexibacter sp.
GGTGTCCCCGGCCCGGCAGCGGTCACGACGACGGCGAAGCGCCCGCGGTGGGGTGGGGACCAGGCGAAGCGGTGCGTGCCGCGGGCCAGGCGCGCGGCACGCTGCAGCACCGTCCCGCCGCGGACGTCCACGACGGCGACGCGCACGGTGGAGACCTTCGAGATCCACACTCGGACCGGGGCGCCCGTCCGGGCGCGCGGCGCGCGGGGGACGGTGACCGACACGCGCGTGGGCTCGCGGACGTAGCGCGCGAACCGCCGCGCCGCCGCGCAGTAGCGCCGCCCGGCGTGCCGCGCGCAGAGGTCGCCGAGGAAGCCCGTGACGAGGCGGTGGTAGTTCAGGCTCGCCTCCGGCCCGCCGTCCGCGTAGCGCGACCAGGCGCCGGTGTCCGCCCGCCGCAGCTGCACGCGGGCGGCGCGCTCGCCCCGCGCGAAGAGCCGTGCCGCGCGCCGCGAGCCGCCCATGGTCGCGAGGTCCCGCAGGCCGGCGAGCGCGCGCAGGTCGCCGTTGAGGATCCGCAGCGACGGCTCCGTGGAGTACATGAGGAAGTGCCGTCCACCGGCGGCCGGCACCGACACGCCGTCGGGCGCCGGTCGCGCGAACGCCCCCAGCGCGGCCCGGGCGCGCCGTCGGTCACCGGCCCGGTGCAGGACGACGGAGGACCGCACGAGCGCCTGGATCGCGCTGCCCTGCGTCATCGCGCTGATCCACGGCGCCCGCGCGCCGCCGAACGGGAAGTAGGACTCCGCGCGCACGACGCCGTCCCGCCGGACGGCCAGGCCCATCATCGTGTCGACGGCCGCCGCCAGGCGCCGGCGCGGGCACCGGACGCGGTCGCGCAGGCAGGCGCCGGCGAGCCAGTCGACGAGGCTCCAGCTCGCCAGCTGGTGCAGCACGAGCCCCTGGCCCGGGACGTACTTCAGGACGACGGGGCCGTCGCCGCGGACGATCGACCGCCCGACGGCCGGGGCGCCCCGGCGCAGCCACCAGTCGGTGTTGCGCGAGAGCGTCAGCAGGACGGGGGCCAGGCGATCGGCCGTCAGGACGTGGCGGGCGGCGAGGCGGTCCACGGCGGCGACGGCGTCGCGCTGGGCGGCGCCGCGGGCCCCGGGCAGCGCACGGGCGATCCGCCGCGCGCGGGCCAGGACGACGCGGCGCGCGTCGTAGGTGGCGCGGTCGCTCAGCCGCAGCAGCCACGCGCGCCGTACGACCGCCTCGGGCGTGGTGGAGCGCATCAGGCGCTGCGCCTCGGCCAGGCGGCGTGCCTTCGCGCGCCGGCGGTCGTCGCGCCGAAGGCGCACGAGGACGACGTGGACGGCGTCGGTCAGCGTCCCGGCGACGCGTGGCGGTGCGGACGGCGGATGGACGGCGCCCGTGGCGCCCGTGGCCGCGACCGGCCGCACGCCCTGCGTCGGCGACGTGATGCCGCGGGTCAGCAGGACCGCGGCGAGGGCGACGACGACGAGGACGAGCACGGGACGGCGGCGGGACATGGGGCGGTCACCGATGCATCGGCAGGGCCAGGAGGGGCCGCGAGGGCGGACGTCGGCAACCGACCGCTTGGCGCGGGCTCGGCGCGGGTACGGCAAGCTCAGCCCATGGGCGACCTGAGCCGCTTCGTCGCCGCGCAGGACCGCGACGGCACCTACACCCGGGCGCTGCAGGAGCTGCGCGACGGCCGCAAGACCAGCCACTGGATGTGGTTCGTCTTCCCCCAGCTGGCGGGTCTGGGCCGCAGCGCGACGGCGCAGCACTTCGCGATCGCCTCCCTCGACGAGGCCGTCGCCTACCTGCGCCACCCGGTGCTCGGCGCGCGCCTGCGGGAGGCCGCGCAGGTGCTCGCGCAGGCGACCGGAACGGCGACGGAGATCCTCGGCGAGGTCGACGCGCTGAAGCTGCGCTCGTCGATGACGCTCTTCGCCCGGGCGGCCGCGGCCGACGGCGACGAGGACGCTCGGACCCTGTTCGCCCGGGTCCTCGAGCGCTGCTTCGACGGGCGGGAGGACGGGGAGACGCTCCGGCGTCTGTGACCCTGCCGGTCCCCGGACGCGTCGGGACGAGCCGCCGGACCGGCTCGACGTGGGGTTCGCGTGGGACAACCACGCGGAACCGTCGTTCACCTTCCGCCGCCGCGGTCGACGTGGGGTTCGCGTCGTACAACCACGCGGAACCGTCGTTCACCTTCCGCCGCCGCACCGCCCGTCGCCGGGGTGCGGCACGACCCCCGCCTGTCCCAAGTTATACCGCGATCGCGCCCCTCATGAGGCGCTCGATCGTGCTCCACACTCGTCCGTCGCAGGGCACGAGACCACCGAGGACAGGAGCGAGGGATGCAGCAGCAGGAGCACGACGTGGTGATCGCCGGCGGCGGCCCGGCGGGGATGATGCTCGCCGCCGAGCTGGCGCTGGGCGGTGTGGAGGCGATCGTCGTCGAGGCGCGGGCGGACCACACGCTGACCGGCTCGCGGGCCGGCGGCTTCCACGCCAGGACGATCGAGGTCCTGGACCAGCGCGGGGTCGCCGAGCGCTTCCTCGCCGCCGGGACGCCGGCGCAGGCGACGGTGCTCGGGACGACGGTGCTGGACATGGCCGACCTGCCCACCCGCCATCCGTACTCGCTCGGCCTCGTCCAGAACGAGATCGAGCGGCTGCTGGCCGAGTGGGTCGGCGAACTGCCCGTGCGCGTGCGTCACGGGTGCCGCGTGACGGACGTCGCCCAGGACGCCGACGGCGTCGACGTCACGCTCGACGACGGCGGCCGCCTGCGCGCGCGCTACCTCGTCGGCTGCGACGGCGGTCGCAGCCTCGTGCGCAAGGCGGCGGGCATCGCCTTCCCCGGCTGGCCGGCGACGCGCAGCAACCTCATCGCGGAGGTGCAGGTGACGCAGGAACCGCCGCCCGGGATCCGGACGGACGCCCACGGGGTGCAGGCCATCGGTCCGATGGGCGACGGCCGGACGTTCCGCGCCGTGCTGACCGAACCGGAGCTGCGCTCGGGCGACGCGCCGTCCCTGCAGGAGGTCCGCGACGCCCTGATCCGGGTCTACGGCACGGACTTCGGCGTGCACAGCCCGACGTGGATCTCCCGCTTCACCGACGCGACGCGCCAGGCGCAGGCCTATCGCGCGGGCCGCGTCCTGCTCGCCGGCGACGCCGCCCACGTGCACTACCCGGCCGGCGGGCAAGGGCTCAGCCTCGGCGTCCAGGACGCGGTGAACCTCGGCTGGAAGCTCGCCCAGGTCGTGCGGGGCGACAGCCCCGACGCGCTGCTGGACAGCTACCACGACGAGCGCCACCCGGTCGCCGCCCGGGCGCTGCGGCACACGATGGCCCAGACCGCGCTGCAGCGCCGCGACGAGCGTCAGCTCGCGCTCGTCGAGCTCGTCTCGGACCTCGCGACGGTCGACGCGGTGCGCCACCGGATCGCCGGCCTGGTCTCGGGCCTGGATATCCACTACGACCTCGGCGAGGGCCATCCGCTGCTCGGGCGCCGGCTCCCCGACCTGGACCTGCAGACGGACGCCGGCCCGCGGCGGGCGTTCACGCTGCTGCACGACGCGCGGCCGGTCCTGCTGGACCTCGGGACCCCCGGCGGACTGGAGGGCGTGCGGGCGCCGGCCCGCGTCACGCGCGCGGAGGCCCGGTGCGACGGACCGTGGGAGCTGCCCGTGCTCGGGAGGGTCGACGCGCCGAGCGCCGTCCTCGTCCGCCCCGACGGCTACGCCGCGTGGGTCGGGGACGGCACCACCGACGGCCTGGCCGGGGCGCTGGAGCGGTGGTGCGGGACGGCCTGACGCCGGCTACGCGGCGGCCGTGGGGCCGACGGTGAGGCGCCGCACGAGGTCGCCGCAGACGGGCGCGAGGTCCGTCAGCGGCCGGTCCTCGGCGATCGCCGCGATGACGAGGTGGCGCAGGCCGCCGACGAGCACGATCGCGGCGTCGTAGGGGACCGGGCGCAGCTGCGGGTCGTGGGCGGCGGCCTCGTCGATGATCCGCGACAGCTGGCGGGCGGCGCGCTCGATCGTCGTGCGCACATGCGCCTCGCCGGCGTCCCCGAGGCTCCCGGCGTCCAGGACGAACGAACGCGTGAGCTGCGGCTCGGCGGCGAGCGTCCCGAGGTAGGCCGCGAGCGTCCGGTCGACGCGCTCGTCCCACGGCCCCTCGCCGGTCGCCGCGTCGAAGATCGAGCTCAGCAGGTGCTCGTCGAAGGCGTCCAGCAGCGCCAGGTAGCAGCCGGTGAGGTCGTCGAAGTGCTGGTAGAACGTCCGCCGGGAGGTCCGCGCCCGGCGGACGACGTCCGCGACGGTCGTCGCGCGCAGGCCCTCCTCCCGGATGGCGTCCGTCATCGCCGCCAGCAGCCGCTCGCGGTGCGGGCCCTCCGCGTCGAGGCGCAGCGGCCCGCCGCTCACCTCAGGCCGCCAGCAGGGCCGCGGGCTCAGGGACCCGCTCGCCGACCCGGCGGCGCCGCACGGTCACCCGACCGCCGAGCGCCGGGGCCATCGCCACGCCGCGGAAGGACCAGCGCTCGTCGGGGGCGTCGGTGGGCTCGAGCGTCACCCGCTGCAGGAGGACGCGCAGGACGACGTCCATCTCCATGTGCGCGAACGTCGCGCCGATGCACCGCCGGATGCCGCCGCCGAACGGCAGCCAGCTGTAGGTCTCCGGCAGGCGGTCGACGAAGCGCTCGGGGAGGAAGCGGTCGGGCTCGGGGAAGAGCTGCGGGTCGAAGTGCGTGAGCGCCGCGCAGAGGCCGAGCTGCGAGTCGGCGGGGATGCGGAAGCCGCCGAGCTCGTACTCGGCGAGCGTGTGGCGCCCGGCGAACGGGATCGTCGGTCGGGTGCGCTGCGTCTCGCGGATCGTCGCGTCGCGATAGGCCTTGCCCTGCCCGGCGTCGATCTCGGCGACGAGGCGCTCGAGGGCGGCGGGCGTGCGCGTCAGCCGCTCGACGGCCCAGGAGAGCTGGTGGGCGGTCGTCTCGTGGCCCGCGGCGAGCATCGTGATGAGCTGGTCGCGGATCTCGGCGTTCGTCATCGGCGCGCCGTCGGTGTGCGTCGCCTGCACGAGGAGGGCCAGCACGTCGGGGCGCTCGGCGAGCGCCGGGTCGGCCTTCGCCTGCGCGATGAGAGTGTCCAGGACGGTGTCGACCTGCGCGCGGAGCGAGAGCAGCCGGCCCCACGGGCTCCACGGGCCCAGGTCCTTGCGCAGCGCCGGGATCGGCGCCAGGCGCGAGGCCAGGGCGGTCCACGGGGGCAGCAGGCGCTCGAGCTCGTCGAACTCGCGGCCGGTGGCGCCGAAGACGGCGCGGAGGATCGCCCGCAGGGTGATGCGCTGCATCGCCGGCGCGATCGCGACGGGCCGGCCTTCGGGCAGGCGGTCGATCTCCGCGGCGGCGATCGCCTCGATCGTCGCCTCGTAGGCCTGCATGCGCTGGCCCTTGAACGGCGGCAGCAGCAGACGGCGCTGGGCGAGGTGGCGGTCCTCGTCGATGCCGAGCAGCGAGTGGTCGCCGAGCACGCTGCGCAGCGGCGAACGCGAGCCGGCGTGCAGGAGCTTCGGGTCGCCGGTGAAGACCTGCTTCGCCAGGATCGGGTCGGCGACGATGATCAGGCGCGGGAAGCCGGCGACGCTCAGCGTGAAGAGCTTGCCGTGACGGCGGCGCTGGCGCTCGAGGTAGGGACGCTGGCGGACCATCATGCCGAGCGTCTGCCACGGCATCGGGGCGCGCGGGCCGGGCGGGAGCGGCATCTCGGTGACCATGCGGCGGATCGTAGCGCAGCGTGGTACGTCTGTGTACCAGTGGCTCGCCGGCGGCGGCGCGGCGGCCCCGGGACGCCGTCTTCGGACCGGCGCGCTACAGCTTTCGGGTGGGGCACCGACAATGGCGGTGTGCTCCCCCTCGGAATCGTCCTCCTCGTGCTCGGCCTCGCCGCCGCCGTCGCGTCCTTCTTCTGGCGGCGCTCGAGCCACAAGAGCTCGGGCTGGTGGTCGACCGTCCTGGAGCTCGACGCCGCCGCGGCCCTCACGCAGGAGGACCGGACGGCGGTGGCGGTCGCCGGCGTGAGCGTCGCCCCGCAGACGGACGCGGGCAGCCCGCTGGCGGACCCGGTCAACGGGCAGCCCTGCTGCTGGTGGCGGGAGACCGTGACCGAGCACTGGGAGGAGCGCGTGCGCGACCACAGCCAGGACAAGAACGACAGCCGCCCGGACTACCGCTGGGAGCAGCGCAGCAACGAGATCTCCGAGCGCACGAGCGGCGTCCCGTTCCTCGTCGAGGACAACGGCCGCATCGCGGTGGACCTGCACGAGCTCGACATCGACGGCGACCTGCTGCACGAGGAGAAGCACCGGAACCGGCCGCGGGGCCAGAGCGTGGGCGACGGGATCGCCGGGGCGCTCGTCGGGGGGCTGCTGGACGCGGTGGACGACCGCCGCGACGAGTACACCGAGACGACGCTGCAGACCTTGCCCGCCGGGCGTCGCGTCCTCGTCTCCGGCCGGATCGCGGGCGGGCGCATCGTCGCCGACGGCGAGTGCGGGCTGCAGGTCTGCGAGGGGACCGTGCAGGGCAAGCTCGGCTCGAGCCGCAAGAACGCCGAGCGCGCCCACGTCGGGCTGCTCGTCGGCTCGGGCGTGGCCGTCCTCGGCCTCGTGCTCGCCGCGGTGGGCGCCGCCACCGCGTAGCGGCCGGGCGGCGGCGGTCACGCGCCGCCGCCGTCCTCCTGCCGGTGCAGCCCCATGCGGGCGGCGAGCACCGCGCTGCGCGCAAGGCCGACGATGAGCAGGAGGTCCAGGACGATCTGCCCGGTCACCAGGGCCCGGGCGCCCTGGGAGCGCGCGGCGACATCGCCGAAGCCGACCGTCGAGATCGTCGTGATGACGAAGTACAGCCCGTCGACGTGGCTGAGCGGCTCGCTGAAGCTCCCCGGCTGCGAGTGGGAGATCGACACGTACGTGTAGGCGAAGACGAAGACGAGCAGCAGCGTGGCCGTGGCGAGCGCCTCGATCGCGCGCAGCTCCGGGTGCGGCGCGGTGACGATCGACCGCAGCTGCCGGCCGACGGTCGTGAGGAAGACGAGCAGGCCGGCGGCGAGCGCGACGAGCGCCCGGGTGTCGGATCGGTCGCCGAGCGGCAGGACGGCGTAGAGGACCGCGAGGACGACGGCGGTCGTCGCGATCCGCAGGCCCGAGCGCCGCACGACCACGCGGCGGTCGTGCTGGGTGAGCCGCTGCAACGAGGTCCGGGTCAACGTCATCGGCGCAGCATCGCCCGCGCACGGGCGCGCGTCGTCACCCGATCCGGGGGATCACCGCCCCCGGCCGGTCAGCGCACGCGGACGGGCACCGGGCGGCTCGTCACCGTCCGGCGGCTGCGGCTGTCCCGCCACGAGAGGCGCAGGGTGCCGCTGCGCGGCAGCCTGACCCTGACGTCCAGCACGCCGGTGCGCCGCTGGGTGCTGACCGTCCGAAGCGTCCGCCGGCGCCCGCCGGCCGTGAGGGTGATCGCGACGCGCTGCGGCTTGCCGCCGAGCGCCCGGGCGGGGCGCACGAGGCCCCAAACCCGCGTCGCCCGTCCTCGGCGGACCGCCGTCTGCGGCAGCCAGACCGGCAGGCGGTAGGCGTCGAAGGACGGCTTGGCGCGCCCGTCGATGAACTGCAGGCCCGTCTGGAACGTCGCGTCGGTGCCGGTCGAGTTGCCGCTGGCCGGGCGCTGGGCGTCGTCGAGCAGGAGGAACTGCGTGAGCGTCCGCACCAGCGGCGTCGTCCGGGCGATGAACTCGGCCTGGTTGAGGTAGGCCGCCTGGCGCGCCAGGGAGACGCCGGCGCGGTTGGGCGGGTTCGTGTTGTAGCCGAACTCGGTGAGGTACAGCGGTGGGCCGGCGGCGGTGCGCTTGCCGTAGCGCGCGTAGATCGTCCGCAGCGTCCCGCTGAGCGCCGACAGGTTGCCGATCGTCACGTAGTCGCGGTCCTTCGGGCGGACGTCGGGCGCGAAGGTCAGCTCGTACGGGTGGTGCGCGTAGCCCGAGGCGGCGAAGAGCCCCGGATGCGCCTGCGGGAAGGCGGTGGCCCCGCCGGTGACGGGGCAGCCGCGCTGCTCGGCGGCGGTCCCCAGCAGCGGCTTCAGCGCGGCGTCGACGCAGTACAGCGCGCGGACGAAGCGCAGCGCCTTGATCGCGCGCGTCGTGCCGCGCTGGTTCAGGCCCTTGGGCGCCGTCTCGCCGACGAGGATCGTGTCGCTGCCGTGCCCGCTGGCCTGCAGGCCGGTGAAGGCGGCGTCGACGAGGTCGCGGTACAGGCGCGGCGCGGCCTCGATGAAGGCCCCCTTGTCGGTCTGCGTCCACTGCGGGGTCAGCCACCCCGGCTGGTTGGGCTCGTTCCAGATCGAGAACTGCGACACCCGCGGCAGCGGCTGGTCGCCCGGTGCGGCGCCGGTGCTGCCGCCGGCCGGGCAGTTGCCCAGCAGGACGCACAGCGGCGGGGCCTGTCGCGCGCTCGCCCCCGTGCCGCCACGGACCGTCGTCGTCACCGGCGCCCCGTAGGTCCCGCTGTAGCGCGTGCCGACGGCCTGGACGAAGCGTGCGAACTCCTGGGCGGAGGGCTCGTACGTCTTGGCGATGTCCGGCCGGGGCGGCGTGGCGCCCGTGGCCCACAGCGGGGCGGGGGAGGTGATGTTGAAGTTGACCGCGATGCCGCGGGCGGTGGCCAGGCGGACGACCTGGTCGTAGCGCGCCCAGGATCCCGGCGGGTAGGCGGCCGGGTCCGTCGCGTCGAACGCCGGGCGCTCGCGGGCGTCGGCCTGCGGGGCGACCGTCGCCCAGAAGACGCTGACGCGCACCCGGTCCACGCCGAGCGTGCGCAGCGTGTCGAGGGCCTTCGTCGTCCCGGCCGTCGTGTTGAAGATGAGCGAGTTGTCGTCCTGGAAGCCCGACTCCTGACCGGCGGAGGCGCCGGCGACGGCCGGCGTCAGGGCCAGCGCGAGCAGGCAGATGGACGTCACGAGCCGCATGCGGCCTCCCGGAAGCATCGGCAGAACGCTAGCTGGCCACCCCGCCGGGCGCGCCGTGCCGCGTCCGGCGGCTCAGACGCACCCGCTCGACAGCGGGATGCCGAGGATCGTCAGGCCGCAGAGGCCGCTGACGTCGGCGACGAGGCCGCCGGCGCCGTTGACGGTCGTGTTCAGCGCGTTGACCGTGGTCGTCACCGAGGCCAGCTGCGTCGTGAGCGTCGACGTCGTGCTCTGCAGCGTGCCGATCGTCCCGTTCGCGGTCGCCAGCCCGGAGCTGACGGTCGTGATCTGGTTCTGGAGGTTCGTGTCGCTCAGCCCGAGTGAGGTGACCGAGCTCTGCAGCGTCGAGACGCTGCCGACGAGGCCGCTGCCGACGCCGCCGACCGTCGACTGCAGGCTGTTGACGCTCTGCACGAGGCCCGAGCCGGCGTCGCCGACGATGCCCGCCAGCGCCGTGAGCTGCGCCTGCAGGCCGGCGTCGGTGACGCCGAGTGCGGTGAGCGTCGTCTGGATCGTGGCGATCTGGTTGGCCAGGCTCGTCGGCCCGCTGCCCAGGACGGCGTCGACGCCGTTCAGCCGCGCGACGAGCCCGCTCGACGCGTCCCCGACGGTGCTCTGGACGGCCGACAGCTGGCTGCCGAGCGTCGCGTCGGCGGCCCCCAGGCCGGTGACGGTGCTCTGCAGGGTGCCGACGCTCGTGCCGAGGCTGCCGACGGTCTGGACGAGCCCCGAGGAGGCGTCGCCGACGGTGCTCGTGAGCGTCGCGAGCTGGCTCTGCAGCGTCGTGTCGCTGAGGCCGAGCGCGGCCACGGTGCCCTGCAGCGTGCTGACGGCCGGCGCCAGCGTCGCGTCGACCGTCGACTTGACGTCGTCGACGCTCGTCGACAGCGTCCCGACCGTCCCGGTGAGGGCGTTGAGGCTGCCGGTCAGCGCGCCCACGGTGCTCGTCACCGACGCCAGGCCGGTGGTGAGGGTGGTGACGCTCGTGCCCAGCCCGTCGACCGTCGTGCCGAGCGCCCCGAGCGTCCCCTCGACCGTCGTCATGCGGCCCAGCAGCCCGGTGATCGCGCTCGCCTGGGAGCCGACGGTGCTGGTCAGGCCGCTCACGGACGACTGCAGCGTCGTCAACGACGTGAGCGCGCCGGCCAGGTCCCCGGGGGCCAGGCCGGTCAGCAGGCCCTGCACGGTGGTCAACGTGCTCTGGAGGTTCGCCAGCGACGTCGCGTTCGTCGTGACGGTGCTCGAGAGCGAGCCGAGCGTCGTCGTGATCGTCGTGACGGTGCTGCTCAGCGCGTCCAGGTCGGCCCGCAGCTGCGCGAACTGCGCCTCCAGGCCGTCCAGGCGGGTGAGGGCGCCCTGGAGGGAGCCCCTCAGACCGGCGACCTCCCCGGAGAGGCCGTCGATCTGGGCGCGCAGGTCGCGCTTGGCGTCGGTGAGCGCCGTGTCGAGCCGGGCGACGGAGCCCGTCAGCGCCGAGAAGTCCGTGCGCAGCGCGGCGATGTCGCCTTGCATGCCCGTGAGCGTCCGGCGCACGTCCGTGAGCTGGCCGGTCGTGTAGCCCTGCAGCGCCCAGACGTAGGCCTGCAGCGACTTGACGTCCGCCTGCGTGCGCTTGAGGGCGGCCGTCAGCTCGTCGACCGAGAGGGTCTTGGAGCGCTTCGTCACCCGCAGGGCCGACAGGCGGGCGACCTCCATCCGCGGGTAGACCGCGCGCTTGGCGCTGCGCGTCAGGCCGACCTGGACGCGCAGGCGGTCGCCGAGGCGCAGCTCGATCGCCCGGACGGGGGCCGCGGGTGTGGCGATCGTCCCCCGGCGCGGGACGACGAGCAGCCCCAGCGGCGAGCTCAGCCCGGCGACGCCGGCCGTCTGCCGGGACACGAGGACCGGGACCGCGACGCGCGTGGCCCCGCCGACGTAGGGCGCGCCGCTGACGGTGACGTTGAGGGTCGCCGCCGAGGCGGCCGCCGGCGCGGCGAGCGTGACGGCGGCCGCGGCGAAGGCGGACCGCAAGGCGGTGCGACGGTCCATCTCGTGTGACCCCCCGGTCGTGCGTGAGGGCACGCGGCTGCGCGCGGCCCCTGTCAGCTTGCACACGGAGCGATCGGCAGCCGGCTGACGAAGTTGAGGCGCGCCGGTCAAGGGCGGCGCGCCGCGGCCGACGGTGGCGCGCGCCCCGGCGACGACGCGTCCGCTCAGCGCGTGGTCATCCCCAGCACGAGCTCGGCGGCCTCCAGCGGGACGTCGAGCGGCGGGCAGTGGCCCACGTCGTCGAGGAGCACGACCTCCGCCTGGGGGAGCCAGTCGCGGGTGAAGCGCCGGGCGGTCCGCGGCCACGGCAGCAGGCGGTCCTCCGTCCCCCAGACGAGGCGGACGGGGCACGTGACGCGCGCCGCGTCCAGCGCGTAGCCGTGCGTCGTGGCGTAGGCGAGCAGCGGCTCGGCGTCGCAGCGCGCCATGCCGATGGCCTGGTGGGCGAGCAGCTCGGCCGGCAGGTGCTCCCAGCGCACGGTGATGAGCTCCGTCGCGGCGCGGCGGCGGCGCGGGTCGTCCATCAGCGCGGCGACCAGCGGCGCCGTCGCCTTCACGCCGGCGTGCAGGCGCGCCTGCCGCGCGAGGGTCTGCCGGTAGGAGGTGTCGCCCGCGGGCCAGCCGCCGGCCGGCGCGAAGGCCGTCACCGTCCGGGCGCGGCCGCGGGCGGCGAGCTGCAGCGCGACGAAGCCGCCGAGCGAGTTGCCCGCCAGGTGGGCGGTCGGCCAGCCCACCTCGTCCAGCGCCCGCTCCACCGCGTCGGCCAGCGTGTCCCCGTCGACCCCGGCCGCGGGCAGCGGCGGGCCGCCCGCGTGGCCGGCGAGCGTGAGGGCGAGCACGTCGTGCTCGCGCTCGAGGCGCGGCAGCACGAGCTCCCACATCCGCCAGGTGTCCAGGAAGCCGTGCAGCAGGACGAGCGGCGGGCCGTCGCCGCCGCGGTGGTACGGGGTGAAGCCGACGTCCATGGCCGCCGTGACTCTACGCCCGCCCGGCCGTAAGCTTGCGCACATGGACGACGGGCGGGAGTCGGACCGGGGCGACGCGTCGGCGGGGGCCGCGCCGCGCGGCCGGCCGCGCTGGGGCCGCGTCGTCGCGGGCATCGCCGTGATCCTCGTGTTCGCCGTCCCGTGCCTGCTCGTGGCGATCGCGGTCGGGGCCGGGGGCACGTACTTCGAGCGGCGGGGGGCGCAGGTCGAGGGCCGCGCCCCGGGCAGCGTCACCTTCGACGCCGAGGACCGCCGCTACGTCGTCGCGCTCAGCGCCAAGCCGGGCGGGCTCTTCGATCTCCTCAGCCGGACCGAGCGGCGCCGGCGCTTCCGCGTGCGCGAGTCCGACGCGAACGAGGCACGCTGCCGCGTCACCCGGGCCGACGGCTCCACGGTGCAGCTGCGCGGGGACCGGCAGACGAGCGCCGAGGTCGTCGGGACGTCCTACGCCTCCGTCGGGCGCTTCGACGCCAAGCCCGGGCGCACGACGGTCAGCTGCCGCTTCGACCCGCCGCGCGACCTGCTGGGGACCGTCACCGAGACCCCGCTCATGGTGCACGGCCGCTCGACGCTCATGGACGTCCTGCGGTACGGCTCGTTCGTCGGCGTCTTCGTCTTCGCGGGGCTGGGCACGTTGCTCATCCTGTGGGGGACGGTCTGGCGCCGCCCCCGCCGCGCCTGAGCGCGACGCCGGCTCCGACGGCCCGGCGGCCCAACGCGCGTCCGCGCCGGGTCGGCCGCTTTGTCGCGCCAGGACAACATCCGCGCAGGCCCCGCGGTTAGGTTCGGCTCTCCAGGTCAACCACGTCGCGGCGGTGGGTCCCAGGACGCGTCGCCAGAGGGAGAGAGATGTACGACTACGTCATCGTCGGAGCCGGTTCCGCGGGGTGCGTGCTCGCTGCACGCCTGAGCGAGGACCCGGACGTCAAGGTCGCGCTCCTGGAGGCGGGCGGCGCCGACACGGACGACGAGATCCACATCCCCGCGGCCTTCGGCGCGCTCTTCAAGGGCCGCCGCGACTGGGACATGTCCACCGAGCCCGAGCCGCAGCTCAACAACCGCCACTGCTACCTGCCCCGGGCGAAGATGCTCGGCGGCTGCAGCTCGATGAACGCGATGGTGTACATCCGCGGCAACCGGCGCGACTACGACGAGTGGGCCGAGCAGGGCGCCGAGGGCTGGTCCTACGACGAGGTGCTGCCCTACTTCAAGAAGGGCGAGGACAACGAGCGCGGCGAGGACATCTACCACGGCACCGGCGGCGCGCTGCCCGTCCGCGAGAGCCGCTCGATGAACCCGATCGCCGACGCCTTCGTCGAGGCCGCCGCGCAGGCCGGCCACGAGAAGAACCCGGACTTCAACGGTGCCCGTCAGGAGGGCTTCGGGCGCTACCAGACGACGCAGAACAACGGGATGCGCGCGTCCGCGTCGGTGACGTACCTGCACCCCGCGATGGAGCGCGAGAACCTGACGGTCATCACGAACGCGCAGGCGCTGCGGATCCTCTTCGAGGGCGACCGCGCCGCCGGCGTGGAGATCGACCACGGCGGCGAGATCGCGGAGGTCCACGCCTCACGTGAGGTCATCGTCTCCGCGGGGGCCTACCAGTCGCCGCAGCTGCTGATGCTCTCGGGCATCGGGCCGGCCGA
>CAZRLR010000080.1:0-13655 GCA_964600395.1 uncultured Conexibacter sp.
GACGTCCGGTAGGAACGGGCCGCCGCAGGTGACGAGCACGAGCCGCCGCCGGCCGCTCCGCGAGAAGATCGACGCCGGCAGCGCCGCCTTGCGGACCGTGACGATCGAGCGGACGCGGTAGCTGCGGACGTTGCCGTCCTCGCCGGTCACCTGGACCGTGTCGCCCTTGCGCGCGGACTTCAGCGGGTAGAAGGCGCCGCCGCCGTCCTTGGCGCTGTCGACGTGCCCGGCGAGCAGGATCGCGCCGGTCGGGGACGCCAGCGGCGCGCCGTCCTGCCACCACCCGACCTTCTGGATGTTCTTCGGGATGTCCAGGACGCCCGCGTCCGTGTCGATGTCGACGGGGATGATCGGCGCGTCGATGCCGAGGCGGCCGACGCGCACGCGCGTCGGCTGCACGACGTCGCCCGACGCCGCCAGGCCGGCCGTCACGCCGGCCCGGGCCCGCGCGTCCCCGCGGCCGGTGAGGATGAGCGGCGCGGCGAGCGCGGTCTCGGCCTCCTCCCCGCACGCGGTGCTCGTCGCCGTCACGAGGGGCGAGCCCGCGATGCGCTCGCGGTAGGTGTAGAAGCCGGCCTTCGCCACGCGCGTGGGCTTCGAGGTGACACGCCCGTCGCCCGTGGCCTGGACGGTCGAACGCGCGAGCGGCGTCCCGGTGCAGCGGATCGCCGCGCGTGAGTGGAACGGGCCGAAGAGCTCGACCTCGATGCGCAGCGGCGTCCTGCCCGCGCCGGTCACGTCGATGCGGTCCGTCAGCGAGCCGCCGGGCCGCACGACGGCCGACGACACGACGGTCTTCACGACGGGCACGGCCTTCGCGAACGTCGTCTCGCTCGCCTCGCCGCACGCGTTCTGCACGCCGGCGTAGGCCGGGGTCTCGAGGATCGCCTCGCGGTAGCTGTAGAAGCCGGCGCTCGGCAGCGTCACCGGCTCGGTGACGTACGTGCCGTCGCCGGTCGCGGTGAAGGTGCTCGTCGCCACGGGCGTCCCGTCGCAGCGGATCGCGTCGGCGGACTCGAACGGCCCCCACAGCTCCACCTGCACCGGCGCGCTGAGCACGCCCAGGCCGGTGACGACGGCGGTGTCGGTGAGCTTGGCCCCCGGCGCGGTCTGCGCGGCGCTGACCTGCGTGCGGATGTCCGGGTGGCCGCGGACGACGGTCGTCTCGCTCGCCTCCGCGCACGCGGTCTGCGTCGCGGCGACGGCGTCCGTGGCCGCGATCGACTCCTGGTAGGTGTAGAAGCCCGGCTGCGGCAGCGGGACGGGCTCGGTCGTGTACGTGCCGTCGCCGGGGACGGGAATCGTCCCCGTCCACACCGGCGGGGTCGTGCAGACGAGCTTGTCGGCGGACGGGAACGGGCCGTAGAGGGCGGCGGTGACGGTCGCGCTCTTCGTGCCGAGCCCCTCGACGATCACCGTGTCGCTCAGGCTCTGGCCCGGCTCGAGGGCCGCGGCGCTCACCTGCGTGCGCACGACCGGCTGCGCGAGGACGGTTGCCGCGACCTTCGCGGTCAGGCGCTGGGAGTCGGGCGCGACGAGGCGCTGGCCGCTGCGGGCGGCCCCACCCTTCGTCGGCACGTACATCCGGGGCAGGTCGCTCGGGAGGTCCTCGGTCGTGGCGGAGAGCTTCAGCCCGCCGGCTGCGTCGTCGGGGGTGACCGGGACGCTCGCCGAGCCGTCGGCACCGGTGTTCACGCGCTTGGGGACCGACCCCGCGCCGCTCGCGGTGAGCTGGACGTCGACCCCGGGCAGCGCCGCCCCGGAGGCCGCCAGGACGCGGACAGTCGCCGTCGCCGCCTTCCCGGCGGTCAGCCCCTCCGGCGCCTTGACCTCGAGCCGGTAGGGCCCGGCGTAGCGGGCAGCGTCGCGGCCGATGCGGTCGAAGGAGGCCTTGACGGCAGCCGACACGGCGCCCGGGTCGACCTCGCCCGGCGCCCCGTCCCCCATCAGGCGGTGGACGTAGAGCAGGACCGCGCCCTGCTTCGTCGCGTTCTGGGTGCGGCCCTCGGCCCACAGCGCGTAGGCCATGCGGCGCAGCGAGCCGACGCTCACCGCGTCCCCGTCGCGGTTCTTCAGATTCGTGACGCTGCGCCGTTCGTAGCCGTACGCCTTGGACGGGTACCAGAAGCGCAGGTCGATGCAGAAGGTGGGTCCCGAGACGCCGGGGACGGCGCCGCGGTAGTCGCCGAACCAGCGCGGACCGAACTTGTAGGTCTTGTACTGGCCGACCCCGGTCGTCCCGCAGGTGTCGCGCGCAGCGCTCGAGCACGGGTCGTCCTGGTCGGGCGGCTCGGCGGCGGACGCGGCGCCCGGAGCGAGCGCCAGCGCCAGGAGGACGAGCAGCAGCGGAGAACGGCGGGCGCGGCGGAGCACGGGGAGGGTCCTTTGTCGCATCGGCAATGGTGGACGTTGCCCCCGTCGCAGCCCGGCGTCCGGCGCGGACCCTATCTGCCGCGCAGGTCGGCCCGCGCGCCACGAGGCCGCCGCGCAGGACCCGCGGGTCGGGGGGCGAACACCGCACAGGACGGTCACATCCGCCGCCGCGGCACCTGTCACGGTCGGCCCCTGCAGAAACCCTCCGTGGTCGGAGGGGTATCCAAGGTCTTCCCGTGTCGCCCGTGCGCGCCCCCAGCCCTCCGCTGCCCGACCTGGCCCCGGCCGCCGGCGACGGCCCGTCCGTCCGCCGCCTGCGCCCGCACCTGGCCGACGGCGCGCAGACGAGCGTCTACGTCGCCGCCTTCCCCCTGGCCGGGCTGCGCCTGCGGGTGCACCGGCTGCCCGAGCCCGACACGCTCCTGCGCTGGTGCCGCGCGACCGGCGAGCGGCACGCGATCGTCGGCGGCTTCTTCGTGCGCCCGCACAACGCGCCGCTCGGGGAGCTGCGCATCGACGGCCGGCCCGTCGACCACGTCCCCTTCACCGCGCCGTGGGGCGCGCGCCGGGCGTGCGTGCACGCCGCCGGCGACGGGCTGCGGATCGCCCACCGCCACGACCTGCCCGCGACGCCGGCGGGCGACCTGCTGCAGGCGGGCCCCCTGCTCGTGCGCGACGGCCTCTCCGCGGTGACCGGCGAGGACGGCGAGGGCTTCTCGGCGGGCGCCGACCAGTTCGACTCGGACATCACCGCCGGGCGCCACCCGCGCTCGGCGCTGGCCCTGACCGACACGCACCTGCTCGCGGTCACCTGCGACGGGCGCCACTGGGACGAGGCCGGGCTGACGATCGACGAGCTCGCCGACGAGCTCGTGGCGCTGGGCGCGCACTCGGCGCTCAACCTCGACGGCGGCGGCTCGACCGCCCTCGTCTGCGACGGGCGCCTGGTCAACCGCCCCCGCGAGCAGCACGGCATCGAGCTGCCCGAGGGGCGCCCGATCTCCACCGCGCTGACGCTCGGCTACGCCGGCTGACCGGGCGCACGTTCATTTCGCGGCGCCCGGGGCATACTGGGTGCACGTGCCAACTGCCCTTCGTGTCGTCTCGGGAATGCTCTTCTATCCGAGGGGCGGGTCGGCGTACGTCACCCGGGCCCTCGCCCGCGGGCTGGCCGCGAAGGACGCCGTCGACCTGACGCTGCTGGCCGGCTCACGCCAGGACCGCGGCACGCTCTCGGACGCACGGGCCTTCTACGGCGACGTCGACGTGCACCCGGTAGACTTCACCGCCGCGCTGGCGACGGCCGACCCGGTGGCCTTCGCGGCCACCGCGCCGGGGACGGCGCCGCTGCACCCCTCCTACGAGGACCGCGACGGTGCCGCCGACCGCTCGTTCGCCTCGCTGGACGACGCGGCCTACGAGGGCCAGGTCGCTGCCTGGTCGCGTGAGCTGGCCGCCGTGGACGCGGCCGAGGCCGACGTCCTGCATCTGCACCACCTCACGCCGCTGCACGAGGCCGCCGCCCGCGTCGCGCCCGGCGTCCCGGTCGTCACCCACCTGCACGGCACCGAGCTGCTGCTCCTGGAGGCGATCGCCGCCGGCGAGGTCGCTTCCCCCTACGCGCAGGCCTGGCGGGAGCGCCTGTGCCGCTGGGCGGCCGGGAGCACGCGGCTCATCGTCGCCCCGGGCAACCGCCGGCGCGCGCGGCGGCTGCTCGACCTGCCCAAGGCGCGCTTCGCCGACCTGCCCAACGGCTTCGACCCGCTCGCCTTCCGCCCGCTGGAGGTCGACCGCCGGGCCGTCTGGCGGCGCGTGCTCGTCGAGGAGCCGCGCGGCTGGCTGCCCGGGCAGGAGCCCGGCTCGGTCCGCTACGACGAGCCGGTGCTCGACACGCTCGCGCGCGGGCCCGTCGTCCTCTTCGTCGGTCGCTTCACGAGCGTCAAGCGCCTGCCGCTGCTGCTGGAGTCCTTCGCCGCCGCGCGCCGGCGGACGGCGACCGACGCGACGCTCGTGCTCGTCGGCGGGCACCCCGGCGAATGGGAGGGCGAACACCCGGCCCAGACGATCGACCGCCTGCACCTGCGCGACGACGTCCTGCTCGCCGGGTGGCACGACCAGTCCGAGCTGCCGGAGCTGCTGGCCGCCGCCGACCTGCTCGTCCTGCCGTCCTCGCGCGAGAGCTTCGGGCAGGTGCTCGTGGAGGCGATGGCCTGCGGCGTGGCGCCCGTGGCCGCCGCGTCCCTCGGGCCGGCCCACATCATCGAGGACGGCCGCACGGGCTGGCTCTTCGACATCGACGACACCGACGCGCTGACGGACGCCCTCGTCCAGGCGATCGACGACGGGCTCGAGCGTGCGCGGCGCGCCGCGGCCGCCGAGCAGGCGGCGCTGGAGCGCTTCACCTGGCCGGCCGTGGCCGGGCGCCTGGAGCGGATCCTGCGCGCGGCCGCCGCCCCGGCGGGCACGCGCGAGGGTGCCGACATGTCCGACAGCCGCTGAGCGGGGGGTTCGCGGCGTCCCCGCTGCGGGCAGAGACCAGGCGTGCGGCGCGTCGACTGTGGTGGACCCGGATGGACCCGGCGCAGGCGCGGCCGGGGCTTCGAGCTGCTCGACGAGCGCGGGCGGACGGTGACCGACGCGGACGCCAAGGCGCGCGTCGCGGCGCTTGCGATCCCGCCCGCATGGAAGGACGTGTGGATCTGCCCGGACCCGGAGGGCCATCTGCAGGCGACGGGCATCGACGACGCCGGCCGGCGCCAGTACCGCTACCACGAGACCTGGAACCAGCGGCGCTCGCGACGCAAGTTCGACGAGACGCTCGTCTTCGCCGCGGGGCTGCCGCTCCTGCGCCAAGAGGTCCACGACACGCTCGCCGCCGAGGCCGGCCGGCCCTCCGCCCAGGCCGTGCTGGCCTGCGTCGCGCGCCTGCTGGACGTCGGGTTCTTCCGCATCGGCAGCGAGACGTACGCCAAGGAGAACGGGACCTACGGCCTGACCTCGATGCGCCGCGAGCACGTCCACATCACCGCCGACGGCGTCGTGACCTTCGACTACCCGGCCAAGCACGGGCTGCGCCGCGTGCAGCACATCGTCGACCCGGTCTCCGCCGAGCTCGTCGCGAAGCTCAAGCGGGCGCGCGGCGGGGACGGGCAGCTCTTCGGCTGGCGGACGAAGGACGGCTGGCGGCCGCTGCGGACCGCGGACGTCAGCGAGTACCTCGCCGAGCGCGTCCCGACCGGGTCGGCCAAGTCGTTCCGCACCTGGCATGCGACGGTCCTGGCCGCCGTCGCGGTCGCCGTCGCGGAGGTCGACCCCAAGCACGCGCCCTCGCGCAAGCGCGTCATCGTCCACGCGGTCAAGGACGTCGCGCGGCACCTGGGCAACACGCCGGCGGTCTGCCGCTCGTCCTACATCGACCCGCGGGTCTTCGACAAGTACGCCGGCGGGGAGACGATCCGCGACGTCGTCACCCGCCTGGCCGCGACGGACGACGGGGGCCTGAGCGACACCGCGGTGCACGGCGAGGTCGAGGCCGCCGTGCTCGAGATGCTCGGCGGCGACGCGAGCGCGTACGCCGCCGTGCGGGCCGACGCCGCGAAGGCGGCCTAGGGCTAGGAGCCCTCGGGGGCGGGGAAGCGCACGCCCTCGAAGGCGCGGGCGACGGTGAGGAGGATCCGCGCGGCCTGGCGCCCGGTCGTGTCCGACCACTCGGTCTCCTCCGAGCTCGTGTACTCCTCGTCGCTCGGGCCCGGACCCTTGTTCCAGTACGTCCACGCCTGGCCGGGGACGGTGAACCCGACGTCGACGACGGCCTGGGCGACGGTCGCGATGATGTGGTGGGCGCCGTCCTCGTTGCCGGTGACGACGATCCCCGCGACCTTCCCGTAGGCGACGGGCACGCCGTCGTCGTCGGTCTGGGAGATCATGCTGTCCATCCGCTCCAGCGCGCGCTGCAGGACGCTGGAGGCCTGGCCGACCCAGGTCGGCGTCGCCAGGATGACGATGTCCGCGTCGAGGATCTGGCGGTGGACCTGGGGCCACTGGTCCCCGTCCCCCTCGTCGTCCGTCACGCCGGGCGCGATGTCCAGGTCGACGAGGCGGACGTGGTCGACGTCCACGCCCTCCCCGGCGAGGTGGTCGCCGACGACGCGCGCCAGCGCCTCCGTGTTCGAGGTCGCCGGGGACCGCTTGAGGGTGCCGTTCAGGATCAGGGCTCGCATGGGGTCCGCCTTGCCGGTCGCGGCCCGGCGGAAACGTCGGCCCGCGGGCCTGGCGCGTCAGCCCAGCATCGGGCGGCCCGTCGGCCGCTGCTGCGCGTCGAGCTCGAGCTGCTCGTAGTAGCGCGTGAAGTGGTGGCCGTGGCGGAACTCGCCGACGTGCGGCGCGATCCGCTCGCCCTGGGCCATGCGGACGATGAGCTCCGGATACGTCCGGCCGGGCAGCGCGGCGTACATCGGCGCGGGGAAGGCGCCGCCGAAGCGCGGGTTGACGTCCGTGATGCCCAGGCCGATCTCCGGGTCGCGGAACATCTGGATCGTCCCCGGGCCGCGGAAGGCGAAGGCCTCGGCGACGCGCCGGGCGAGGTCGATGAGCTCCTCGTCGTGGATGACCTGGCCCTTGATCGACTCGCCGCCGCGGGACTCGAGCATCGTCCGCGGGATCGCGTTGAGACAGACGCCGTCCAGGTCGCAGAGGACGTCGACGGAGAACTCCGGCCCGCCCATGAGCCGCTGGACCATCGTCGGCTCCTTCACGTAGCCGACGAAGAAGTCCATCTCGCGCTCGTCGGCGCAGGGGTGGATCGAGCGCGCCCCCGAGCCGTGGACCGGCTTGACCATGACGGGGTAGGACGCGGGGCGCTCCGGCGGCAGGACCGTCGGCGGGGACGGCAGGCCGCGCTTGGTCAACTCGACGTGGGTGGCGTACTTGTCGTACATCGCCTCGCACGTCTGCACGGAGGCGACGAACGCCGGCAGCCGGTCGCCCGCGGCGGCGAGGATGTGGATGTCCAGGTCCGTCAGCGGGACGACGGCGCTCACGTCGTGCTCGGCGACGAGGCGTTCGAGGTAGGGGATGTAGTCGGGGTCGTCGATGCGCGGAGGGACGACGGCCAGGTCCGCGGCGTAGCGGGCGGGCGCCAGCAGGCTCGGGTCCGCGGCGATCGTGAAGGCGTGACGCGAGAAGGCCGAGACGATGTCGAAGCGCTTGCCGACGCCGGTGAGCAGGACGGCGGGCAGGTCGCCGCGGGGCCGGCGCGGCGTCGTCGGGTCGTGGCTCATGCGCGGGCGTGGAAGGTCGGGAGCGTGTCGGCGCGCAGCCCCAGGCGCAGGGACTCGAGCGAGATGACCTCCGCCGGTGGGACGTTGCCGAGGTTCACCGCGCCGCCGAAGCGGTTGATGAGCCAGGACTGCTGGTCCTTGCGCGGCGCCTCGAACACGAGCTGCGCGAGGTCGACCTCGTGGACGATCTCGTCGATGAGGCCGGTGCGGGCCTCGCCGTCGGCGCGGTACAGGCCGGCGGTCCCGGTCGCGCGGCCCTCGCAGACGACGAGCTGCGCGCCCGCGGCCAGCGCCTCGCGGATGAGCTGCACCCAGCGGTAGGGCGCGAGGATCGCGTCGCTGTCCTTCTCCCCCACCTCCGCGTAGACCGTGAAGTCCTGCGCCAGGCGGGTGATGAGCGCGTGCTTCTCGTCCGTCGGAATCGGGACGACGCCCGAGGAGACCTCGACGCGGTCGATCGCGTGCGCCTGCAGCCACGCGCACAGCTCGTCGACGCGGCCGTGCAGCCACGCGAGCTCGGTCAGCGTCCCGCCGACCATGACCGGGACGTCCTGCGCGCGGTAGAGCGCGAGCTTCTCCTCGAGGTTGGCCGTGACGAAGGCCGAGCCCCAGCCCAGGCGGACGAGGTCCACGTGCGGGCCGGCGACGGCGAGCAGGCTCGTGACCTCGGCCGGGCCGAGGCCCTGGTCGAGCACGTGGGTGAGGCCGCTGGCGCGTGGCTTGGCGGGGCGCGGCGGGAGCGGCAGGACGCTGGAGGGGGACGTCACGTGGGGCCGGAGCCTACCCGTGGCGCGTGCGGGGCATCCCGTGGGCCGCGCCGCGCGTAGGTTGTGGGGATGCCCGAGCGAATGACCACCCGGGGGGCGCAGCGCACGTCGCTGGACGGCACGCGCGCTGACGTGCTCATCTGCGGCGCGAGCTTCGCCGGCCTGGCCGTCGCGCGCGAGCTCGCCGGCAGCGGCGCGGACGTCCTGATCGTCGACCGCTACGCGATCGGGGAGCGCGCGACCTCCGCCTGCGCGGCGCCGACGCCCTGGCTGCACGCCATGGGCGTCGCGGACGCGATCCGGCAGGAGCTGCCGGACATGACCTTCACGACGCCGCACGGCACCGCGCGCTACCGCCTGCCGTGGAGCTGGTCGGCCTTCGACTACCGGCAGCTGTGCGAGCTGCTCTTCGCGCAGACGGACGCACGCTTCGAGACGGCGAAGGTCTCCGGGCGCGTCCCTGGGGGCGTGGCGACCGACCGCGGCGAGCTGCACGCGCCGATCGTCGTGGACGCGCTGGGCTGGCGGCGGGTGCTCGCCGCCGAGGGCTACCAGCCGCCGGACGCCCCGATCTCCCGCGGGCTGGAGGTCCACCCCCATCACGAGGCGCCCGACAACGCGCTGGACATCTGGATCGAGCGCGACCTCGTCCGTCGCGGCTACGGCTGGCGGGTGCCCGCCGGCGGCGAGCAGCGCGTCGGCGTCGGGTCCTACGCGCCGCACGATCACGTCCGGCAGCCGACGGACGCGCTCGCGCAGCGCCTGGAGGTCGACGCCGTCCGCTACCAGGGCAACTGGTTCCCGCACCGGCTGCGAGACGCGACGGAGGACGGCGTCTTCTTCGTCGGCGACAGCGCCGGGCACTGCTTCCCGCTCTCCGGCGAGGGGATCCGGACGGCGCTCTACTTCGGCGTGGCGGCCGGTCGCGAGATCCGCGGGGTCGTGGCCGGCGAGCAGCCGCTGGAGCGTGCCCTGCAGCGTTACCACGCCTTCAGCGCCGGGCACCGCCGGGCGTTCACGCGGGCGCTGCGCCTGCAGGGGCTGCTGCCGCGCGTCCCCCCGCGCGTGCTGACCGCGTTCCTCGCCGCGTTCGGGCGGCGGTGGCTCGTCGACCGGTCCTTCGGGTGGTACCTGCGTCAGGCGGACCCGTCGTTCGTCACGTCGGCGCCCGCGCCCAGGGTCGTCGCGTCCACCCGCACGAGCGCCGGCTGAGCGAACGGCTCGGGGGTGACGGAGGCCTGTTCGACGGTGAGCAGGCGCAGGAGGATGCGGGCCGTCCGGAGGACGGCGTTGTGGGCGACGAGGGCGACGGTCCGGTCCTCGGGGCCCTGCGCGATCTCGGCCAGGACGGCGTGGACGCGGGCGACGAGGTCCGCGAGCGACTCGCCGCCGGGGGGCGTGACGGTGAGGTCCAGCGTGCCGGCGTCGGTGAAGGCGTCCGGGCGCTCGGCGCGGACCTCGGCCTTCGGGCGGCCCTGCCAGGCGCCGAAGTCGCGCTCGGCCAGGCGCTCGTCGAGGCGGATGTCGTGGTCGGGGAAGATCGCGACGGCGGTGTTGGCGGCGCGGCGCAGCGGGCTGCTGATGACGAGGTCGGCGGCGACCGTCCCCTCCAGGGCGCGCGCCCGCGTCAGGCCCTCGGGGTCGACGGGGACGTCGAGGCGCCCCATGAAGCGGCCGTCGAGGTTGCCGGCGGCGGGGGCGTGGCGGATGAACCAGACGTCGGGCACGTGGCCAGGGTGTCACGGCCCGGCCGCCGGCGCAGCCAGGCAAGGTGAACGTCGGTTCCGCGAGGTTCTCCCTCCCGGAACCTGCGTTCACCTTCCGCTGCGGCGGTCGTCGTGGGGTTGGCGGGCCTGTCCCTCGCGGAACCTTGGTTCACCTTCCCCGGCGCGCCCCGGACAGGTGGTGGCGGGTACGGTCGGCGTATGGCCCCGACGCTCCCGCTGCCGCCGTTGCCGCGCCTGCTCACCGCCCCGGTGTCGATGGCGGTCGACCAGGCGCTCGAGCTGCCACTGCTCATCCAGGCGGGGATCCTCGCGCCCGTCCGTCCCGACAAGCTCGTGCGGATGGCCGACGCGCTGCGCCGCTACGGGGCCACCCCCGCCGCCGCGTGCGCGGCCTCCGCGGCGCGCTACGGCAGCCGCACGGCGATCAGCGACGAGCGCGGCGAGCTGACCTACGCGCAGCTGGAGGCCCGGACGTCGGACCTCGCCGCCGGCCTGGCCGCGCTCGGCGTCCGCGCCGACCAGACCGTCGCCGTCATGTGCCGCAACCACCGCGGCCTGCTGGAGGCCGTCGTCGCCGCGGGCAAGCTCGGGGCGCACGCGCTGCTGCTCAACACCGGCTTCTCCGGGCCGCAGCTCGCCGAGGTCGCCGCCCGCGAGGGGGCCGCGGTCGTCGTCTTCGACGAGGAGTTCCGCGACCTCGTCGCCCCGGCGCTGGAGGGACGCCTCGGCGTCGTGGCCTGGACGGACGACGCCGACACGGGCCGGGCGGACGGCGAGCCGACCCTCGAGGCGCTCGTCGCCGCCGGCGACGGCACCACCCTGCCGGCGCCGCCGAGCCACGGGCGTTTCGTCCTGCTCACGAGCGGGACGACCGGCACGCCGAAGGGCGCGCGCCGCGACTCGGCCCCGCGCGGGCTCGGGCTGGCGGGCGCGCTGCTGTCGAAGATCCCGATGCGCGCCGGCGAACGCACGCACGTCGCCGCCCCGGCCTTCCACACGCTCGGCTTCGGGCACGCGCTGCTGACGCTCGCGCTCGGCGGGACGCTCGTCCTGCGTCGCCACTTCGACCCCGAGAGCGCGCTGGCGGCGGTCGCCGACCACCGGTGCGAGGTCCTCGTCCTCGTCCCGGTGATGCTCAAGCGGATCCTCGACCTGCCCGACGAGGTCCGCGCTCGGTACGACGTCTCGTCGCTGCGCGTCATCCACGCGACCGGCTCGGCGATGGGCGCGGCGCTGGCCCAGCGCGCGCTGGAGGAGTACGGCGACGTCCTCTACTCGCTCTACGGCTCGACCGAGGTCGCCTGGGTGACGATCGCCACGCCGCAGGACCTGCGTGCGGCCCCCGGCTGCGCCGGTCGCCCGCCGCGGGCGACCGAGGTCCGCCTCTACGACGCCGAGGGCCGCCGCGCGGCCCCGGGCGCGGGCGGGCGCATCTTCGTCCGCAACCCGATGACGTTCAGCGGCTACACCGACGGCGGGACCAAGGAGGTCATCGACGGCTTCATGTCGACCGGGGACGTCGGGCACTTCGACGCCGCGGGGCGGCTGTACGTCGACGGCCGCGACGACGAGATGATCGTCTCCGGCGGCGAGAACGTCTTCCCCAGCGAGGTCGAGGACCTCCTGCACCGGCACCCGGCGGTCGCCGACGTCGCCGTCGTCGGCGTGCCCGACGACGCCTTCGGCCAGCGGCTGAAGGCGTTCGTCGTCCGCGCGCCGGACGCCATGCTCGACGAGGCCGGCGTGCAGGCGCACGTCCGCGCGAACCTCGCCCGCTACAAGGTGCCGCGCGAGGTCGTCTTCCTCGACGAGATCCCCCGCAACACGACCGGCAAGATCCTCAAGCGCGAGCTCGCCTGAGCGTCAGCCGGCGAAGCCCGGCGGCCGGCGGCTCATCCACTTCTCGGCGTCGTCGACCGGGGTGAAGCCGAAGGCCGCGTAGAGCCCGTGGGCGTCGTCGGTCGCGAGGACCATGCGGCGCAGGTCGCGCAGCTGCGGATGGGCCACGACCGCCGCGACGAGGGCCTTGCCGACACCGGCCCCGCGTGCCTCGGTCGCGACGAACACGTCGGCGAGCAGCGCGAACAGCGCGTGGTCGGTGACGACGCGGGCGAAGCCGACCTGAGCGCCGTCGTGCGCGCGGTAGGCCCCGAAGCAGACCGAGTGCGCGATGGCACGCTCGGTGAGCGCCTGCGGGCGACCCAGCGCCCAGTAGGCCTCCTCGCTGAGCCAGCGATGGACGCGGTCGACGTCCAGGCGCGAGCGGTCCGTCGAGATCTCCACCGCGCCGGTCACGCGGCCAGGAGGGCCGCCATCGCCGCGCTGCCGCGCTCGATCGTCGCCCGCATGTCCGCCCGCTCGTGGAAGTGCAGCGTGTCGTAGTCGCCGGGCAGCTGTTCGGTGAGGTGCAGGTACAGGGCGCGCAGGCGCGGGTAGTAGCCGCCGCCCATGCAGAAGATCGCGTCGTAGGTCCGGCCGCCGATCTCGTGCGTGTCGAGCGTCGTGGCGTGCTGCAGCTCCAGCGTCGCGGTGCCCGGCTCCGCCCCGGGCGCCAGACGCACGGTGATCTCGTCGGCGCCGCGCGCGCCGAGCGAGAGGCGCAGCAGGTGAGGCGGCTCGCAGGCGACGATCGTCCCGCCGCCCATCATCGCCTGCTCGAACCGGCCGCCGAGGCGCAGGTCGCCGGTGACCGGCACGTACCAGCGCGCGAGGCGCCCGGGGTCGGTGCAGGCGTCCCACAGGTCCTCCACCGAGGTCGGGTACGTCCGGGTGAAGGTCGCCACGCGGGCCTCGCCGGCGGCGATCGCACGGCGATCCAGCCGCGGCTGCTCCTCGTGGTAGCCGGGCAGGTCGTCGGTGCTCGTCGGGCTGGTCATGGCGTGTCCTCGTCGTCGGGGGTGATGGTGGGGGTCGGGGTCCGGCGGGCCCGCTTGCCACGCGCGATCTCGGTGGCCAGGGCGTCCAGCCGTGGCTCCCAGAAGCGGCGGTAGGGCGCGAGCCACGCGTCGGCCTCGCGCAGCGGAGCGGCCTCCAGCGCGTACAGCCGTCGCGTCCCGGCCGGCCGGACCGAGGCCAGCCCGCCTTCGCGCAGGACGCGCAGGTGCTGGGAGACGGCCGGCTGCGTGATGCCGAACTCGCGCTGCACGACGGCGCCGAGGTCCCCGGCGGCCTGCTCGCCGTCGGCGAGCAGCTCCACGAGCCGGCGCCGGACCGGGTCACCGAGGATCTCGAAGGCGTGCACGGGGGCAATATATCAGCTGTCACTAATATAAGCAAGGGACAATGCTCAGCGATCCGGAGCTCGTCGGCGCCGACGGTTGTGCCACGGTGTGGCGGCATGGCTTCTCCGTCCCGCCGGTCGCGTCCACGCCGTCGCGCCGCGCCCGCCCCGTCCTCCCGCCGCCGGTCCCCCGCGACCCGCGGCCGCCCCCGGCTGCGCGCCGGCCTGCTGCTCGCGCTCGCCGTCCTCGTCGGGATCGGCGTCGCCGTCGCCGTCCTGCCCCGGGACG
>CAZRLR010000081.1:0-13505 GCA_964600395.1 uncultured Conexibacter sp.
CGCGCGGTCCCCAGCAGCGAGTAGTCGACGTTGTAGCGGTTGGCCGGGGTCAGCCCGACGTACCCGCGGTCCCACGCCTGCTCGTAGCTGTCCTCGAAGATCATGAACTCGAGCTCGGTCGCCGCCAGCGCGCCCCAGCCGCGCTCGGCGAGCCGGTCCAGCTGCCCGCGGAGGACCTGCCGGGGCGAGGGCCCGACGGGCCGGCCGTCCTGCCACGAGAGGTCGGCGAGCACCATCGCGGTGCCCTCCTGCCAGGGGACGGGGTGCAGCGTCGCGAGGTCCGGCGTCATGACGAAGTCGCCGTAGCCGCTGCCCCACGAGGCCAGTGCGTAGCCGTCGACGGTGTTCATCTCCACGTCGACCGCGAGGAGGTAGGAGCACGCCTCGGCGCCGTGCTCGGCCACCTCGTCGACGAAATGGCGGGCGTGCAGCCGCTTGCCCATCAGCCGCCCCTGCATGTCGGTGATCGCCAGGACGACGGTGTCGACGGTGCCCGCCTCGACGGCGGCACGGAGCTCCTCGAGGGTCATGGGCTGAAGGTATCCCCGCCGTGCCTTTGCACGCAACCGACCGTCGGTCCAGCGCCCCCGGCGGCTAGCCTGCCCCGGTGCCTGCCGTCGCGGACCCGCCGTCGTCCGCCCTGTGGTGGGCCCCGCCCCGCCGCCTCGTGCGCCTCGTCGTCGGCCTGTGGCTCTTCGGGACCGGCGAGGCGCTCGTCGTCCTCGCCGCGCTGGGCAACTCGCCGTGGACGGTCTTCGCCGAGGGCGTCAGCGAGCACTCGCCGCTGTCGATCGGCGCGGCGACGATCGTCACGAGCGCCGTGATCCTGCTCGTGTGGACGCAGTTGGACGTCCGGCCCGGGCTCGGGACGATCGCCAACGCGGTCCTCATCGGCGTCGCGATCGACGCGACGCTCGCCGTCGCCGGCGACCCGTCCGGGACGCTCGTGCGCGGCGCCGTCGTCCTCGGCGGCATCGCGCTCGTCGGCGTGGGCTCGGGGCTCTACCTCGGCTGCCGGCTCGGCCCGGGCCCGCGGGACGGGCTCATGCTCGGCCTGCACGCGCGGACCGGCCGGCCGATCGCGCTGCTGCGGATGGGCATCGAGGTCACGGCGCTCCTGGCGGGGGTCCTGCTCGGCGGGACGGCCGGCGTGGGGACGGTCGCCTTCGCCGTCCTCGTCGGCCCGGCGGTGCAGCTCGCGATGCGGGTGCTGCCCGGTCGCGCGGCCTGAAGGTTTGACCTTCGGCCCTTCTGAGGGCCATGATGCGGCATCGAGCCGTTGTCCGACATCGAACGCCAGGCGGACGAGGCCCAGGACGTGCCGCGGATCCTGACCCGCCTGGCGCAGGAGCTCGGGGCGATCGACGGCGAGCCCCAGGTGCTCGACGGCGGCATGACGAACCGCAACCTGCGCGTCTCGTTCGCCGGACAGGCCGCCGTGGTGCGCCTGTGCGGCAAGCGGACGGCCGCCCTCGGGATCGACCGCGCGACCGAGGAGCTGGCCACCCGGCAGGCCGCCGCGCTCGGCCTCGCGCCGGCGGTGCTCGCGCGCCTGGAGGACGAGGACGTCCTGGTGTGCGCCCACCTGCCCGGACGGGAGCTGTCCTCGGCGGCGCTGCGCGACCCCGATCGCCTCGGGCGCCTGGCCCGCGCGCTGCGCGCCTTCCACGGGACGGCACCGCTGCCGACCGCCTTCGCCGTCGTCCCGCTCTGCCACGAGCAGGCCGCGCAGGCCGGTGAGCGCGCGCGTCCCTTCGCCGACGCGCTGGCGCTGGCCCGCCGCATCGCCGCCGCGCTGGTGACCCACCCCGAGCACGCGCCCGTCCCGTGCCACAACGACCTGCTGGCGGCGAACGTCCTGCAGGACGACGCGGGCGACATGCGCCTCATCGACTGGGAGTACGCGGGGATGAACGACCGCTTCTTCGACCTGGCGAACCTCGCGGCGAACAACGGGCTGAGCGATGAGGAGCAGCGACTGCTGCTGGACGCCTACTTCGCCGGGGACGGCGGCGCCACGGAGCGCCGGCGCGCGGCGCTCGCGCTGATGCTCGTCGTGTCGGACCTGCGCGAGGCGCTGTGGGGCGTCACGCAGCAGCGCCTGAGCGAGCTGGACGTCGACTACGGCGCCTACGCGACCGAGCACCTGACCCGCCTGCGCGCCCGCCTGGCGCGCCCTGACCTCGAGGACATGATCACCGTTGCCCAGACCCCGTGAGCTGCCGTCCCGCGCCCGCATCGTCATCGTCGGCGGCGGCGTCGGCGGGACGTCGATCGCCTACCACCTGGCCCAGCTGGGGGAGCGGGACGTCGTCCTCGTCGACCGCGACGAGCTGACGTCCGGCTCGACCTTCCACTCCGCGGGCCTCGTCGGCCAGCTGCGCGGCTCGGTCTCGCTGACGCGGATGATGATGGACAGCGTCGAGCTCTACCGGCGGCTGGGGGAGGAGTCGGACTTCGACCCGGGGTGGACCGAGTGCGGCGGCCTGCGCCTGGCCTGCACGCCCGAGCGCGAGGAGGAGACGCGCCGGCAGGTCGCCTGGGCGCGGACCTTCGGCCTGCCGCTGGAGCTCGTCGGGCCGTCGGAGGCCGTCGAGCTCTTCCCGCTCATGGTCCGCGACGGAGTGCGCTGCGCGTCCTACCTGCCGACGGACGGCTACCTGGACCCGTCGCAGCTGACGTACGCGCTGGCCGACGGCGCGCGGCGCGGCGGCGTGCGGATCTTCACGCACACGCGGGTCACCGGGATCGACGTGCGGGACGGCCGCGTCCGGGGCGTTGCCACCGAGTGGGGCGACATCGAGGCCGAGGTCGTCGTCGACGCCGGCGGCATGTTCGCCGCGCAGATCGCCCGCATGGCCGGCGTCCGCGTCCCGATCATCCCGTTCGCGCACGAGTACCTCGTCACCCAGCCGTTCGGCGCGATGCAGGAGCTCCGGGCCGAGCGCGGGCACGTCCCGACGATGCGCGACCCCGACCTGCTCATCTACTTCCGCGAGGAGGGCGGCGGCCTGGTCATGGGCGGCTACGAGCGCCGGAGCGCGCCGTGGGCGCTGGACGCGCGCGGCATCGACGCCATCCCCGAGGACTTCAACGGCCGCCTGCTGGAGGAGGACTGGGACCGCTTCGACGAGATCCAGGCCAACTCGCGCCGGCGGGTGCCCGCGATGGAGCAGATCACCGTCACGAAGCTCATCAACGGGCCCGAGGCGTTCACGCCCGACAACGAGTTCTGCCTCGGCGAGACGGACGTGCGCGGGTTCTTCGTCGCGGCCGGCTTCTGCGCCCACGGCCTGGCGGGCGCGGGCGGCATCGGCAAGGTCATGGCGCAGTGGATCGTCGACGGCGAGCCGCCGATGGACCTGTGGAAGATGGACGTGCGGCGCTTCGGCGCGCAGTACCGCTCGCCGTCGTACACGCTCGCGCGCTGCAAGGAGAACTACGAGACGTACTACGACATCAAGTACCCCGGGCACGAGCGGCAGGCCGGCCGGCCGCTGAAGGTCTCCCCGGTCTACCCCTGGCACGTGGCGCACGGCGCGGTCTTCGGGGAGAAGAGCGGCTGGGAGCGCGTGCTGCACTACACGGCGAACGAGGCGGGCGGGGATCCGTCGCTGCGCCCGGCGGGCTGGGCGGGGCACCACTGGTCCCCGGCGATCGGCGTGGAGGCGCGCGCCTGTCGCGAGGCCGTCGCGCTCTTCGACGAGTCGTCCTTCGCCAAGCTCGAGATCGAGGGTCCGGGGGCGGCGGCCTTCCTGGAGTCGCTGTGCGCAAACCGCGTGGCGCGGGACGTCGGCGCCGTCACGTACACGCAGTTGCTCAACCGCCGCGGCGGCATCGCCTGCGACGTGACGATCACGCGCCTGGCCGAGCAGCGCTTCCTCTTCGTCACGGGGACGGCGTTCGGCGCCCACGACGCGGCGTGGCTGCGCGACCACCTGCCCGCGGAGGGCGGCGTGACGCTGCGGGACGTGACGTCCGCCTGGGCGTGCCTGGCGCTGTGGGGGCCGCGGGCGCGGGACGTCCTGGCGCCGCTGACGCCCGACGCGCTGGACTTCGGCTACCTCCGCGCCCGCGAGATCTCGGTCGCCGCGGCACCCTGCCGCGCGCTGCGGGTGACGTACGCCGGCGAGCTCGGGTGGGAGCTGCACTGCCCGGCCGAGTACGCGCTCGGGCTGTGGACGGCGCTCGTCGCGGCCGGTGAGGAGCACGGTCTCGTGTGCGGCGGCTACCAGGCGATCGAGGCTCTGCGCCTGGAGAAGGGCTATCGCGTGTGGGGCAGCGACATCACCCCGGACGACACGCCGCTGGAGGCCGGGCTGGCGTTCGCGGTGCGGTTGGACAAGGAGGGCGGCTTCGTGGGGCGGGACGCGCTCGTGGCCGCGGGGGAGCCGACGCGCCGGCTGGCGTGCCTCGTCCTGGAGGACCCACGGGCCGTCGCGCTGGGCAACGAGCCGGTGCAGACGGCCGACGGCGCGGTCGTCGGCCGCGTGACGAGCGGCGGCTACGGCTACGCGGTGCAGCGCTCGATCGCCTACGCCTACCTCCCCGCCGCGCAGGCGCAGGTCGGCACGACGCTCGCCGTCGACCTCTTCGGGACGCTCGTCCCCGCGACGGTCTCGGCCGAGCCGCTGTGGGACCCGGAGGGCGCACGCGTCCGCGGGTGAGCGACCGCCACGACGAGGCGTAGGATCGCCGGCGTGGCCCCCTCGCGCGAACCGACCGCCGCGGCGACGTACGCGTCCTACCTCGCGCTCGACGAGGTCCTCGGCGCGCAGCGCCCCCGCTCCGACGAGCACGACGAGCTGCTGTTCGTCGTCATCCACCAGGTCTACGAGCTGTGGTTCAAGCAGCTGCTGCACGAGTTCGCCGAGCTGCAGCGGCGCCTCGAGGCCGGCCGGGGCGCCGCGGCCCTGGGCACCCTCGGGCGCGTGCTGGCGATCCTGAAGACCGTCGTCGCCCAGATCGACGTGCTCGAGACGATGACGCCGCGCCAGTTCACCGCGTTCCGCGACCGCCTGGCGACGGCGAGCGGCTTTCAGTCCGCGCAGTTCCGGATGATCGAGGCGACGCTCGGGCGCCGTGACCCGGCGATGCTCGGCCCCTATCCGGCCGGCTCGCCCGAGCGCGCGGCGATCGAGGCGGCGCTCTCGCGGCCGAGCGTCTTCGACTCGTTCGTCGCCTTTCTCGCCGGCCAGGGGTACGCCGTGCCGCCGGCCGTCCTGGAGCGCGACGTCGGCGCCCCGGTGCAGCCGTCGGCGCAGCTGCAGGCGGTGCTCCTGACGGTGTACGCCGACGACGGGCTCGGCGAGCCGCTGTGCGAGCGCCTCGTCGACCTCGACGAGGGCCTGCAGGAGTGGCGCTACCGCCACGTGAAGATGGTGCAGCGGACGATCGGTGACCAGCCGGGGACCGGCGGCTCCAGCGGCGCGCGGTACCTCGCGAGCACCCTGCACCAGCCGCTCTTCCCGGACCTGTGGGCGGTGCGCGGGCAGATGTGAGCCGCCGGGCGCGCGGAGCGCCGGTGGGTCAGAGGACGAGCGTGCGCTGCTCGGCGCTGCCGCGGGCCAGGGCCGCCATCTCGGCGGCGTCGACGACGGCGCGGCCGGGCACCTCGGCGAGCGCCCGCAGCCGGCCCCGCGGGCCGCTGCCGTAGGAGCCGCGGGCGCTGAGGACGTACGGGACGAGCGCGAGCAGCGACCGGCCGCGGGTGCGGCGCGCGGCGAGCAGGCCGATCACGGCGACGGGCAGCAGCGCGTGCGAGGCGCGCCAGAAGACCCCGCCGACGAGGTGCTCGCGGACCTCGGGGTGGCGGCGGACGACGAGGGCCAGGCCGCGCCAGCGCGGGATCGTCGCGAGCTTGCCGCGCAGCGATCCGGCCTCGACGGCGTGATGGGTCAGGACCTCGGGGGCACCGACGTAGCCCGTGCCGAGCGCGCGGGCGCGCAGCGCCAGGTCGGTGTCCTCCCCGGCGGGCAGCGCCTCCTCGAAGCCGCCGACGCGCTCCAGGACCGCCCGCGGGTAGACGACGTTGCAGGTCTGGGCCCAGGGGACGGGCGGGTCGATGGCCTGCGTCCGGGCGTGCGGCGCGGCGACGAGGTGGCGCTCGTCGGGGTCCGGCGTCGTGGCGCCCTGGACGATCGCGCCCGGGTGGGCGGCGGCCGCGGCCAGCGCCTGCGCCAGCCAGTCCCGCGGCGGGCGGCAGTCGTCGTCGGTGAAGAGGACGGTCGTCGCGCGGGCGGCCCGCCAGGCGACGTTGCGCTGGCGGGCGGCCGAGCCGCCGGATCCGGGCGGCAGGCGCTGCACGCGCAGCGTCCCGTCCGCCGCCAGGGGGTGCGTGGCCAGCAGCGCGCCGACGGCGGGGTCGCGTGAGTCGTCGCAGACGACGAGCTCCCACTGCCCGCGGTCCAGCGTCTGCCCGGCCAGCGCGTTGAGCAGCCAGCGCAGGCGCAGCGGCCGCTCGTGGGAGGGGACGCAGACCGACAGCAGGGGGTCGGTCATGCGGCGACCGCGGGCGCCGTCGCCTTGCGTCTCCACGGGAGTCGGCGGTCCAGCCACGGCTCCTCCCAGAAGCGCCACATGAGCGCCGCCAGGGCCGCGGTGAGGACGCTCGTCGACACGATGAGCCACACGAGCACGCCCCGCGGGCCGAGCGACGCGGGGACGTGCAGCAGCAGCCGCTGGGCGACCCAGATGTGCAGGAGGTAGATGCCGTAGGACCAGCGGCCGAGCGCGTGGATGGGCCGGCTGTCCAGGACGCGCGGGACCGGGGTCCCGGACCACTCGTAGACGAGCGCGCCGCCGACGAAGCCGACGCCGCACAACAGGTGGGCGATCTCGGCGACGAGGCGCCCGTCGTTGACCTGGAAGCCGACGACGACGGCCTCGGCGAGCACCGCCAGCGCGACGAGCGCGATCCCCGCGCGGCGGCCGCGGGCGCGGTCGGCGGGCATGAGCGCGCGCAGCTGCGTCTCGTAGGCGGCGGCGACCATCCCGGGGGCGAAGGCCCAGCCGAGCGCGATGACGCTGTGCCCGAGCGGGCCGTCGGGGGCGGTCCGGGTGCGCAGCGCGATGCTGAGCACCGTCCACGTCAGGAGGAAGCCGACGAGCGCGCGGCGCCGGCCGTCGCGGTCGGCCCGGACGAGCACCGGCAGCCGCGTCGCCAGGAGGAACAGCAGCGGGACGGTGAGGTAGAAGAAGAGCTCGACGTCGACCGTCCAGCCCTGCGGCATGAGCGCCTGCTGCGTCCCGCCGTAGAACGTCTGCAGGCCGAGGAACGTCCCGGCGACCTGCGCGTCGGAGAACGCGTAGGAGCCCTGGTCGGCCAGCCGCACGGCGATGACGAGCCAGAAGGCGGGCAGGATGCGCCGCGCGCGGCGCCCGAGGTACGTCGGCACCTTCGGCGCCGGGCGGTCCCCGAGCCACGCGCGCACCCACGGCCCGCCGACGAGGTACCCCGACAGCGCGAAGAAGACGTAGACCGTCGGCGAGCCGATGCGCAGGACGACGAACGAGAACGCGCCGAAGGCGCCGACCGGGTCCGTCGCGTACGTGCCGCCGGCGTGGGCGGCGGCCCCGAGGGTGCAGTGGTAGACGACGACGACCAGGCAGGCGATGCCGCGCAGGGCGTCCCCCAGGGCGAAGTACCCGGGCGGGTGTCCGCGCTCGATGCGGTCGGTCCTCTCGCTCACGCCAGCGCGGATGCTACGGACCTCGCCGTGGGCCGCGCCGGTAGCCTCAGGCGCGATGGTCGATCGCCTCAGCGCCCTCGTGGACCGTGCCTGGCCGTGGGCCGCGGTGGCCTTCGCGGGGGTGGCGGCGCTCGTCGTCGTCATCGCCTTCGCGACCCAGCCGTCGCGCCGGGACGACGACCGCGTCCGCTACGCCCTGGCCGACTTCGTGCGCGCCGCGAACGACCGCGACGGCGACACCGCCTGCGCCCTGCTTACCGCACGCGGCAAGGCCGACGTGACCAAGGCGGTCCCGGGGGTGTCGTGCGAGACCTATGCGCGCTCGTTCGGCTTCGACGTCGCCGGGCTCGGGGGCGTCAAGCTCCTGCTGCCGCCGGACCTGCCCGACAAGGTCCTGCTCAACGCGGGCAACATCATCGGCGCCGACGGCCAGGGCGTCGCCCGGCGCGTCGAGTTCGTCCGCGTCGGGGACGACTTCCGCATCGACGCACTGGGGCGGTAGGGCGCCCCAACGGCCAGGGACGTCCCACCGATCGACCGCCAGGCGGGACTCGCCCGTCAATGCGGCTGTTCTCCGTCTCCGCCCCAGACCCAGCAGCCTCGCGTCAGCGCCACCTGGCGCCTTCCCTGATCGGAAAGCCGAAGCGCTACTTCGTCACCTTCAACACCAGCGTCTGCGACGTCGGATCGCCCACGTCGCCGGTCGCCGTCAGCTGCACCTCGGCGACGAGCCCGCTGAGCCGCCCGACCGCCTTGGCCAGGCGCGCGGCGTCCGCCTTGGTGAACGCCAGGCGCACGAGCGCGGTGGACCCGGCCGGGATGCGCCGCTCGGGCGTCGTGAGCGTCACGACCGTCGGCGCGGGGGCCGGCTTGCGCTTGCCCTTCTTCGGCTTGGGCGGGGCGACCGGCGCCGCGCGCGGCGTGAGCGTCGCCGAGGCGGTGATCGTGCACGCCGTGTCGCAGCCGATCGACAGCGGCAGCGAGCGCGTGCGCAGCAGCGACGCGCGCCGCAGGACCTTGACCTTCAGCTGCGGGCCGTCCGGCGCCGGCAGGACGGGGTACTTCGGCGTCGGCGGGACCCCGACGGGCGGCAGCGACGCGCACGGGGCCGCCGGCCCGGCGGCGAGCGTGAACTGCTGGACGCGGTTGTTGTCGGTGTCACTGACGGTGACGAGGCCGTTGCAGTCCACGGCGACGGACTCGGGGCGCAGGAACTGACCGGTCCCGGTCCCGCGCGCCCCGAACGCCGCCAGGCGCTCGCCGTCGGGGCCGAACTGCTGCACGCGGCTGTTGCCGCGGTCGGCGACCCACACGTTCCCGGCGGCGTCGAGCGACAGCTGCGCGGGGGAGAGGAGCTTGCCGATCTTCGTCCCCAGGCCGCCGAA
This sequence comes from uncultured Conexibacter sp., assembly GCA_964600395.1. Lineage (GTDB taxonomy): Bacteria > Actinomycetota > Thermoleophilia > Solirubrobacterales > Solirubrobacteraceae > Paraconexibacter. The sequence goes on from CAZRLR010000081.1 coordinate 9,077, forward strand.
CTCCGTCAGGAGTTTGCCGGTCTGGTCGTAGGCGCGGATCCGGTTGTCGGACGCGGTGGAGACGTAGACCCGCGAGGCGTCGGGGGTCACGGCGATGCCGCGAGGCGTGCCGAGGACGGGCAGCTCGGCGAGCGGCTCGCCGGCCGTCGTGAAGCGCGCCACGCGCTGGTTGCCCGTGTCGGCGACGAGGATCGTGCCGCCCGCGGTGATCGCGAGCGCCGACGGGGTCAGCAGCTTGCCGGGCCCGGTCCCCTCGGCGCCAATCGTCCGGATCGGCAGGCCGGTCTGCCGCGAGAAGACGACGATCTTCGCGCGGCGCTCGTCCAGGACGTAGACGTTGCCCTCGGCGTCGAACGCGGTGGCCACGGGTCGCGGCAGCAGCGTCGGACCCGGGTTGGGCGACCCCATGATCGAGATGACCGCGCCGTCGGGCCCCAGGAGCTGCACGCGGCCGTTGATCGAGTCCACGACGGCGCGCACGCCGCTGGGGTCGGCCGCGACGCCGGCCGGCGTGTCGAACTGCCCGCTCGCGCGACCCGAACGTCCCATGGAGCGCAGCAGCGTCCCGCCGTTGTCGAAGACGTCGATGCGGTCGTTGCCCGTGTTCGTCACGTAGACGAGGCCGGCGGCGTCCGTCGCGATCCCGCGCGGGTAGGCCAGCGCCCCGGGCGCGGTCCCGTAGGAGCCCCAGCGCGCCTTGTACTGGTAGAGCGGGGCCGGCGCATAGCGCACGACGCGGTGGTTGAGGTCGTCGGCGACGAAGACGCGGCCTGCGGCGTCCAGCGCGACGTCGTACGGGTTGCGCAGCTGCCCGCCGACCGAGCCCTCGCCCGAGCCGACGAAGCCGAGCGGCTTGCCGCCCGTGTCGAAGACGGCGATGCGGTGGTTCTGGTCGTCGGCGACGTAGACGCGGGTCTTGCGGACCGCGACGCCCATCGGCGTCTGCAGCGTGCCGGGCGGGACGAGGACGTTCGCGCCGCTGCCGTCGAGGTTGAAGCGCTGCACGCGGTCGTTGCGCGAGTCCGCGACGTAGACCGTGCTGCCGTTGACGGCGATGCCGCCGCCGGCGGGCGAGTCGTTGCCGCCGCCGGAGCCGAAGACGAACTCGCCGACGCCCTGGCCCGTCCTGCCCCACGAGCCCAGCAGGCTGCCGTCCGCGGCGAAGCGGTCCACGCGGTTGGCGCCCGTCGTGACGTAGACGCTGCCGTCCGCCCCGAGGGCGACGCCGCCGGCCGAGGTGAGCTGGCCGGGCTTGGAGCCCGAGAAGCCGTAGTCGCGGCGGAAGCTCCCGTCCGCGTTGAAGACCTGGATCGTGTGCGACTTCTGGTCGGCGACGTAGACCGCGCCGTCCGGGCCGACGGCCACGGCCTGGGGGAAGCGCAGGACGCCGCCCGAGCGCTCGCCGACCTGGGCGGCGGCGGTGTAGGCACAGGTGCCGGCGGGCAGGCCGCCGGGGCAGTCCGCCAGGGCCGGGGCCGCGGGGGGCGCGGTCAGGGCGGCGGTGCTCGCCAGCAGGCCGCCGAGGCGACGGACGGAGGGGTGGAGGGCCATCGTGGACCCAACCCCGACCCGCCCCGAAAGGTTGCGCAACGGGTGGGTGAGCGCCGTCACGCACGGGTCCGGGCGCGGCCGCGGCCGGAACGGCAGGCATCGACGCGGAGCGGCCGTGCCCGGGCTCCGTCTCCCCAGCGTGAGTGGTCATTCGCGGGCCGTGGTGGCACCGCCATCGACCACTCACCCGAGGCAGCGGAGCCACCCGTGCCCGGGGCGCCGTCCCCCGGCGTGGGTGGAGCATCAGGCCGGCCAGACCGGCACCATCCTCCCCTTGGCCCGAGCCGCCCACCCTCGGCGGAAGATCAGGCCGGTCTGAGCGGCTCGATCCTCCACCGAGGCCGCAGCGGAGCCGCCCGACCGGCCCGGCAGCGCCGGTGCGCCGACGAAGTTGACGCCTCCGTCACCTTCGCGCTAGGGTCGACAGCATGTCAGCGCCTGGTCAGCACACCGCCCACGACTTCGACTGGATCGTCATCGGGTCCGGCTTCGGGGGCTCCACCAGCGCGCTGCGCCTGGCGGAGAAGGGGTACTCCGTCGGCGTCCTGGAGGCCGGCAGCCGCTTCGAGGACGACGAGTTCGCCAAGAACACGTGGGACCTCAAGCGCTACTTCTTCGCCCCCAAGCTCGGCCTCCGCGGGATCTTCCGCCTGTCGATCTTCAAGCACGTGACGATCGTCAGCGGCTCCGGCGTCGGCGGCGGCTCGCTCGGCTACGCCAACACGCTCTACGTCCCGCCGAAGGCGTTCTTCGAGGACCCGCAGTGGTCGTCCCTCAGCGAGAGCTGGGAGCAGGAGCTCGCCGAGCACTACGCCGAGGCCGAGCGCATGCTCGGCGTCACGACCTACGACGAGGACGACCCGGCCGACCAGGTCCTCAAGGCGCTCGGCGAGCACCTGGGGGTGGGGGACACGTACGGCAAGACGCGCGTCGGCGTCTTCCTCGGCGAGGAGGGCAAGACCGTCCCGGACCCGTACTTCGGCGGCGAGGGCCCGGCCCGGACCGGCTGCACCCGCTGCGCGCGCTGCATGGTCGGCTGCCCCGTCGGCGCGAAGAACACGCTGCGCAAGAACTACCTCTGGTTCGCCGAGAAGCTCGGGGTCAAGGTCCACGCCGAGCGTGAGGTCCTGGACATCCGCCCGATCGGCTCCGACGACGGCAAGGAGGGCTATGAGATCACGACGCAGCGCTCGGGCGCCTGGCTGCGCAAGAAGCGCAAGACCTTCACCGCCCGCGGCGTCGTCGTGGCCGCCGGTGCGCTGGGGACGAACAAGCTGCTGCAGAACTGCCGGCTCGTCGGCGGGCTGCCGAAGATCTCCCCGCGCCTGGGCGAGCTCGTGCGGACGAACTCCGAGGCCGTCCTGACCGTCACGCTGCCCGAGGGCCGCATCGGCGACCAGACCCGCCGCGTGGCGATCACGAGCTCGATCTACCCCGACGCGCACACCCACATCGAGACCTGCCACTACGGCGAGGACGGCGATGCGATGGGGATGCTCTACACCGTCCTCGTCGGCGACGGGACGAACGTCACGCGCCCGCTGAAGTGGCTGGCGGCGGTCCTGCGCCATCCGGTGCAGGCGCTCAAGACGCTCAACCCGCGCGGCTGGTCGCGCAACACGATCATCCTGCTCGTCATGCAGACGCTCGACAACGCGATCGCGCTGCGGCCGGTCCGGACGCGCTCGGGCCGCATCAAGCTGCAGACCGAGCAGGACGACAGCAAGCCGAACCCGACCTTCATCCCCGTCGCCAACTACGCGGCCGAGTGGATCGCCAAGGAGTACGGCGGCATCGCGGGCTCGTCCGTCATGGAGGCGCTCGGCAACACGCCGACCACGGCGCACATCCTCGGCGGCGCGGTCATCGCCGACTCGCCCGAGCGCGGGGTCGTCGACAGCCGCCAGCGCGTCTTCGGGTACGAGAACCTGCTGCTCTGCGACGGCTCCGTGGTGCCGGCGAACGTCGGCGTCAACCCGTCGCTGACGATCACCGCGCTGGCCGAACGCGCGATGTCCCACATCCCGCCGGCGCCCGAGCGCGGCATCCAGGTGCGCCGGTCTGGCACAGCCCCGGTGTCCGCCTCCTCCTGACGGGCCGCCCGCGGGCTGTCAGGATGGACGCATGCCCGCCTCCTCATCGACCGTTCAGATCGACCGCACCCGGATCGCGGAGCTCACCGCGCGGGAGGCCAAGCGCCTGGACGAGCGCACGCAGGGCTCGCTGCACATGTACCAGCGGGCCAACGCGGTCCTCGCCGGCGGCGTGGCGTCCTCCTACCAGGCCCGCGATCCGTGGCCGATCTACCTCGAGCGCGGCGCCGGCCCGAAGGTCTGGGACGTCGACGGCAACGAGATGTGGGACTTCCACAACGGCTTCGGCTCGATGGTCCAGGGCCACGCCCACCCGGCCATCGGCCACGCGATCCGCGACCGCTACGCCTCCGGGACGCACTTCGCCGCCCCGACGGAGGACGCGATCGTCGTCGCCGCGGAGCTGCAGCGCCGCTGGGACCTGCCCAAGTGGCGCTACGTCAACTCCGGCTCGGAGGCGACGATGGACGCGATCCGCATCGCCCGCGGGCACACCGGCCGCGACACGGTCGTGAAGATCTTCGGCTCCTACCACGGCCACCACGACGGCGTCATGGTCTCGATCGGCATCGAGTACGACAAGATCGGCGACCACGAGAACCTCGCCTCGCTGCCCTACGGCGCGGGCATCCCGCAGGCCGTCGTCGACATGACGATCGCCGTCCCGTTCAACGACGCCGGCGCGATGGAGCGCCGCATCGAGCGCCTGACCGCCGAGGGCCGCAAGCCCGCCTGCGTGATCATGGAGGCGGCGATGATGAACCTCGGCGTCGTCCTGCCGGAGG
>CAZRLR010000082.1:0-13498 GCA_964600395.1 uncultured Conexibacter sp.
ACGACCACGGCCGCGACGTCGCCGGCCACGACGTGGGCGACGACCGCGGGCAGGACGCCGTCGGCCATGACGCGGGGGACGACCACGGCGCGGGGGACCACGGAGCGGAGGACCACGGCGCGGACGACCACGGCGCGGACGACTGACCCGCGGCACGCGGCCGGCCGCCGGGCGCGCGGAAAGCCCGCACCCGGGTGACGGGGTTCACCCCTTGCCCCCGCCCGGCCCCGCCGCGAAGCTGCCGCGCATGCGCATCGGCATCCTCACCGGCGGCGGCGACTGCCCGGGCCTCAACGCCGTCATCCGGGCGGTCGTCCGCAGCGCCTTCCTGCACGGCGACCAGGTCGTCGGCTTCCGCGACGGCTGGGGCGGCGTCCTGGACGGCAACTGCGTCGAGCTCCCGATCGACCGCGTCGCCGGGATCCTGCCGCGCGGCGGGACGATCCTCGGGACGTCGCGCCGCAACGCCGTGGACGAGCGCGAGCTCGTGCGCCGGCGCTTCGAGGAGCAGCGCCTGGACGCGCTCGTCGTCGTCGGGGGCAACGGGACGCTGTGGGCCGCGAACGAGCTGTCGCGCGACCTGCCGATCGTCGGGGTCCCGAAGACGATCGACAACGACGTCGCCGGGACGGACCGCAGCGTCGGCTTCGACACCGCCGTGCACATCGCCGCCGAGGCGATCGACCGCCTGCACACGACGGCCGAGAGCCACTACCGCAACCTCATCGTCGAGGTCATGGGGCGCAACGCCGGGTGGATCGCCCTCAACGCCGGCATGGCGGGCGGGGCGGACGTCATTCTCACGCCGGAGCGGCCCTTCGACCTCGAGGACGTCGCCGACCGCGTCCTCAAGCGGCGGGGGCGAGGGCGCCGCTTCTCGATCATCGTCGTGGCGGAGGGCGCCGCGCCGGTCGGGGGCGAGCTCGTCACCACGGGGGCGCTGGACCCGATGGGCCGCCCGCTCCTGGGCGGCATCGGCCACTGGATGCAGGCCTACCTGGAGGACCGCACCGGCGCCGAGACGCGCACCGTCGTCCTCGGGCACGTCCAGCGCGGGGGGACGCCGACGGCGTACGACCGGGTCCTGGGCAGCCGTCTGGGGCAGGCCGCGCACCTGGCCGTCCGCGACGGGGAGCTGTCGATCATGGCCGGGGCCCGCGGCACGCGGATCGAGCGCGTCCCCCTCGCCGAGGCGACGGCGCGCCTGAACACCGTGCCCGTCGAGGAGCTCGAGCTCGCCGAGGCGTTTCTCGGCTGACCGGCGGCGCCGTCGGACGACCGCGGCCTCCCGGCGCCGGCGCGCGCTGGGCTTGAGCGGCGCACACGGGCAGCGGACGGATGTTTGAGTCTAGATTCGACCGAACTCCCGTACGGTGCGCTGTGGCATGGACGCCCACCCCCGTCATCGGCCTGCCGTCCTGGCCGCGCTCGCCATCGCGGCCGGGCTCCTGCTCGCGCTGCTGCTCGCCGGCCGGGCCGCGGCGGCGGCTCCCCCGGCGCCGCCCGGCTCCGTCCAGCAGACCGCGACGTTCTCCAACACGGCGACGAACGCCGTCCCCGACGGGACCGGCCAGCTCACCTCGACCGTCACCGTGTCGGGGGCCGGCACCTACCTCTCGGACGCGCAGCTCGTCACGAAGCTCTTCCACACCTTCCCGGGTGACCTGAAGATCACGCTGACGTCGCCGGCCGGGACGACGATCCAGCTCGCCGACCGCAAGGGCGGGGGAGCGGACGACGTCTTCTCCGCGACCCGCTGGGCGGACACCGGGGCCGACCCGGTGGCGACGGCGTCGTTCACCGACGGCGTGGCCAAGCCGTCGCTCGCCGGGCAGCAGGGCTTCACGAAGTTCCTCGGCGAGAATCCGAATGGCACGTGGACGCTGACGGTCGCCGACAAGAGCGCCGACGACGTCGGCGAGCTCCGGGGCTGGTCGCTCGACGTCAGCACCCTCGATGCGCCGCCCGCGCTGACGACCCGCCTCGAGACGTCGACGGACGGCTACCAGACGTTCTTCGGCACACCGGTGTCGAGCACGGTCAGCGTCGCGAACGCACCGATCGCCTCCGCGTGGAAGGTCCGCGTCCACGCGAAGATCACCTCGTTGAGCCGCGGCGCGATGCAGGTCCGGCTGAAGAGCCCCTCCGGCCGCGAGGTGCTGCTCGTCTCCGAGCGCCGCCCCGCGGGCACCGGGGCGCAGCTGCCCTACCTCGACACGACCTTCGACGACGACGCGACGACGCTCGTGACCGACGTGTCCTCCTTCCAGCCGGCCACCGGCTTCGTCAACGGCGTCGCGCCCCTGGGCGCCTTCCGCGGCGAGAGCGTGCAGGGCGACTGGACGCTGACGGTGTCCGACGCGAACGCCTCCGGCGGCGACGGCCTCGAGGAGTGGTCGCTGCAGATCGTCTCGGCCGGGACGCCCGCCGTCCCGACGTCCGCCACCGGGTGCAACCCGACGACGCGATCGTTCACGAAGACCGAGGCCGGCAGCGGCCTGCCGGTCAACACGGCCCTGCGGGAGGTCCAGGTCGGCTTCGGCTACGAGCTCCCCTCCCCGGACACCGTGACGTGGACCGAGAGCAGCCTGGCGGTGTCGGGCCTGGGGACCGGCCTGCACCACGTCCAGGTGACGACGGACGTCGACGCGCCGGCGCCGGGCCGGCTGCGGCTGCAGCTCGTCGCCCCGAACGGCCGCACGGTCTGGCTCACGCGTGACCACGGGTCCACGTTGACGTCCTTCTTCGGGGCGTCGACGTGGAGCGGCGCGGTCTTCGACGATGCCGCCGGGAAGGTCAACAGCCCGGGCTCGGTGGCCGAGGTGTTCCTGCCCGACGACACGACCACCGGGCCGGTCGCCCCGCGCCAGCCGCTGGCCGCCCTGGTCGGCAGCAACCCGAACGGGACGTGGAGGCTGCGCGCGTTCGACAGTCGGCGCCCTGAGCGCTTGTCGGGGCTCCTCTTCGGCGGCAAGGCGACGCTCAAGGGCTTCTCGCTGAAGCTCACGACGCTCGACCAGGCCCCCGTCCGTCGTAAGTCGTCCGTCTCCGCGCCGCCGACGTCCACCGCGGGCTCCCACCTGACGCGCAAGCTCACGCTGTCGGGCGCCGGCTCGGTGCTCGACCAGCTCGAGGTCGGCCTCGACGCGCCGAACCTGCCGTCGGACGCCTACGTGTTCCTCACCTCGCCCTCGGGGACGCAGGTGACGATCAATCCGGGACCCCTCAACACGGCCCCGTCGTCGCTCTTCTCGTCCCTGACGCTCACCGACACCGCCGCCGAGTCGATCGCCTCCAAGCTGATAGAGGACCCAGGCGCCGACGACCCGCAGGCGCTGACGTCGCTGTCCGGCCCGCCCGTCTTCAGCCCGCTGCAGGCCTTCGGCGCCTTCCGGGGTGAGGACCCCAACGGCGAGTGGACGCTCGACATCTCCGCGTCGAGCGGCCCGATCGACCTCGACGACTTCACGCTCACCGTGCGGACCGCCACGTGCACCGACCGCACGGCGCCGACGAACCCGACGCTCTCCAGCGCGACGCACCCGCCGGCGGCCGCCGCCCAGGGGGCGCGCATCACGGCCGACCTGACCGGTGCGACGGACAACGTCGGGGTCGACGGCTTCTCCTACGCCTTCGTGCCCACGACCGCCGCGTCGACGGTCGACACGACGAAGGACGTCGGCAACGTGACGAGCATCCAGAGCCCGGTCCTGGCCGACGGCCGCTACAAGCTCGTCCTGCGGACCGTCGACGCCGCGGGCAACTGGAGCTCGCCCGTCGTCCTGGACGACCTCTTCGTCGACACCGACCCGCCGGACACCCGCAAGGACGCGGGCCCCGCCGACGGCGCGGTCATCGGCGACGCGACGCCGAGCTTCGCCTACGCGACCGTCGACCTGTGGGCGGCGAGCCCGTCGCGATGCCAGCTCGACAGCCTGCCCGTCTTCGACTGCCCGGCCTTCGCCTACGACTCGCCGACCGCGTGGCCGGACGGCCCGCACACCTTCCGGGTCTTCGGCCAGGACACCTTCCAGACCGACCCGACGCCCGCGACGTGGACCTTCACGATCGACACCGCCGCCCCCGACACGTCGATCACGGCCGGGCCGAGCGGGCCGACCTCGACCTCACGCCCGTCATGGTCCTTCACGAGCACCGAGGCCGGCTCGACCTTCACGTGCCAGCTCGACACGGGCGCCGCGGCCGCGTGCAGCTCGCCGTACACGCCGCCGGCCGACCTGACCGACGGCCAGCACGTCCTGACCGTCACGGCGAGCGACGCCGCCGGCAACGCCGACCCGACGCCCGCCACCCGGACGGTCACCGTCGACGCCGCGACGCCGGAGACGACCATCACGTCCGCGGTGGCCGAGGGCGCCGTCACGAGCGCGACGACGCCGTCCTTCACGCTGACCGCGTCGGAGGCCTCGACCTTCGAGTGCCGGCTCGACGGCGCGGCCTACGCGACCTGCACCTCGCCCTACACGGTCGGCCCGCTCGCGCCCGGCGCGCACTCGGTCGCCGTCCGCGCCACCGACCTGGCGGGCAACGTCGACCCGACCCCGGCCACGCGCGGCTTCACCGTCGACCTCACGCCGCCCGACACGTCGTTCGACTCGGGCCCGTCGGGCACGATCGGCACCGCCACCCCGAGCTTCGTGCTCGCCACGACGAAGCCCGGCTCGACGTTCGAGTGTCAGGTCGACACCGGCGCCTACGCGGCCTGCGCGTCGCCGTGGACGACGCCCGCGCTCAGCGAGGGCCTGCACACCCTGCGCGTCCGCGCGCGTGACGCGGGGGACCTGCTGGACCCGACGCCCGCCCTGCGGACCGTCACCGTCGACCTCACCGGCCCCGACACGACGCTCGGCGCCACGCCCACCGGGACGACCGGCACCTCCCCGTCCTTCACCTTCACGTCGCCCGAGGCCGGCGTCACGTTCGAGTGCGCCGTCGACAACGGCGCCTACGTCGCCTGCATCTCCCCGCGGACCCTCGGTGCGCTGAGCCACGGCGCGCACCGCTTCGACGTCCGGGCGGTCGACGCCGTCGGCAACGCGGACGGGAGCCCTGCCGGGCGCGCGTTCACCGTCGACGCGATCGCCCCCGACACGAGCTTCACCTCGGGACCGGCGGCCGGCGCGGTCACGAACGTGGCGTCCCCCTCGTTCGCCCTGGCCGCCGACGAGTCGCCGGCGAGCTTCGAGTGCAAGCTCGACAGCGGCGCGTTCGCGCCGTGTACGACGCCGTACCTGCCCGGTCCACTGGCGGCGGGGTCGCACACCGTCGCCGCCCGCGCGACCGACGGCGTCGGCAACGTCGACCCGACCCCGGTCTCGCGCACCTTCACCGTCGACCTGACGGCGCCCGACACCGTCATCCAGACCGGGCCCTCGGGCCTCGTGGCCACCGCGACGCCGACGTTCACGATGACGGCCACGAAGACGGGTTCGACCTTGGAGTGCCAGCTCGACAGCGGTGCCTACGTCGCGTGCACGTCGCCGTGGACGGTGCCGGCGGTGCCGGCCCTCGGCGACGGCCTGCACACGTTCCGCGTGCGGGCCACCGACCCTGCCGGCAACGTCGACCCGACCCCGGCCCTGCGGACCTTCACCGTCGACACGACGCCGCCGGACACCGCGCTGGGTGCCACGCCGACCGGGACCACCGGCCCGGCGCCCGCCTTCACCTTCACGTCCCCCGACAGCGGCGCGACGTTCGAGTGCTCGCTCGACAGCGGCAGCTACGCGACCTGCGTCCCGCCCCGGGTCTACGCCGGCCTGCTCGAGGGCGCGCACCGCGTCGACGTGCGCGCCGTCGACGCGGCCGGCAACGCCGACCCGACGCCGGCCGGCCGCGCCTTCACCGTCGACGCCACGCCGCCGGACACGTCGATCACGCAGACGAGCACGGACAACGCCGGCGGGAAGGCGACCGTCACCTTCACCGCGGACGAGGCGGGCGGCAGCTTCGAGTGCGCCGTCGACAGTGGTGCCTTCGCGGCCTGCACCTCGCCGTGGACGACGCCGGCCCAGTCCGACGGCACGCACACCGTCAAGGTCCGGGCGCTGGACGCTGTCGGCAACCGCGACGCCACGCCCGCGAGCACGACCTTCCGCATCGACCGTGTCGTCCCGAACACGACGATCGACAGCGGCCCCAGCGGGACGACCACCGCCGATACCAGCAGCCTCACGTTCTCCGGCGACGAGGCCGGCGTCACCTTCGAGTGCGATCTGGACGGCGCCGGCACGTGGGACACCTGTACGTCGCCCAGCAGCGTCGGGCCGCTGGCCGACGGGTCCCACACCTTCCGCGTCCGCGCCCGTGACGGTGCGGGGAACGTCGACGCGACGCCGGCCGCGCGGACGTGGACGATCGACACGACGGCCCCGCAGACCTCGATCGACAGCGGGCCGTCGGGGACCGCCGGGGCGGCCGTGAGCTTCGCCTTCTCGGCGAGCGAGGCGGGCTCGACGTTCACCTGCAGCCTCGACGGCGCCGCCGCGTCCGCGTGCACGTCGCCGAAGGCGTACGCCGGGTTGCCGGCGGGGGACCACACCTTCGCCGTGACCGCCACCGACCCGCTCGGCAACCGCGACCAGACACCGGCGACGCGGACGTTCACCGTCGACCTCACCCGCCCCGTGGCGTCGATCGTGACCGGCCCCGCCCCCGACACCGCGATCGCCACGGCGCGCCCGACCTTCACGCTCGCCTCCAGCCGGCCCGGCTCGACGTTCCGCTGCGCCTTCGACTCCGACCCGCTCGTGGCCTGCAGCTCGCCCTACCAGCCGCCCGGCGACCTCGAGCAGGGCGTGCGGACGCTCTGGGTGCAGGCCGTGGACGCCCTGGGCAACGTCAGCGCCGTCCTGGCGCAGCGTACCTTCCGCGTCGACCTCATCGCGCCGGTGACGCGGATCGTCACCCGCCCGGCCGACGTCTCGACCGTCGCGTCGCTCGCGTTCGTCTTCGGCTCCTCCGAGGACGGCTTCTTCGAGTGCGCGGTCGACGGCGGGGCGTGGGTCGCCTGCGACGCCGCGTGGTCGACCGGGCCGCTGCCCAACGGCGTGCACCGCATCGGCGTGCGGGCCGTGGACGCCGCCGGCAACCGCGACCTCACGCCCGTCTTCGCGGACGTGACCGTCGACGTCCCCGCGCCGGCCGTCGCGCCGCTCGTCCCGGTGGTCACCGTGCCGGTCGGGGGGACGGGCGGGACGCCCACCACGGCTACCACCCCGACGACCCCGAGCACGCCGGCCACGCCGGCGGTCGCCGACCGCGCGGTCGCCCTCGTGTCGCCGTCGTCCCGGCGACCCACGCTGCGCTTCGTCGGGACGCCGCTGGCCGTCAGCCGCACCGCGGTGCAGGTCTGGCTGCGCTGCCCGGCGCTCACGCGGCCGTGCCGGGCGGCGATCGCGCTGGCGCCACTCGGCGCCGCCAAGGCCCGCGGGCTGGTCTTGCCGTCCTACGGCGGCCGCATCCGCGCCGGCGCCACGACGATCCTCCGGACGCTGCTGCCCGCGGCCAGCCGGGCGAAGCTCGCCGGCCTGAGGACCGTCCGGGTGCGCCTGACGGTGACGCTCTCCTCGGCGGACGGCCGGGCCGTCACCGGCCGGCGGACGTACACCGTGCCCGTCACCGGCTGACGCGGGGGCGCGTGACGCGCCGATGGACGAGGAGGGACTCGAACCCCCGACCCCGCGCGTGTGAAGCGCGTGCTCTAGCCAGCTGAGCTACTCGTCCGGGCTGCGGGCGATTGTAACGATCCGCCGGTCCGGACCACGGGCCGGCTCAGCCGGGCTGCTGCGCCGCGGCCAGGCGGGTGGGGCTGCGCCGCGCGCCGAAGAGCAGGCGCTTGGGCACGGGGACGGGGGAGAGCCGGTTGACCGCCGTCCCCGCCAGCAGCCGCGGCTCGAGCTTGGCGACGAGGCGACGCAGCTCGTGGGCGTCGGCGTCGCTCAGGCGCGACGGGCGCCCGCGGCCCTCGCGCACCAGCGCGACGAGGCGCCGGCGCTCGGTCGGGTCGAGCTTGCGCACGTGGTCCCCGGCCAGGAGCGCGAGCTGCCCGAGCGTCCACACCTGCACGACGGGCACCCCGCGCCCGAAGCGCCTGGCCAGCCGACGTCCCACCATTCCGCGGATCATGGGGAAGGACGTACCCGCGCGCGGCGTCCGTCAAGCGACGGGGACGTCAGAGGTCCACCACGCGCAGCTCCGGGCGGCGGCGCCGCAGGGCGTCGGTGAGCACCCGGCGGTGGCACTCGGCGGGGTCGGCCTCCAGGCACATGAGCGCGGTCGCCGGGGCGCCGTCCAGCTCGGCGGCGAGCGCGTCGAGCTCCGCCGCCGCGGTCGCCTCGACGTGGGCTGCGAAGCCCTCGGCGCCGGCGGCGACCTGCCCGCTCTTGTAGAGCTGGCGCAGGTCGGGCGGCGTGCCGAGCGAGCGGCGGTGCTCGTAGCGGATCCCGTGCTCGGCCAGGAGCGCGCCAAGGCGGGTCTTGGACATCCCCGCGCGCCGCGACTGCGGGCGGAAGCGGACGTCGATCAGGCGCCGGACCCCGGCGTCCTGCAGCTCCGCGAGGAGCGGACCGGGCAGCAGGCGCTCGTACCCGATGGTGAAGATCGTCGGCGTAGTGGCGGCCATGACGTCCACGCTAGAGGCACGGACGCCGCGCCCCGGGGCGATACCGTCGTGGACGTGTCCACCACCCAGGCTGCGCCCGTCCCCCAGCGGCTGTGCCCGCACTGCGCGAGCGTCGCGGTCACGGCGGCGCCGAAGTGCCCATGGTGCGGGCGCTCCTACCGCCGGTCCTCGATCCTGCCGGCGATCGTCGCGCTGCTGCTCGTGCAGTCCGCGCTCGTCATCGGCGTCGTCCTCTACGCGCTCTCGGGGACGGGGGACTCGGTGCAGACCCAGGTCGACGACGGCATCGTGCAGATCCAGAAGGAGATCGATCGCCAGGTCGACGACGTGGACGCGACCGTCCGGCAGGAGCTGCGCCGCGAGCTGGACCGGCGCCTGCCGGTGGCGCCGTGACGCCCGTCAGCCGGTAGCGTCCGGGGCGATGTCCACGCCCGTGCCTCCCGCCGGCGGCGCCCCGGTCTTCGTCCGCCCGTGCCCGGTGTGCGCGACGCCGGTCTCCGCCGACGCGCTCTTCTGCCCCGCCTGCGGGACGACGTTCCGCCGCCGCCGCGGGCCGGACGCCGCGCTTGTGACGGCGGGGGTCCTGGCCGTGGTTGTCGGGGTCCTGCTCGCGCTGCTCCTCACGCAGCGGGACGACGCGAACGTCGCGACGACGACCGCCACCTCGGGGACGACGGCGGCCACCACGACGACGGCGCCCGCGACGACCACCGCGCCGGCGGCGACGACGACCGCGCCCGCGACGACGACGCCGCCCGCGAGTACCGCGACGCCGCCTGCGACGACGGTCCCGCCGGCGACGACGGCGCCCCCGGCGACGACCGCCCCGCCGGCGACGACGGCCCCGCCCGGCACGACGACGACGGCACCTGCCGACGACGCCCCGACGCCCTGACCGGCCCCGACCGGTAACCTCACCCACGGACCGTGCTAGGCGGGGAGGTAGCGGTGCCCTGTCGCTCGCAATCCGCTCTAGCGAGGCCGAATCCCCGTGCCAGAGGGAGACGGCCGTCGGGGCCAGCCCGCCGATGGTGGTGCTGATGGCCCGGGTCCCGCGCGACGTCGGCTCGTGAACCAGGTCAGGTCCGGAAGGAAGCAGCCTTAAGCGATCACCGACGGGCGTAGCGGGAGTTCCCGGGCTCGAGCCAGACGGCAGCGAATGCTTCCGGTGACCGATCCACGATGCCGGGTGCACGGTCCGCTTCTTCGAGCATCACGACGAGGGCCCCGCCGCCGCGGGGCCTTCGTCGTTCCGGGACGACGGCGCGGGGACGGCGTCCATCGTGTGTTGCCAGGGCAGCAGACGATGGACGCCGCCGGCCCGGAGGAGGGGAGTGCATCTGGTGCTGCCAGGGCGACACCGAATGCACTCCCCTCCGCCGGCCCCACGACCCGGCGACCGGGGCTACTTCTTCGAGCGCTTCTTCAGCGACCCGGGCTTGTGCGCCGCCTTGGCCCCGGTCCTCGAGGACTTCACGAGGTACTGCGGATCGTCCTTGGAGGCCTTGACCTTGTGGTCCTCGATCTTCGTGTTCTTCGTGAGCTTCTTGACGACCTTGCCCTTGATCGTCCCCTGAGAGCTCTTCCAGCTGACCTTGTCGCCCTTCTTGAATGTCTTCGCCATGGACGACGCCTTCCCGCGCGGCCGGGTGCGGACACGCGACGTGGCGTGACCGCACCCTCGGGCCCCGACGGCGGTCAGGCGGTGACCGGGTCCGGCGTCGCGACCGCCCCCACGGCTGCGTCGGGGGCGGCGGCCGCGTCCCGCTTCAGCCCGGGGACGAGCAGCGCGCAGAGCGCCCCGGCGACGAGGACGCCCGCGCCGTAGGGCAGCGCCGCCGTCATCCCGTCCACGAACGCCTGGGGGCTCTCGTACCCGCCGTTGGCGGAGAAGACGGACGCGAGCACCGCGACGCCCATGACGCCGCCGAGCTCGCGGATGGCGTTCGTCGCGCCGGACGCCTGGCCGGCCTCCTCGGGCCGGACCGCGGCGAGCGTCGCGTTCGCCGCCGGAGCGAAGACGAGCGCCATGCCGGTGCCGCCCATGATGAACGGGACGACGAGCGACGCGTAGGCGACGTCGACGGTGCTCACCTGCGAGAGCCACGTGATCGCGCCGGCCTGCAGCAGCAGCCCGGTGGCCATCAGCGGACGCGAGCCGATGCGGTCGCTGAGGATGCCGGCGATCGGCGCCACCAGCATCGGCATGCCCGTCCACGGCAGCGTGCGCAGCCCCGCCTCGAACGGGTTGTAGCCCTGCGCGCTCTGGAAGAACTGCGACAGCAGGAAGATCGAGCCGAAGACGCCGAAGAACATCGCGAACGACACGCCGCTCGTCGCGCTGAAGCCCCGGGAGGCGAAGAAGCGGAGCGGCAGCATCGGGGCGGCGGCGCGCCGCTCCCAGGCCAGGAACGCGCCGAGCAGCAGGACGCCGGCGGTCAGCGAGGTCACGACGGTCGCGCTCGTCCAGCCGAGCGGCTGCCCGCGGACGATGCCGAAGGTCAGGCCGAAGAGGCCGGTCGCGACGAGCCCGAGGCCGGGCAGGTCGAGCTTCGCGGCGGGGCCGTAGGACTCGCTCAGCAGACGGGAGGCCAACGGGACGAGCACGAGCCCGGTCGGGACGTTGAGCCAGAAGATCCAGTGCCACGAGATGCCCTCGACGACGGCGCCGCCGACGAACGGCCCGAGCGCGACGCCAAGGCCGCTGACGCCGGCCCAGACGCCGAGGGCCAGCCCGCGGCGGGCGCCGGGGAAGGCCTCTGCCAGCAGCGTCAGCGTCAGCGGCGTCACCATCGCGGCGCCGGCGCCCTGGAAGGCGCGGGCGGCGACGAGCGCCTCGATGGACGGGGACAGCGCCGCTGCGGCGCTGGACAGCGTGAAGAGGGTCAGACCGGCGGTGAAGACGCGCTTACGGCCGAAGCGATCGCCGAGCGCGGCGCCCGTGATGAGCAGCACGGCGAACGAGAGGGTATAGGCGTTGACCGTCCACTCCAGCGACTCCAGCGAGCCGCCCAGGTCGGTGCGGATCGACGGCAGCGCGACGCCGACGACGAGGTTGTCCAGCGCGGTCATGAAGAGGGCGACCGAGACGATCGCCAGCGTCCAGCCGGCGCGGACGCGGCCGGCGGGCGGATCGGTCTGGGTGGGGGTGGGGTCCGTCATCGCTGCCTTTCGTCGGGTTCTAAGACTGAGTGGTCACTCACTGCGAGGTCAAAAAAAAGGGGGGCCGGCGGCGGGCTCACCCGGGGGCGGGGCCGTCGGGGTCGGGCATCTTGCAGATCTCCGCGGCCCACGGCTCGTCGAGCTCGAACGCGTTCAACGCAGCCATGACGTTCATGAGCATCCCGGTGGCGAAGAACTTCTGGATGCGCTCCGCGTCGCCGTCGGCGAACGGCGCCACGAGCGCGTACAGGCGGCGGAAGCTGTCGCGCATCGCCTCGCGGACGGCCTCGTCGTCGGGCGCGGCGGCGTGGGCGTGCAGCTGCAGGAGCAGCATCGTCCGGTCCGAGATGAGCTCGCTGTAGGCCTCGCCCATCGCCTCGATCGGGTCGGTGCCGGCGGCGACCGCCGCCCCGGCGGCCGCCCGGAACGTCCGCAGGATGGTGTCGTTGCAGCGCTCGACGACCGCGCTGGCCAGCGCGGCCTTCGTGGGAAAGAGGCGGAAGAGGTAGGCCTGCGAGATGCCGGCGGCCTTCGCGACGTCGAGCGTCGCGGTCCCGTGCAGGCCGCGCGCCGCAAAGAGCGGCATCGCCGCCTGGAGGACGGCCTCGCGGCGGTCCTCGGCGGTCGACAGGGTGCGGGTGGCCTTGGCAACAGGGGTCATGCAGGTGTGAGTATGCACTCACTCACCAACGCTGTCAACCCGGCGGGCGCCGGTCGATGACAGCTGACCGGCACCGTGCGCGGGGCGGTTGTCACCGACGGCGTCACCGGGCGCGTCAGCTGACCAGGCGCTTGACCCACGGCCGCAGCGCCGGCTCGCGCGGGACGGTCACCGCGCCCGGGCCGCTGTTGCGCGACGCCGTCAGCCCGTTGGCGCCGCCGAGCAGCGTCGCGGTCTGCGCCTCGTCCAGGCCTGGCGCGTAGGGGTGGTCGCAGACGTCCGCCGGCAGGCGCGAGACCTTGGCGGGGCCGGGGTGCGCCATCGCGTCCTTGAACGCCGCGAAGGCGATCGAGTCCAGCACCGTCCCGATGTGCCCGACGTTCCGGCCGGGGCAGACGGACTGGATGAGGATGTTCGTCGCGCCCTGCAGCGACGACGCCGAGTGCGGCCCGCTCTGGGGCTGCACCGTCTCGTCGTTCAGCGAGCGGATCGTCGTCCACGCCGTCGGCCCGGGCGTCTCGTCCCGCTGGCGCGCGAGCGCCGTCAGGAACGCCGAGCCGCGCTTCTGCTGCCAGCCGGCCGGGATGCACGGATGCGTCTGAGAGCAGGCGTCGGGCCCCGTCGCGCCGACCGTCGTCCCGTGCTGGGTGCCCGCGGCGGCCAGGACGTCGGTGACGAGCGGGCGCAGGCTCGGCCAGTAGGTCAGCGCGACCCGCGGCAGCAGCCCGCCCTGGCTGATCCCGATGACGGCGATCGGCCGGCGCGCGAGCTTCGCCATCCGCCGGATGCCGAAGACGAGGTACTGCACCGAGACCTGGATGTCGGCCGTCGTGTGCTCCGGGAAGTCGACGGCGCAGACCGCGCGCCCCTCCTTGTCGAACGCGCCCTTGCCGATGGCGTACGCCTCCTGGCCGCTGGCACCCGTCCCCGTGACGAGCATGATCGGCTGCCGCGTGGCGCCGGCGAGCTTCGGCCCGTAGCAGTGCAGCGCCGCGGCGAGCGTCGGCGCCGGGACGGTGAGCCGGGGCTCC
>CAZRLR010000083.1:0-13356 GCA_964600395.1 uncultured Conexibacter sp.
GGACGAGTAGGTCTGCCAGTCGCGGCTGACGGTGTGGATGTCGTCCTGCGTCGTGACCGACCAGAACCCCGGCTCGCCCGGGTACTCGGTGAAGTGCGACGTCCAGTGGACCGGGCACTGCCCGCGCAGGCGCCTGAAGGTCTCCGTCGGTGGGCCGTCCAGCCACAGCGCCCGCTCGGTGACGAGGATCTCGTCGAGCGGGACCTCATCCGCGGAGGTGTCGGCAGGGCGGGCTTCGGTCGACATGGCGCGAGCCTAACCCGCCGACTGGCCGCCTGGCCAGTCCTGACCGCAGTTCGCGCGGACGGGTCGGCGAACGTGCGAGCATGGCGGCCATGAGCACGTACAACGTGGCCGGCAAGGTGGCGCTCGTAACGGGCGGGGCGCGGGGGATCGGCTTTGCGACCGCGCAGGCGCTGATGGACCGCGGGGCGCTCGTCGTCATCGTCGACCTGCACGCCGAGGACGCCGAGGCGGCCGCCGCGCGCCTGCACGACACCCGGGCGCTGGGCCTGGCCGCCGACGTCACCGACCGCGCCGCGATGCAGCGCGCGGTCGCCACGACCGTCGAGCGCTTCGGCGGCCTGGACGTCGTCGTCGCCAACGCGGGCATCGCCTCACGCGGCGCGACCTTCCGCGCGATGTCGACCGAGAGCTTCGACCGGGTCATCGACGTCAACCTCAACGGCGTCGTGCGGACGGTCGAGGCGGCGCTCCCGCAGATCGTCGCGCGCAAGGGCCACGTCGTCGTCATCGCCTCGGTCTACGCGTTCATCAACGGGATGGGCGCCGTCCCGTACGCGATGGCCAAGGCCGGGGTCGAGCAGCTCGGCCGTGCCCTGCGGATCGAGCTGGCCCCGTTCGGCGCGAGCGCGACGACCGCCTACTTCGGCTTCATCGACACCGAGATGGTGCACCGGGCGCTGGACGCCGACCCGCTGTCGGCCAAGCTCATGGAGGTCGTCCCCGCGCCGCTGCGCAAGCGCCTGGCGCCCAAGGTCGCCGGGGAGGCGATCGTCGCAGGCATCGAGAAGCGGGCCGCGCGGGTCATCCGCCCGCGCCGCTGGGCCGTCCTCAGCGTCGTGCGCGGGGCGATCAACCCGATCTCCGACAAGGTCATGCAGGGCAACGCCGAGACGCTCGGCCTCGTGCGCGAGTTCGACGCCCGCGAGGGCGAGGAGCAGCCGACGACGGCCTGAGCCGGTCAGGCCGGGTCGTCGGGCGGCGCGGCCGCTCGCTCGGCCGCGGCCAGGCGCTCGGCGGTCTGATCCGCCCGGCGCTGCAGCTCCCGCATCCGCACGGGCGAGGTCTCGCGCATGCCGTAGGACTTGGCCTTGTACAGCGCGAGCTTCTCGCGCGCGTAGCGCGCCTCGGCCCGCAGGTGCTGCAGCTCGGGCGACTCGCCGCCGGTCATGCCGCCACCGGGACGCGCACGCGCCCGCCGCGGGTCGGGGCGAAGGTCACCGCGCGCCGGGCGGTGGCCTCGTCCGCCGCCCCCGCCTGCGGGGCGGGCGGCGCGTCGCGCAGGACGACGGAGAGGACCTCGCGCATCTCCATCAGCGCGAAGCTCGCGCCCAGGCAGCGCCGCACGCCACCGCCGAACGGGATCCACTCGTAGGTCCCCGGCGGGCGTCCGTCGAGGAAGCGCTCGGGCCGGAAGGCCAGCGGATCGGGGTACAGGTCCGCGCGGCGGTGCAGAAGGTAGATCGACGGCGCGACGTGCACGCCGGCGGGCAGGTCCCACGGCCCGAAGGTCATCGGGGCCTGCAGCCTGCGGACGACGGCCGGGACGACGGGACGCAGGCGCAGCGTCTCCTTCACCGTCGCGTCCAGGTACGACGCCGTCCCGCCGGCGCGCGCCTGCTCGTCGAGCAGCTGCGCCAGGACGCGCGGCTCGCGGCTGACGCGCTCGAGCGTCCAGGCGAGCGCCGTCGCCGTCGTCTCGTGCCCGGCGACGAGCAGCGTCATCAGCTCGTCCCGCAGCTCCTGGTCGGTCAGCGCCTGCCCCGCCTCGTCCCGGGCGGCGACGAGCAGCGAGAAGATGTCGCCGCGGTCGGCGCCGCCGCCGGCCTCGTGCTCGCGCCGGCGCGCGCGGATCTCCTCGTGGGTGACCTGGTCGGCGACCGCGCGGGCGGCGGCGAAGCGTCGCCACGGGCTCAGCGGCCCCGTCGTCCGGCCCGCCGTCAGCCCGAGGGCGAGGACCTTGCGCGGCGTGCCGACCATGTCCAGCAGCCGGCGCAGCGGCGTGCCCAGGCGCTCGAGCTGCGCGGGCTCCGAGACGCCGAAGACCGCGCGCAGGATGATCTCCAGCGTGATCGCCTGCATGCTCGGCAGGACCGGGAAGGTCGTGTCGCGCGGCCAGGCGGCGACGTGTCGCTCGGCGACCTCGCGCATTGTGTCGGCGTGCGCCCGCATGCGGTCTCCGTGGAAGGGCGGGAGCATGAGACGGCGGTGGCGCAGGTGCTCGGGACCGTCGAGCAACAGGATCGACCCGCCGCCGAGGATCGGGCCGAGGACGACGTTGCCGGCGCCCGCGTGCAGCAGCTCGGGGTCCCCGGTGAAGACCTGCCGGACGGCCTCCGGGTCGGCGGTGAACACGATCTCCCGGTCCTTGGCCGGCCGCAGCGTGAAGAAGTCGCCGCAGTCGGCGTGGCAGTCGTCGAGGAAGCGCGTCGGGGTCAGCAGGAAGCCGACGCTCATCGCCCAGCGGGAGAGGCCCGGACGCGGTGGGAGCATCCGAGCAGTATGGGGTGCGCGCCGCCCCGGCCGCGCTGCAGGTCAGAATCGGCGCGATCTGCCGACTGATGCGGGTATGGACCGGTCACCGACTTGCAACGGCAGGGTCACAAAGATAACACCCGTCCCACTGGTGCATTAGGATCCGACATGGCACGGAATCGCCGTAATCGGAGGATCGATGGGTCAGGCCCCGCCGTACCGCACGAAAGCGACCGTCTCCACGGCTTCACCACCCGTGGGCGTCGGCCTTCTCCGAGCTATCGCACGATGACCCAAGGCGTCGACGCCACCCGCGCCATGCGCTGGGCCCACTCGCAGGCGGTCGCCCCGGACGGGCGCAAGCTCGGCGAGGTCGTCGGGCTCGTCGTGGACCGCCAGACGGGCAAACCGCAGTGGCTCCTGCTGCACCACCGCTTCCACGGCAACCGCTGCGTCCCGCTCACCGGCGTGATCGGCCGGGAGGGTCGGGTCCACGTCCCGTTCGACGCCGCGACCGTCCTGCACAGCGAGCCGGTGCCCGAGGACGGCTCGCTCTCGGCGCGCCACGAGCAGCACCTCTGCGCGACCTACGGCGTGCCGCCGACCCGCGGGGCGGGGCTGTCGAAGTGGGAGCGCCGCCGCACGACCAGCCTTGCCTACCTCGACGACAAGGGCGCGATGCGCTGGGAGCCGCCGCCGCGCGCGCCCCAGGAGCGCGGCCTGGTTCCGGCGGAGTCCTCCGGCCCGCCGTCCTCGGTGCTGCGCGTGCTCGTCGCCGACGCGGACGCCGACGCCGGCCGGGCGCTCGCGACCGAGATCCAGCACCACGCGCGCATGAGCCTCGCCGGCGTCCGCCGGGACGGGCCCCAGGCGATCATCGCCGCGATGGCCGACCCGCCGGACGTGCTGGTCCTGTCGGCGCACATGATGCTGCTCACGGGCCTCGAGGTCCGCGACCGCCTGCACGCCGCGCTGCCGAACGTCGTCAGCGTCGTGCTCGACGACGGCGAGGACGCCGGGGTGCGCGCGCTGGACGACCGCACGGTCCTCGCGCCGCGATCGTTCACGCCCGCCCAGCTGCTGCGTGTCGTCGAGGTGCTGGCGATGACGCAGAGCTCGCGGACGGGCGCCAACGCGCTGGCCGCGGCCGGGCACCCGGTGCCCCAGGGCGTCCCGGCCGCCGGCTGAGCGCCGGGCCGGGCGGGACGGAGGCGTCCGGGCGGTCAGCCCGGACGCGGCCTTCAGGGTGCGACGGGCGGCGCGGGCGCGCCGGCCGGCGGCGGACCGTGGTGGTCGCGGCCACGGTCGTGGTCGCCGCGGCCCCGCCCCATCGGGGGCCGGAAGCTGTCGTCGGCGGCAAAGACGACGGTGCCGTCGGACGACGACACGACGTGCACGTGGTCGTCGGCCTTCAGGTCCGACAGCTGCGCGGTCTTGCCGTTGCGCATGATGGTCGCCCCGGACGGGATCGTGACCGTGACGTCCTTGTAGGGCACGGCCTTCGTCCCCTCGGTGATCGTCAGCTCGTCGCCGGAGACGGACTTGACGAGCCCCTCGTCCACGGTCTGCGTGATGTAGGCGGTGCCGGCCTTGTTGAGGACGACCGCCTCGACGTGGACGGCGGGGCCGCCGTGACGCCCGAAGCCGGGGCGACCGGAGCCACCGGGACCGCCGGGGTAGCGGCCGGGCGCCTGGGTGCCCGTGCCCGCGCCGCGCTGCTTCGTCGTCTTCGCGGACGACCCGGACTTGGACTTGGACGTCGCCGCGGTGCTGCCGGCGATCCCGGCTCCGGCCCCGACGAGGGCGCAGGTCGTGGCGACGGCGGTGACGCGCATGCGGTTGGTCTTCATGGTGTCCTCCTGTGGTGGACGGGCGTCCGGGGCGGGCGTGGCGCCCACGCGGCCGGACCGGTGACGGCACGAGTATCGGTGAGAACCCTCAGACGAGCCTGAGAGTCGGCTGAGGATCGACGCTCAGGGAGCTCTCAGAGCACCCCCACGCCGCTCTCGCACGACCCGTGGAGCCTGGCGGACATGCCCGAGCCGACCGCCGCCGCCCTCGCCCCGATCGCTCCGTCGCCCGCACCGGTCCCGCCGCAGGTGCAGGTCGTCGTCCCCGTCTTCAACGAGGAGCACGCGCTGGAGCCGTGCCTGCGCCGCCTGCACGCGCACCTGTCGGGCCCGGGCTTCCCCTTCACCTGGCGGATCGTCGTGGCCGACAACGCCAGCACGGACGCGACCGTCGCCGTCGCCCGCCGGCTCGCCGCCGAGCTGGACGGCGTCGGCGTCCTGTCGCTGCCCGCCAAGGGCCGCGGCCGTGCCCTGCGCGCCGCCTGGGGTGCCAGCGACGCCGAGGTCCTCTGCTACATGGACGTGGACCTGTCGACGGATCTGCGCGCGCTGCTGGCGCTCGTCGCGCCGCTCGTCTCCGGCCACAGCGACCTGGCGATCGGCACCCGCCTGGCCGCGAGCGCCCGCGTCGTGCGCGGGACCAAGCGCGAGGTCATCTCCCGGGCCTACAACCGCCTGCTGCACCTCGCGCTGCGCATCCGCTTCTCCGACGCGCAGTGCGGCTTCAAGGCCGGGCGCGCCGAGGTGCTGCGGCGGCTGCTGCCGCGCGTGCAGGACGAGGCGTGGTTCTTCGACACCGAGCTGCTCGTGCTCGCCGAGCGCGAGCAGCTGCGCATCCACGAGGTGCCGGTGGACTGGACGGACGACCCGGACTCGCGCGTGGACCTCGTCCCGACCGCGGTGGCCGACCTGCGCGGCATCCTCCGGCTGCTGGCGAGCACGCGGATCGCGACGTTCGCCGCCGTCGGCGTCGTGAGCACGATCGCCTACGCGGTCCTCTTCCTCCTCCTGCGCGGCGCCCTGAGCCCGGCCGTGGCCAGCGCGACGGCGCTCGCGGTCACCGCGGTCGCCAACACGGCGGCCAACCGCAGGCTGACCTTCGGCGTGCGCGGCCGCAGCGGCCTGCTGCGCCACCACGTCCTGGGCGCCGTCGTCTACCTGCTCACGGTCGCGCTGACGACCGGCGCCCTCGCCGTCCTGGACCGCGTGGACCCGTCGCCGTCGCACGCGGCCGAGCTGGCCGTCGCGATCGTCGCGAGCCTCTGCGCCACCGTCACCCGCTTCGTCGCGATGCGCTGGTGGATCTTCGCGCCCCGGCCCGCGCCCGCGACGGCGGACCGCCGGGGGGACGACGCGCCCGCCGGCCCGGCGTTCGCGTCGACCGCCGGGCGCTGAGCCGTGGGCTCAGACGGGCACGGTCCGCGGGTCCGCGTGCGCCGCGGCGTCCTCGTCCTGCAGGCCGTCGCTCGGCGGGCGGACCTCCGGGACGCGGCTCGTCAGGGTCGCGGAGAGCTCGACGGCCCGGCGTCCGGCCTTGACGAGGTTCGCGGCGAAGCGCGCCGGCGTGACGGGGGCGGGCAGCAGCCGGCGCCCGAGCTGCAGCGGCGCGAAGAGGCTGTCGCGCGAGGGGATGCCGCCGCTGAGCGACGGCGGGCGCCCGCCCGTCTGCCAGAGCGACCCGGGCTGGATCGCCGTCTCGTCCCCGCTGCGGTACCAGCGGTCGATGACGAGCAGGACGGCCTCTGCGACGGGCCGGGCCGGCGAGTCGAAGAGCACGTCGATGAGCTTCGTCTCCCCGCCGAGGACGACCTCCGGCCGCGGGCGGATCGCCATCGCGACCAGGGCGCGGGCGATGACCTCGGGCTTGTAGGCGTCCGGCGGCACGCGCGGTTTGTTGCCGGTCGCGCTGGAGGCCTGGGCGAAGAGCGGCGTGTCGATCGGGCCGGGGTGGACCATGGCGACGCGCACGCCGGTGCCCTGCTCGCGCTCCTCGATGCGCAGCGTGTTGAGGAAGCCGCGCAGCGCGTGCTTGGCGGCGGTGTAGGAGGACCAGGTCGGCAGCGGCACCCGTGTCATGAGCGAGCCGGTGGCGACGATCGTCCCGCGGCTCTCGCGCAGGTGCGGCAGCGCCTCGCGGATGACGTCGACGGCGGCGGTGAACGTCACGTGCACGGTGCGGTCGAAGTCGTCGGGGTGGACCTCCAGCGCGTGGCCGAAGACGGCCGCGGCGGCGTTGGAGACGACGACGTCGAGGCCCCCGAGCTCGGCGACGGCGTCGCGGACGGCCTGCTGGGCGGCCTCGCGCTCGCCGAGGTCCGCCTGCAGGACGAGGGCGTCGATCCCCTCGGCGCGGACGGTGTCGCGCAGGTCCTCGTCGCGGCGGGCCACGAGCACCAGGCGGGCACCCTCGGCGGCGAACAGCCGTACGGCGGCGAGGCCCACGCCGGAGCTCGCGCCCGTGATGAGGACGCGCTTGCCCTGCAGCTGCGGGGTCGTGGGTCGGTCGGTCAACGTGGTCGGCATGCTCCGAGCGGTACCCGGGCCCCCTGCGCGCAACCGCGTCCGGGCACGCCCGCACCCGTCCCAGCAGGCTCTCAGGAACTTCACAGCCGACCGGGCGATGATGACCCCATGAACGCGCAGCCCAGCACCGATCCGGCCCGGGTCCTCGTCGTCGACGACGAGCCGAACATCGTCGACGTCATCAGCATGGCGCTGCGCTTCCAGGGCTTCACCGTCGCGTCCGCCGGCACCGGCGAGGAGGCGATCGCCCAGGTCGCGGCCTTCCGCCCGCACCTCATCGTGCTGGACGTCATGCTCCCGGACATGGAGGGCTTCGACGTCGCCGCCCGCCTGGGCGCCCAGCGCTCGGGCGTCCCGATCATCTTCCTCACCGCCCGCGACGCGACGGAGGACAAGGTCCGCGGCCTGACCGCCGGCGGCGACGACTACGTCACCAAGCCGTTCAGCCTCGAGGAGCTCGTCGCGCGCATCCGCACGATCCTGCGGCGGGTAGGGCACGCCGAGCAGGAGTCCAGCCGCCTGACCTTCGACGACCTCGAGCTTGACGAGGACACCCGCGAGGTCACGCGCGCGGGCGCGCCGATCGAGCTGACGGCGACGGAGTACCGCCTGCTGCGCTACCTCCTGCTCAATCCGCGCCGGGTGCTCACCCGCGCCCAGCTGCTGGACCACGTGTGGGACTACGACTTCGGCGGCGACGCGCGCGTCCTGGAGACGTACGTGAGCTACCTGCGCAAGAAGCTGGACCCGCACGGGCCGCCGCTCATCCACACCGTCCGCGGCGTCGGCTACGCCCTGCGCCAGGCGAAGGCCTGAGATGTCCCTGCGGACCCGGCTCATCGCCGGGCTGCTGGCGATCGCGACGGTCGGCCTGCTCGTCCTGGGCGGCGTGACGTACGCCGAGCAGCGCTCGTTCCTGCTCGAGCGCATCGACCGCCAGTCCGAGGCGGCGCTCAACGCCGTCGACCGCCGCGTCGGCCACCGCGGCGCGATCGGCTTCGGCGAGCTTGACCCGAACCCCTACGCGCCGCCGGACGGCGGGCGTCCCGGGCCGCCCGACGGCGGCGGCCGGCCCGATCTGCTCAACGTCCCCTCCGGGACCTACGGCCAGCAGCGCTCGGCGACGGGCACGGTGCTCGGCTCGACCGTCCTCTTCCTCAACGGGCAGGACGCGCCGTCGGCGCCGCGGCTCCCCGCCGACCTGCGCGACGGCCAGGTCACGACGGTCGACGCGAAGGAGGGCGGCCTGCGCTACCGCGTCTACGCCCGCACGGACCGGCGCCCGGACCAGGCCGAGCCCGTCCTGACGATCGCGGCGATCCCGCTGTCGGAGGTCGACTCGACGCTGGACCGCCTGCTGCTTGTCATGGGCCTCGTCATCGCCGGGGTCCTGCTCGCGCTCGCGGTGACCTGCTCGCTGCTCGTGCGCCTCGGGCTACGGCCGCTGGACCGCATCGGCGAGACGGCCGGCGCGATCGCCGCGGGGGACATGTCCCATCGGGTGGAGACGACGAACCCGCGCACCGAGGTCGGCCGCCTGGGCCTGTCGCTCAACGCGATGCTCGCGCGCCTGGAGCAGGCCTTCACCCGGCAGCAGGCCAGCGAGGACCGGTTGCGCCGCTTCCTCGCCGACGCCTCGCACGAGCTGCGCACGCCGCTGTCGTCCATCCGCGGCTACGCCGAGCTCTTCCGCATCGGCGCCGCCCGCGACGAGGCCGATGTGCGCAAGGCGATGACCCGCATCGAGCAGGAGTCCGCGCGGATGGGCGTCCTGGTCGAGGACCTGCTGACCCTCGCGCGCCTGGACGAGCTGCCCGAGGTGCACGCCGAGCCCGTCGACCTCGCCGCGCTCGCGCGCGACGCCGTCGACGACGCCCGCGTCACCGCGCCGGACCGCGCGATCTCGATCACCGCCGACGAGGACGCCACCGTCGCCGGCGACCCGCACCAGCTGCGGCAGGTCTTCGGCAACCTCATGCGCAACGCGCTCGTCCACACCCCGCCGGACGCCGCGATCGACGTCGAGGTGGCCCGTTCGGCGGACGAGGTCCTGCTGACGGTGCGCGACCACGGCCAGGGGCTGCCGCCCGGCGAGGCCGATGCCCTGTTCGAGCGCTTCTGGCGCGCGGATCCCGGGCGCGGCCGGGGCCGGGCGGGCGCGGGCCTCGGCCTGGCGATCGTCGCCGGCATCGTCGAGGCCCACGGCGGCCGGGTGTCGGCCGCGGACGCTCCGGGCGGGGGCGCCTGCTTCACCGTCGTGCTGCCGCGCGGCGCCCGCGGCGTGGACGACGACCGGGCCCCGGACGCCGCCCGGACGGCCGGCTCCTGACCGGGCCGGCGCTCAGCCGAGCCCGCCCGGGACCTCGAAGCCCCCGGCCGGGTCGGTGAGGCGCCGCACGGTCTCGGCGTACATGACCTGCTTGATCTTGCCGAGCGTCGTGCCGTCCTTGCCCGCCTGCGCCGCGGCGCGGGCGACCGCCTCGGACACGACGGCGTCCTCGGCGACGGCGGCGTCGACGATGCCCGCCGCCACCGCGTCGCCGGCCCCGTAGCGCCGGCCGGTCGTCATCGCCTCGTGGGCGGTGACCTTCGACCAGCGCGCCTGCAGCAGCGCGGCCATCCCGTCGGTGAAGGGGATGTTGATGTCGACCTCCGGGACGCAGAAGAAGCCGCGGTCCTCGCGCATGACCCGCATGTCGTGCGCGGTCGCGAGCATCGCGCCGGCGGCGAAGCAGTGCCCCTGGATCGCCGCGACGGTCGGGACGCCGAGGGTCAGCACGCGTGCGAAGAGCGCCTGCACCTCGAGGACGAACGCCGGGATGTCGACGACGTTCGCGCCCATCCACTCCAGGTCCAGCCCGTTGGACCAGATCTTGCCCGTCGCGGTCGTCACGAGCGCCCGCGGGGCCGGGGCGGCCTCGACCTCGTCCAGCAGCGTGTTGAGGCTGCCGACCCATTCGGGGTTGAAGCGGTTCTCGCCGTCCCCCAGGTCGAGGAGGAAGACGTCGTCCTGGCGGCTCAGCGTGGGCATCGGCGGATCGTACGCGTCCGCCGCCGGACGGGGCGAGCTCCGGCCAGCAGGTCCGTCGGCGGCGACGGACCGGCGTCCACGACGATGAGGTCCGGGTCGTCGTGGTGGAAGGTCACGGGGATCGTCGCGGTGAAGGTCGCGCCGCTGCCCTCCTCGCGGGCCAGCGAGACGCCCCCGCCGAGCACCGCGGCCAGCCCGGCGGCCAGCGGGAGCCCCAGCCCCGACCCGGTGGCGTTGTTGGCCCCCGGCACCTGGCCGTACTCCTCGAAGATACGCTCGCGGAAGGCGGCGGGGATGCCCTCGCCGGTGTCGCGGACGCGGAAGGCGACGCTCGCGCCGTCCTCGCTCAGGCGGGTCTGGACGCTCACCCCGCCCGCGCTCGTGTGGCGCAGCGCGTTGGCGACGAGGTTGCGCAGGATCTGCGCGAGCTTCCCCGCGTCGGTGCGCAGCGGCGGGATGCCGTCCGGCTCCTCGATGACGAACGCGACCCCCGGCCGGGTGAGCGGGCGCATCATGCCGCGCAGGCCGTGCAGGAGGTCGGCGACGTCGACGGTGGAGAGGCGGACGATCGGCCGCCCGGCGCTCTGGCGCGCGGCCAGCAGCTGCTCGTCGACGAGCGCGAGCGCCTCCAGGACGGTCGCGTCGATGAGCTCCACGTCCTCACGGACGGTTGCGGGCATCTCGGCGTGCGTCACGAGGTCCTCGGTCAGCCCGCGTGCGGCGTACAGCGGCGTGCGGACCTCGTGGGCGAGGTGCCGGGCCCACTTGCGCGTCGCGTCGCGAGCCGCTTCGGCGTCCGCGCGGCTGGCCTCCAGCTCGGCGTGCAGCGACCGCAGCCCGACGGCGGCGTCCTCCAGGTCGGCGTTGCGACGGACCAGGCGCGCCAGCAGCTCGCGGGAGGCGAGCTCCTTCGTCACGAGCCGCGCGACGTCCTGCAGCCGCGCGACGTCCTCCTCGGTCCATTCCCGCGGCTGCGGCTCGATCGCGCAGACCGAGCCGAGGATCTGCCCGGCGGGGGTCAGCAGCGGGACGCCGGCGTAGGCGACGACCCCGAGGTCCTCGATCGCGAGGTTCCCCGCCACGCGCTCGTCCTCGCGGGCGTCGGTGACGACGAGCGGCTCGGCGGTGTCCACGACCGTCCGGCAGAAGGAGTGCGACAGCGGGGTCTGGCGAGCGCCGGCCCAGGGCTCGGCCAGGCCGAGCTGGCTCTTGAAGAACTGCCGGTCGGCGTCGACGAGCGAGACGAGGGCGACCGGCGCGCCGACCGCGGCGGAGGCCAGGCGCGTGAAGCGGTCGAAGTCCTCCTCCGGCAGGCTGTCCAGCAGCTCGGTCGCCTGCAGGGCCTGCAGTCGCTCCTCGTCGTGGACGGACACCCTGAACAGCCTAGACCCCGGCCCCGGTCCAGGGAATTAGGCAACCTTCATCGCACCCACACCTTCCGCACACGAGCCCGGGTGAGGATGCCCCCATGACCACCGCGAGCCCCCTCCCCATCCGCCGCGCCATCTCCGACGACCGCCTCCTGGACGCGGCGCGCACACGCCGTCAGCTCACCGACACGGCGCTCGTCGCCACCGGTGGCGGCGAGCTGTCGGACCTCAGCGAGGACCACCTCGACCGCGAGCTCTGGCACGCCGTCATCCGTCGTCAGGACGGCCGGCGCGTGCAGGTCCACCTGGACCGTCGCCTGGGCACCGTCGTCGTGCAGGACGTCTTCGACGACGTCACCCGCGCGGCGTAGCGACCTCCTCGGCCAGCCAGGCGCGCAGCTGCTCGTACACCTGCGGGTGGTTGAGCAGCGCGAAGTGCGAGACCCCGCCCAGGTGGACGGTGTCCTGCGCCGAGAAGGCGATGCGCCGGCGGCGCCCGGCGCCCGTCGCGCTTGAGTGCGTGACGAGCAGGTCGCCGAAGAGCCGTCCCGCCGGGCCGTCGTGGCGGCCGGTCAGCGTCGCGGAGACCGTGCAGTGCCGCACGCCGTCGAGCAGCGGGACGTCCCCGCACGGGTCCTCGGTGTGGTCGGGCGCGTGTCCGTCCCAGTCGCGGTCGGTGATCGCGCCGAAGCGCAGGTCGCGGATCCCGGCGCTGCGGGCGTCCAGGACGGCGGCGACCGGGATCGCCTCGGGCAGGCGGCGCATGATCCGCGTGGCCTGGTTGACCTGCTGCTCCAGCGGCGCGCCCAGGTGCGGCGTCCCGAGCATCACGACGTGCGTCAGCAGCTGCCGCCACGGCCGTTGGGCACCGTGGGCCTCGTGGCAGGCGCTGCGGATGACCAGGCCGCCCATCGAGTGGCCGACGAGGACGAGCTCCCGGACGGGGACAGGCCACTGCGCGACGAGCTCGTGCAGCAGGCGGTCCAGCTGCCGTCCGTTGTCGGAGATGCGGCGGCCGGTGTTGTAGCGCAGCACGACCGGCGTCAGCCCGAGGTCGGCCTGCAGGCGCTCGGCGTAGGTCGGCAGCGGCGGGCCGTCCGCCTGGGCGGTGCCGAGCTTCCACGAGTGCTCGGTCTCGCAGAGGCCGTGGAGGAAGACGGCGACCCGCGGCGCGGCGTCCGGGACGGCCTCGGCGAGGCCCTCGAGGGTCAGGGGGACGTCGCGGTCGGCGGCCCGCATCGTCATGGGGACGGCGAGCGGGCTGTCGCGGTCGTGCAGGCGATCGCCCAGGACGCCGTTCAGCGCGCCGACCGCGAAGCCCGCGCGCGGGTGGTCCACGAGGGCCGGGGCGTCCTCCTCGCGCGTCAGGCCGACCGCGATGCCGGCGGCCTGGCCGCCTGCCTCGCCGGCGAGGCGCACGCCGGTGTAGATCGCCTTGGCGACGGCGTCGTGCGTCGCGCGGATCGGCTTGGCCTGCGGCCCGAGGGCGCCGAAGACGCGTCCGGCGATCGCCTCGTGGAGCTCCTGGGCGCGCGTCGCCGCGCCGCCGATCCCCTCGCCGGCCAGCGCGCCGATCGCCCGCGCCTCGTCGCCGCGCACGTCAGCCGACCTGCGCCGCGACCCGCCGGGGGGCCGGGACGGCGGACGAGGCGCCGCCGTCCGTCGTCGCACCCCCGGCCGGTCCGCCGCGTCCGGCGAGCGTCGCGATCCGGTCCAGGCACCAGCCCGTGAAGCCGAGGATCGCCACGACGAACGCGAGGACGACGAGGCCGCCGCCGCCCGCCGCCCAGCCGGGGACGTCGTCCTTGCGCACGCGCTGCCGGAGGGCCTGCTCGGAGGCCAGCGGCCGGGTGAACGTCCTGGC
>CAZRLR010000084.1:0-13313 GCA_964600395.1 uncultured Conexibacter sp.
CGCCAGGACAAGAAGTCCGCCCCACGCGAGCCGATCTCCGCCCGCCTCGTCGCGCGGATGCTCGAGTCCGCCGGCGCCGACCGCGTCCTGACGATGGACCTCCACGCCGGCCAGGTGCAGGGCTTCTTCCAGAAGCCCGTGGACCACATGACGGCGATGATGATGCTGACGCAGTACTTCGACGACCTGAACCTGCAGGACCTCGTCGTCGTCGCCCCGGACGCCGGGCGCGTGAAGCTCAACAAGAAGTTCGCCTCCAAGCTCGGCGCCGAGCTCGCGATCCTCGACAAGGAGCGCCCCGCCCAGCAGGTCGCCGAGATCGGCTACATCATCGGCGACGTCCGCGGCAAGACGGCGCTCATCGTCGACGACATGATCGACACCGCCGGGACGCTGCGGGCCGCCGGCCAGACCGTCAAGGACGAGGGCGCCGCCCGGGTCTTCGCCGCCGCGACGCACCCCGTCCTGAGCGGCAGGGCGTTCGAGAACCTCGCCGCGTCCCCGTTCGAGCAGATCGTCGTCACGGACACGATCCCGCTGCGTCGCGGCGCGCCGGACAACATCCGGGTCCTCAGCTGCGCCGAGCTGCTGACGGACTCGATCCGCCGGATCTTCACCGACGACTCCGTCTCCGAGGTCTTCGGCGGCGAGAACCAGCTGTTCTAGGACGCTAGGGTTGCGGCATGCAACCCACTGTCGACGCCGACACCGACGTCCTCACCGCGCCGCTGGCCCTGCCGTGCGGCGCCACGCTGCCCGGGCGCATCGCCAAGTCGGCGATGAGCGAGCAGCTCGGGGACCGCGCGAACGCCCCGACCCCGGAGCTCAACCGCCTCTACGAGCGCTGGGGCGCCACGGGCACCGGCCTGCTCATCACCGGCAACGTCATGGTCGACCGCGCCCACCTCGGCGAGCCGAAGAACGTCGTGGCGGACGACGACCGCCACCTCGACCGGTTCCGGGCGTGGGCCACGGCCGCCCAGTCGCACGGCACGCCGACGTGGGTCCAGCTCAACCACCCCGGCCGCCAGGCGCTGCGCATCGCCGGCACCCACCCGGTGGCGCCGTCGGCGATCCGGCCGAAGGTCCCGGGCGCGCCCACGCCCAAGGCGCTGACCGACGCCGAGATCCACGCGATCGTCGAGCGCTTCGCCGTCGCCGCCAAGGTCATGCGGGACGCCGGCTTCCACGGCGTCCAGATCCACGGCGCCCACGGCTACCTCGTCAGCCAGTTCCTCTCCCCGCGCGCGAACGAGCGCACCGACGCCTGGGGCGGGGACGCCCCGAAGCGCATGCGCTTCGTCCTGGAGGTCATGCGGGCGATCCGCGACCGCGTCGGCGCGGCCTACCCCGTCGGCATCAAGCTGAACTCGGCCGACTTCCAGCGCGGCGGCTTCAGCGAGGAGGAGTCGATGGACGTCGTCGCCGCCCTCACCGCCGAGGGCCTGGACCTGCTGGAGATCAGCGGCGGCACCTACGAGTCGCCCGCGATGACGACGGGAGGGAGCAAGGAGAAGGCCGAGTCGACGAAGCAGCGCGAGGCGTACTTCCTCGAGTACGCCGAGAAGGTCCGCGCCGTCACGACCGTCCCGCTCATGGTCACCGGGGGCTTCCGCTCGGCGGCGGGCATGCGCGAGGCGATCACCTCCGGCGCGACGGACATGGCCGGCCTGGGCCGGCCCTTCGCGCTGGACGTCGCCGTCGCCCGCACCGTCACCGGCGGCGGCACGGCGCCGGACATGGCCTCCAAGCGCCCGTCCTCCAAGCAGCTGGAGGCCGCGCTGGAGCTCTACTTCCACACCCGCCAGATCCAGCGCATCGCCGCCGGGCACGAGCCGGTGGCCTCCGAGCCGGTGCCCGTCACGGCCGCGCGGATGCTGCTCGACAACGGCTGGGCGTCGTTCCGGCGCAAGCGCGGCGGCTGAGCGGGGTACACCCCCTCCATGACCGCCACCGCCGCCGCCGTCCTCATGCAGCGCCTGGGCCTCAGCGAGGACGAGCTCATCACCGCGCTCGGCGCCGACCCGCTGTCGATCGTCGCCGGCGACCTGGAGGACAAGCCCCAGCTGCCGATCCTGCTGACGCTCACCGAGGAGGCCGGCGAGCGCGTGCACCCGGACGCCTTCAAGCGCTGGCTGCGCACGAGCGGGCCGGACGGGCGGCCCATCGACCGCCTGCTGGCCCGCGACTACGCGGGCTTCGAGGACGCGCTGGCCACCCTGGCCGACCGCGGCTTCGTCATCCGCAAGGGCTAGCGCCCCCGGCCGGAGGCCGGTCAGTGCGCGTCGGCGACCTTCCCCTTCTTGCCCTTGCGCGCGGCCTTCTTGGCAGCCCGCTCGGCCTCCTCCTCCGGGCTGCGCGTCCCCGCCCAGAGGCCGGTCAGGTGGTAGAAGACCTGCACGCCGAAGCGGTCCACGGCCGCCTTCGTCCCCGCGTACGTCGCGGCCTGGACGGCCGTCGCGGCGATCGCGCGGCGCGGGTCCGCCCCGCGCTCGGTCGGCCCCGGGACGCTGCCGTCGCCCTTGCGGTCAAGCCGCGGCCACACGGCGTCGAAGAGCGCGCCGGCGAGCTTGCCGGTGACGATCGCCAGGACGATGCCGAAGGGCTTGTAGAGGAGCTTGGCCATGCGCGGCACCTTACCCGCCGGCGCCCTCGCCAACCCGTCCAGCGCGGGGTGCGCCGGTTCCGCCGGGCGGTCGATAACCATGGGTGACGGTTTCGCCCATGATGCGGATGGGCACCCGCAGGTTCGGAAAGGCGTGACGAGGTGAAGGACGAGGCGGCAGGACACGACGGACGCGACGGCGGTGACGCCGAGGAGCTCCTGCGGCGCGCGCTCCTGGACCCCGACGCCTCCGCGGCCGTCGCCCTGCGGGTCGAGGGCCTGCTCGTCGGCCGGGCCCTGACGGTCATCTTCCACGGGCGCAAGGACCTCGGGACGGTCCAGACGTACGTCGCCAACGGCGGGCACGGGGCGGGGGACGCGATGACGCCCCAGTCGCTGCTGCGTGTCCCGTGCGACCTGGACCTGCACGACGCCACGACGCGACAGGAGGCCGAGGAGCTCTACGCCGCCCAGGCGCGGGCGCTGCGCGAGGCGCTGCAGGCCGCCGACACCGTGCTGGAGATCTGGCGCCAGGCGCTGGCGATGCTGGGGGACGGGCCGATCTCGGTCGACCGGACGGTCGACCTCCCGGTCGCCGTCCCCGCCCACCGGCTGATGCCCGTCGCCCTCGTCGCCCCCGAGCGGCGGCTGACCGTCGTCCCCGTCTGCAGCGCGCGGACGCTCGCCGAGGGACGGCCCCCGATGGGCATCGCCTGCACCCAGCAGGACGTCGCGCACGTCTACCCGCTCCGCGAGGACCCCGAGGCGTGCCTGGAGGACTTCGAGCGCCGCGCCGGTGAGCACGCCCACCGGCTGGCGCAGCAGCTCGAGCACCAGGAGGCGAGCGTCGCCCGCTTCCTGGAGCTCAACGGCGACGTGGCCTGACCGCACCCCGCAGTAGCCTGCGGCGCTTGCCCCGCGCCCGTTGGATCGTGCCCGCCGTCGTCCTGTTCCTGCTGGTCTCCGTCGAGCTCGCGCGGTACCTCAGCGCGTCGGGGACCGAGCGCACCGCGGTCTACGCGCTGCTCAAGGCGCAGGCTGCCGGCGACGTACGCGGCATGCTCGCCGAGCTGGACGGCTGCGAGCGACGGCCCGCCTGCCTGGCCCAGGTCCGGCGCAACGCCGGGCGCCTGGCCGTCGGCGGGCGTCCGAAGATCCTGCTGCTCGAAAGCCCGTCCGCTTACAAGCTGCGCACGACGACGGGCCTGTCGCGGGTCGCCTGGACCGCGCTGGACGTCAAGGCCCCGACCGTCGTGCAGTGCATCACCGTCCGCAAGCGCTGGAGCTTCGTCCACGGCGCCCAGGTCGACCTGCGGGCCATCGGACCGCGGATCGGCAACGAGGCCTCGTGCTGACCCTGGCGCCCCGCCGGGCAGGAGGGGGCCGCAACCCCCCGAAGCCTGTGGTGTTGTGAGCCACCGCATCCCATGACCGCACCCCTCTCCGCCCTGATCACCGCCTCCGCCCGTCGCCTCGCGGCGGTCGTGCTGCTCCTGCTCGTGGCCGCCGTCGGCCTCCCGGCCGCGCAGGCGCACGCGCAGGACGCCTCCGTCCCGAGCAACCGGACGCTCTACCACGACGGCCCGTCCGGGCGGTTCCTCATGGACGGGCAGTGGCTCTTCCGCCTGGACCCTCAAGAGGTCGGGACGACGCAGCACTTCCAGGACCAGACGTCGACGAGCGGTTGGACGCCGACGACCGTCCCGAACGCGTGGAACGCGACGGACGAGAGCCTGGAGTCCTTCCAGGGCACCGTCGGCTGGTACCGCAAGGACTTCCGCCTGCCCGACGCCGCCAAGGCGCTGTCGTGGGTCGTCCGCTT
The DNA here is from genome assembly GCA_964600395.1 of uncultured Conexibacter sp. Taxonomy (GTDB): domain Bacteria; phylum Actinomycetota; class Thermoleophilia; order Solirubrobacterales; family Solirubrobacteraceae; genus Paraconexibacter. Next base: position 4,428 of record CAZRLR010000084.1, read on the forward strand.
CGAGTCGGTGAACTACCGCTCGCAGATCTGGCTCAACGGCAGGAAGCTCGGCTCCAACCGCGGGGCGTACCTGCCGTTCGAGCTGCGCCTGCCGTCCTCCGCGCTCAAGCGCAGCGGGACGAACCGCCTCGTCGTCCGCGTGGAGAACCACCGCTTCGCCTACGACTTCCCGCCCGCCGGGCTGTCGGTGGCCGGTGCGCCGACCGGCGGCTGGTGGAACTACGGCGGCCTCCTGCGCGAGGTGTACCTGCGCAAGGTCGACCACTCGGACTTCTCGCGCGTCGTCGTCCGGCCCGACCTGCCGTGCTCCACCTGCGCGGCGACGGTCCTCGTGCAGGCCGTCCTGCGCAACGCCGGTCCGGGGACGCTGCGCACCCGCGTGACCGGGACGTTCGGGGACCAGAAGCTCGACCTCGGCACCGCCAGCGTGTCGCCGGGCGCCTTCAGGGCGCTGCGCCAGACGATCACGGTGAAGCGGCCCCGGCTCTGGGCACCCGGCTCGCCCAACCTCTACCACGTGCGCCTGCAGGCGACGGACACCGCGGCGAAGGGCAAGAAGAAGCCCGTCCTGCAGAGCTACGCCGTGCGCACCGGCATCCGCTCGGTCAAGGTCGTCGACGGCAAGTGGCTCATCAACGGGCGGCCGCTGAACTTCCGCGGCGTCGGCATGCACGAGGACGACCCGAAGCTCGGCTTCGCGATCGACAACCGCATCCGCGACCGCGAGGTCGCCGAGATCAAGGAGCTCGGCGCGACGATGGTCCGCAGCCACTACCCGCTGCACCCGTACACGCTCGAGCGGCTGGACGCCGCGGGAATCATGGACTGGTCGGAGATCCCGGTGTACTCCGTCCGCACCGAGCAGCTGAAGAAGAAGATCGTGCGGGACCTGGCGGCGAACGAGCTGGCGACGAACATCACCGCCAACGGCAACCACCCGTCGATCGTCGTGTGGTCCGTCGGCAACGAACTCAGCGCGCGGCCGGGGATGGTGCAGGGCGCCTACCTCGCCAAGGCGGCGAGCACCGCCCGGCGCCTGGACCCGACGCGGCCCGTCGGCTACGCGGTGGCCGGCTACCCGGCCGCGGGCTGCCAGAAGGAGTACGACCCGCTGGACGTCATCGGGGTCAACGAGTACTTCGGCTGGTACCCCGGGCCCAACGGGCAGGTCGCCGACCGGTCGCTCATGTCCGACTACCTCGACACGGTGCACGCCTGCTACCCGCAGAAGGCGGTCGTCGTCACCGAGACGGGCGCAGAGGCCAACCGCGACGGCCCCGTCGAGGAGAAGGGGACGTACGCCTTCCAGCAGGACTTCGTGAACTTCCACTTCGGCGTGTACGCGACGAAGCCCTGGCTCACCGGCGCGATGTACTGGGCGCTGGAGGAGTTCCGCGTCCGGCCGGGCTGGCAGGGCGGCAACCCGCGGCCGCTGCCGCCGCTGCACCAGAAGGGCCTGATCACGTTCGCCGGCGTGAAGAAGCCCGCGTGGTTCGACGCCCAGCGGATCTTCAAGGAGACGGTCCAGATCCGCTCGAAGGCCCTGCCGGGGCGCTGACCGCGCGACGCCGGCAGGGGTCGCTCCGCTAGCATGGCCGGTCGCTCATGGCCCAGAAGAACACCTCCACGAACCTCCAAGCATCCAGCCGCGACACCGGTTCCTCGCGTGCCACGCGCCGCCTGCGCCGCGAAGGGCGGGTGCCCGGGGTCCTCTACGGCCAGGGCAAGGACCCGGTCTCCTTCGCCGTCGACGCCCGCGAGCTGCGCCACGCGCTCGCCGGCTCCGGTGCCGTCCTGGACCTCACGATCGACGGGCAGAGCACGTCGGCCGTCCTGAAGGACGCCCAGCGTCACCCGGTCCGCGGCGAGATCATCCACGTCGACCTCTTCCGCGTCGACCTCAACCAGCCGATCGCCTCGATCGTCACGGTCGAGGTCGTCAACGGCGACGACTCCCCCGGCGCCAAGGCCGGCGGCATCGTCGAGCAGATCACCCGCGAGGTCAACGTCGAGGCGCTGCCGAGCGCGATCCCGGAGACGATCGTCTTCGACGCGTCCGCGCTCGAGCTCGGCGACACGATCGGCCTGGACGCGCTGACGATGCCCGACGGCGTCACGCTGCTCGACGAGACCGAGGACTCCACCCTCCTGACGGTGACGCTGCCGACGATCGACGCCAGCGCCGAGGAGGACGACGCGATCGAGACCGAGACCGAGCGCGTCGGCGACGAGGCGGGCGACGAGCCCGCCGCCGAGGGCGACGGCGCCGCCGACGCCTCCGGCGACGACGCCGCTTAGCAGGAGTCCGGCCGGACCGGCGCCCGCGCCGGTCCACCGCTGCTCGGACCCCGTCCGCTGACCATGGCCTTCGGGCGCTCATCGCCCCCCGTCGACTGGCTCGTCGTGGGGCTGGGGAATCCAGGCCCCGCGTACGACGGGACGCCGCACAACGTCGGCTTCCAGGTGCTGGCCGAGCTCGCGCGCCGCTGGGACCTGCCGAAGGCGAAGGACAAGTTCGCCGGGCGCTTCGCCGAGGGCCGCACGACCCCGCCGGGCGTCGTCCCCGCCGGGCCGCGCGTCGCCGTCCTCGCGCCGCAGACCTTCATGAACGACTCGGGCCGGTCCGTCGGGCCCGCCCGGGGGGCGTTGAAGGTCGAGCTGGACCACGTCCTCGTCCTGCACGACGAGATCGACCTGCCGTTCGGGGACATCCGGGTGCGCCTCGGGGGCGGGCTGGCCGGCCACAACGGCCTCAAGTCGCTGAAGGCGAACCTCGGGTCCCCGGACTTCGCGCGCGTCCGCATCGGGGTCGGGCGCCCGGACTCGACCGACCCCGAGATCGTGGCCGGATACGTCCTGGGCAAGTGGCGCCAGGGGCGCGACGAGGTCGCCCGGCTGATCGGCGAGGCCGCCGACGCGGCCGAGCGGATCGTCCTGGGCCAGACCGAGCTGTAGCCGTCGCGGGTCCGCGGCACCGGTCCCTCCTGGCCTGTCCCCGTCCCGAGGGGAGGGCCGAACGGACGTCGTAGGCCCCGTCAGGGGGCAGATCCGCCCGGTCGAACGGCAGATTCCCTTCGGAGGGGGGCGGACGGACGTCGCTGGCCCCTATACGGGGATATGACGACCGTTCAGAGCAGCATCGAAGCGTTTGCCCGCCGCCAACATGGCCTCGTAGCCCGCTGGCAGCTCGAGGCGGCCGGATGGAGCAGAAAGCGGATGGCCTACCGACTCGGCTTCCTCCGACAGGTGCACGACGGCGTGTACCTCACCGGGTTCGCCCCGCTGATGCCCGTCCAGGCCTGGTGGGCCGCGACGCTGACCGCGCCGAGGACGGTGCTGGCCCTCGAGAGCGCCGGCGCCTGCTTCGGCGTTCGTCCGCCGAGCAGTGGCCCGCACACGGTCGTCCGGGCCGGGGACGGAGGTCCGCGGCGTTTCGGGGACATCCGCGTCTGCTACTCGACGCAGCTGAAGGGCCACGTCACGCGGCGCCACGGGTTCCTCATCACGACGCCGAGCCGAACGATCATCGACCTGTGGCCGACGCTGACCCCGAAGCTCCGCGAGCGCATGCTCCGCGACGCGGTCCGGATGAAGCTCGTCACGATGCCCGGGATGATCGAAGCCGCGATCGCCCTTCGGGGGCGCCGCGGGGTGGCGCAACTGCGCTCGACCGTCGCGCGCTACACGGATCTGCCGCTGGATCGCTGCCGCTCGGACGCCGAGGTCGAAGGCCTGCTGGTCCTGTCCGAAGCCGGGCTGGTGATCCCGTCGGTGAACGTCCGCCGCGCGGGGGAGGAGGCCGACTTCAGCTGGGCAGACCGGAAGCTCATCGTCGAGATCGACGGCCCCGCGTATCACCAGGACCCGCTCGAGGACGCGCGCAAGACGCGCGTGTGGACGCGTGCGGGCTGGGAGGTCAGGCGCATCTCGTCCAACGACGTCTACCGGCACCCTGAGCGGTTGATCGCGCTCGTGCTGGCCTGATCCCCGCGCGCCGAGCGTGCGGCGTGGTCCGCGGAACGGGGCTGATTCGTCCGCTCGGCCCTCGGGCACCGGAGCGGCCGGGTCGAACGGACGTCGTCGCCCCGTGGCAGGTGCATGTGCGTCCGTTCGGCCCCGTGGGTGGGACGGGACGATGGTTCGGCTGTGAGCGCCGGTGACGAGGGGCGTCCGGGACTCCGCATCCCGCGTCACCGGGCTGGCGGCCGCCCCCGGCGCCGGTACGCTTGCGCGCGTGTCCCCCGGCCGCATCGCCGTCATCGCCCTCGCCGTCCTGGCGGTCGTCGTCGCGCTCGTCGTCGGGGGTGGGGGTGGCGACAAGGGCGGCTCGTCCTCCGGCGACACGACCGCGACGACGGCGACGGCCCCCGACGGGGCGCTCGTCGTCGACTTCGTCTACTCCCCCGAGAAGGAGCCGCTGGTCACCGACCAGATCAAGGCCTTCAACGCCTCGGGCACGAAGGTCGGGGGCCAGACGGTCTTCGTCAAGGGTCAGGTCGTCTCCTCGGGCGACGCGCAGCGGCAGATCGCCAAGGGGACGCTCAAGCCGGCGGTCTGGTCGCCGGCCTCGTCGCTCTGGGGGCGCCTGCTGAACTACGAGGCCGACAAGGCCTGGGTCCCCGACGAGAACCCGTCGATCGCCCGCACCCCGCTCGTCATCGCGATATGGGAGCCCCTGGCGCGCGCGCTGGGCTACCCGAAGCAGGACATCGGCTTCGGGCGCGTCCTGCAGCTCGCCCAGGACCCGCAGGGCCTGGCGAAGCTCGGCCGTCCGGAGTACGGGACCTTCCGCCTGGGCCACACGAACCCGGACTTCTCGACCTCCGGCCTCAGCGCCGTCGCCGCCGAGTACTACTCCGCGACCGGCAAGAAGGAGGGCCTGACGATCGACGACGTCGAGCAGCCGAAGGTCCGGGCCCGGATCCGCGCGATCGAGCGCTCGATCGTCCACTACGGCGACACGACGCTCTTCTTCAGCGACCAGCTCAAGCGCTACGGCCCGGCCTACGCGAGCGCGGTGGCGATGGAGGAGGCGACGCTCGTCGACTTCAACCGCACCCGCGGCAAGGCGACGAAGCTCGTCGGGATCTACCCGAAGGAGGGCACGTTCTTCTCCGACAACCCGCTGATCGTCCCCACGGCACCGTGGGTGACGCCGGCGCTCAAGCAGGCCGCCGACACGTTCGTGACCTACCTGACGGACAACGTCACCCCGCAGGTCGCCGCGAGGGCCGGCTTCCGTCCCGGCGACCCGGCCGAGCGGGCGCTGCCGCCCGTCGACGCGAGCAACGGCGCGGACCCCGCTCAGCCCACGCGTGTCCTGTCGCTGCCCCAGCCCGACGTGCTGGCGCGCGTGAAGACCGCCTGGCGCGAGGACCGCAAGCCGGCGAACGTCATGCTCGCCGTCGACGTGTCGGGCTCGATGAGCGAGGAGCAGAAGCTCGACCAGGCCAAGGAGGGCCTGAAGGGCTTCTTCCGCCAGCTCTCCCCGCGCGACCGGGTCGGGCTCATCTTCTTCAACGACAAGGTCTACCGCGGCGTCCCGGTGCAGACCTTCGCGGCCAACCGCCAGGCGCTGCGCGACAAGGTGCGCGACCTGCTGCCCGGGGGCGAGACCGCGTGGATCGACGCCACGCGCGAGGCCCTGGGGGACGTGCAGCAGCTGAAGGACCCCACGCGCATCAACGCCGTCGTCCTGCTCACGGACGGCGCGGACACCGCGTCCGCTCTCGGGCAGCCGGAGCTCGAGCAGCTGCTCGACGGCCAGGCGCGGAGCGAGGGCTCGACCGTCCGCGTCTACACGATCGCCTACGGCCGCGAGGCCAACAAGGCGGCGCTGGAGGCCGTCGCCAAGGCGTCCGGCGGCAAGGCGTTCACCGGGGACCCGAAGCAGATCGAGTCCGTCTACCTCTCCATCTCCTCGTTCTTCTAGCGGCCCGCCACGTGCCCGACCTGCCCGACCGACGTCCGCCGTCCCGCGACGACCTGCAGCGCGCGCTGCTCGTCAACGCGGCGACGAAGCCCGTGGCGATCACGGTCGGGGCGGGCGTCGCGGTCGCGGCGATCGTCCTGGGCGCCACGTGGCTGCTCGCGGTCGCCCTGATCGCCTACGCCGCCCTGGCGGCGATGACGTTCTTCGACGAGGGCGAGGCCGAGCGGGTGGGGGACCGCGCCTACGGCAAGGGCAGGGCCGGCCTGGCGAGCGGCTCGGCAGGGGGCCTGGACCCCAAGGCCCTGACCCCGGAGATCCGCGCGCAGCTGGACGCCGCGCGCAGCGAGCAGGCCGCCATCGTCGCGACGATCGACGGCTCGGACCTCTCGTTCGCCGACGTGCGCGAGGAGGTCGCCCAGCTCGTCCGCGGCCTTGAGGGCGCCGCCCGCCGCGCCCAGCAGCTCTACGCCTACCTCGTCACGCAGGACCGCCCCGCCCTGCAGCGCCGCATCCAGGAGCTCGACCGCGCCCGCGACGCCCAGACCGCGGAGGCGCTGCGGGCGCAGCTCGCCGAGCTGCAGCGCTTGGAGGACATGCTGCGCGGCGCCTACGGCGAGATGGAGCAGGTCAACGCCTCCCTGCGGACGGTCCACGCGCGGCTCGTCGGCCTTGCCGTCTCCAGTCAGGCCTCGGGTGAGGCCGAGCTCGTGGGGGACGTGCGGGAGCTGCGCGAGCGCGTCGAGACGCTCACGACCGGCCTGCACGCCTGACGGCACGAGGCCGCGGCGGACGGCCTTCGCAAACCGGGCGTGCGACCGCGCCCCGATCGCCTTGACGCCCTGTCAAGTGCGGGGCTAGTGTCGGCTTCCGCCCCTCCACCAGAGCCGCAAGGAGTCCCACGTGAGCGCCACTGTCCCGGTGCAGATGACCGTCAACGGTCAGGCACGGACCGTCCAAGTCGAACCCCGGACGCTGCTCGTGCACCTGCTGCGCGATCAACTGGGTCTGACCGGCACCCACGTCGGGTGCGACACCGGCAACTGCGGCGCGTGCACCGTCCACCTCGACGGGGAGTCGGTCAAGAGCTGCACCGTCCTGGCGGTCCAGGCGCAGGGGGCCGAGGTCCTGACGATCGAGGGCCTCGGGCAGGAGGGCGACCTGCACCCGCTGCAGCAGTCCTTCCAGAACCAGCACGGCCTGCAGTGCGGCTACTGCACGCCGGGCATGATCATGGCCGCCGCCGACCTGCTGCAGCGCAACCCGGACCCGAGCGAGGAGGAGATCCGCCACGGCCTGGAGGGCAACCTCTGCCGCTGCACGGGCTACCACAACATCGTCAAGGCGGTCCACGAGGCCGCCGGTGTCCTCAACATCACGCAGGTGAACGCATGACCGCCATCGACGACCGTCCGACCAGCGGCAACCACGTCGGCCGCTCCCAGCTGCGCAAGGAGGACCCGCGCCTCATCACGGGCCGCGCGACCTACGTCGACGACATCACCATCACCGGCGTCCTGCACGCCGCGATCGTCCGCTCGCCCGAGGCGCACGCGAAGATCGTCTCCATCGACGCGTCCGCCGCCCTGGAGCGCGACGACGTCGTGGCGGTCTACACCGGCGCGGACATGGCCGACCTGCTGGGCCCGCTGCCGATGGCCTGGGTGCCGCCGGAGACCGAGGTCAACAACCCCGAGCACTGGCCGCTGGCCCGGGACACGGTCAAGCACGTCGGCGACCCGGTGGCGATCGTCCTCAGCGAGGACAAGTACGCGGTGATGGACGCCGTGGAGGACGTCGTCGTCGAGTACGAGCCGCTGCCGGTCTGCATGGACATCGAGACCGCGCTGGAGGAGGGCGCCGCCCTCACGCACCCGCAGTTCGGGACGAACAAGGTCCACCAGTGGTCCCTCGGTGGCGGCGACATCGAGGCCGGCTTCGCGGCCGCCGACGTCATCGTCGAGCGCCGCGTCGTCAACCACCGCGTCTCGGGCGCCCCGATCGAGCCGCGCGGCGTCCTGGCCGACTACCGCGCCGGCGCGCTGAACCTGCACTCCTCCACGCAGGTGCCGCACTTCGTGCGCCTCTTCCTCGCGTTGCTGCTCGGCGTCAACGAGGAGAAGATCCGCGTCATCGCCCCGGAGGTGGGCGGCGGGTTCGGGGCCAAGCTCCAGGTCACCGGCGAGGAGGTCCTCTGCTCGTGGGCGTCCCGCAAGAGCGGGCGCCCGGTCAAGTGGATCGAGACGCGCTCGGAGCACATGGCCACCTGCCACCACGGCCGCGACCAGGTCGCCACCGTGAAGCTCGGGGCGACGAAGGACGGCAAGCTCACCGCCATCCACTCGACGATCCTCGCGGACCTCGGGGCCTACCTCATGCTCCTGACGCCGGCGGTCCCGTCGCTCGGCGCCTTCGTCATGAGCGGCGTCTACGACATCCCGGCCGTGCAGACGGACATCACCGGCGTCTTCACGAACAAGTGCGCGACGGACGCGATCCGCGGGGCCGGCCGCCCCGAGGCCACGCACATGATCGAGGTCTGCATGGACCAGCTCGCCGACGAGCTGGGCATGGACCGCCTGGAGCTGCGGCGCAAGAACTTCATCCCGAAGGAGTCCTTCCCGCACGAGACCGCGCTGGGCATCGTCTACGACTCCGGCGACTACCACGGCGCGCTGGACCTGCTCATGTCGAAGCTCGACCTCGAGGCCTTCGAGGCCGAGAAGGCCGAGCTCGCGGCCAAGGGCATCCGGCGCGGGATCGGGTACTCGACGTACACCGAGATCTGCGGTCTGGCGCCGTCGCGCATCACCGGCCCGGCGGGCTTCGGCCTGCAGACGGGCCTGTGGGAGTCGGCGATCGTCCGCGTGACGGTCACCGGCAACGTGATCGTCTACACCGGCACCTCGCCGCACGGCCAGGGCCACGAGACGACGATGGCGCAGGTCGTCGCCGAC
>CAZRLR010000085.1:0-13086 GCA_964600395.1 uncultured Conexibacter sp.
TCGGCCTCAACGGCTGGTACTCGACGAACATCCTCGGCAACCGCGACGGCGAGGTCCTCGACGACCCGGAGAACTTCAAGACGAAGGAGAACTCGAAGCTCGGCGTCCTGGAGGACGTGCTGGAGCCCGAGCGCTTCCCGGAGCTCTACGGCGACGTCTACCACAAGGTCCGCATCAACTACTACCCCCCGCGCGGTGACGCCAAGGAGGGCTGGGACAACATCGACCTCTTCGGCTGGCTCGGCTACCCGATGCAGATGAAGGTCGACTTCCTCTGCCGCGACTCGATCCTCGCCGCGCCGCTGGCGCTGGACCTGTGCCTCTTCATGGACCTCGCCCAGCGCGCGGACATGGGCGGCATCCAGGAGTGGCTGAGCGTCTACTACAAGTCGCCGCAGGTGGCGCCCGGCCTGTACCCCGAGCACGACCTGTTCATCCAGCTGACGAAGCTGAAGAACACGCTGCGCTGGATGATGGGCGAAGAGGTCATCACGCACCTCGGCCAGGACTACGCCGAGGACGAGCTCGCCGGCGTCTCCTAGCGAGCGCGCCGCGCCCGACACCGTCCGACGGGCCCGCGCACGCGGGCCCGTCGTCGCTCCAGGGGCCCCGTCAGGTGCCGGCCGCGGCGCCCGCGCGCGAGGACGGCGGCCCCGTGCGCACGAGCAGCGCGCCCTCGCCGGAGGCGTAGGCCTCCTCGCCGTGGTGCACGAGGTCCATGCCCAGGGCCTCCTCGCGCTCGCTGCCGCGCAGCGGCGAGACGAGCGCGACGAGCTTGAGCAGGACGAACGTCACGCCGAAGGCGTACGCCGGCGTCGCCAGCACGGCCAGCACCTGGTCCAGCAGACGTCCCGCGTCCCCGTAGAGCAGCCCGTCCCCGACGCCGTTCCACGACTGCTGCGCGAAGAACCCGATGAAGAGGATGCCGGTGAAGCCGGCCACGCCGTGCGCGGCCAGGACGTCGAGCGTCTCGTCGACCCGGGTGCGCGGGCGCAGGAGGATCGCGAAGTAGCAGGGGACGGCGGCCAGCGCGCCGAGCGCGAGCGCCCAGCCCGGGCTGACGTACCCGCCGGCCGGGGTGATCGCGACGGCGCCGACGACGATCGCGGTCGCCGCGCCGATCGCGGTGATCTGCCGGGCGCGCACGAGGTCCAGCGTGAACCACACGACGAGCGTCGCGGCGGGCGCCAGCAGGGTGTTGACGAAGGCCAGGACGCCCGGCCGGTTCGCGCCCAGGCCGCTGCCGCCGTTGAAGCCGAGCCACCCGAACCACAGCAGGCCCGCCCCGACGAGGACGTAGACGGCGTTGTGGGGCAGCAGCGCCTGCCGTCCGTAGTCCTTGCGCGAGCGGACGACGAGTGCCGCGGCCAGCGCCGAGAAGCCGGAGCCCATCTCGACCGGGACGCCGCCGGCGAAGTCGAGCATCCCGCGCGCCTGCAGCCAGCCGCCGCCGAAGGCCCAGTGGGCGAGGACGGGGTAGACGAAGATCGACCAGAGCGCCGCGAACGCGACGAACGGGACGAAGCGCATGCGCTCGACGACCGCGCCCGCGACGAGCGCGACGGTGAGGATGCAGAACTGCCCCTGGAAGGCGAAGAAGAGCAGGTGGGGGATCGTCTGCCCCTCGCGCGGCGCGAAGTCCACGCCGCGCATGAAGACGTGGTCCAGGCCGCCGACGAAGCCGTTGCCCTCGCTGAAGGCCAGCGAGTAGCCGATCGCCGCCCAGCTGACGGTCGCCACGGCGAACGCCGCGAGGCACATCATGAACGTGTTGAGCGTGTTCTTCTCGCGCACGAGGCCGGCGTAGAAGAGGCCGAGCGCCGGCGTCATGAGCAGCACCAGGGCGGTGCTCATGAGGACCCAGGCGGTGTCGCCGGTGTCGATCCCGGTCATGCCGCCGACCCGTGCCCGGCGCCGTCCCCGGGGGTCACGGCGTCGTCGCCGACGTCCCCCGTCCGGATGCGGACGACCTGCTCGAGCGGCAGGACGAAGACCTTGCCGTCCCCGACCTCGCCGGTGCGCCCGCCCTCGCAGAGCGCCTGCACGGTGCGGTCGACGAAGCCGTCGGAGACGGCGACCTCGAAGCGCATCTTGTCCGCCAGCCCCATCTTCACGCGGGTGCCGCGGTAGGTCTCGACGTGGTCGAGCTCCCCGCCGTGGCCCTGGATGCGCGAGAGCGAGACGCCGCGGACCTCCGCGGCGTGCAGCGCCTCCAGGACGTCGTTGGTGCGCTCGGGGCGCACGATGCCGATCACGAGCTTCACGCGCCTGATCCTGCGCGAGCGCGGGCCCCCGGCGCATGTCCCGGTGGACAAAGACCGACCTGGACCGGTTGTACAAGCGGATAGGACCGCCGGTACAACCGGCCGTCAGCGCTGGCGGGCGGCGACCCGGAACGTCCGTCCGCCGACCGTCACGTCGACCCGGTAGGGCCCCCGGCCGACCGCCGGCGAGAGCACGACGGTCGACCCGCGCCGCGTGAGGCGCCGCGTCACCCTGCCGCCCCGGCGCAGGCGGACGGTCACGCGCGCCGGCCGGCCCGCCGTCCGGACGACGGCGATCCGCGGGCGCGCCCGGCCGCGGGCCTCGCGGACGGTCACGACGGTGGCGCCCACGTCGGCGGTCCGGGTCCGCACGGCCGAGCGGTCGCGCTCGAGCGCCGCGGGGCAGAACGGCACCTTCACCCAGCGCTTGGCGCTGAACTCCTTCGTCAGGTCGCTCGAGTGCACCGACGCCGGGTTCTCCGACTCGCCGTAGGTCAGCAGCGTGCGGATGTCCGGGCAGCCGGGCTTGAGGTCGACCGCCTGGACGAACGACGAGCCGTGGACGACCTCCGTGTAGCCCTTCTTCGGGTCCCACGTCGGGGTGACGACGTTGAAGATGCCGCTGCCGCCGGGGCCGCCGTGGATCGGGATGACCTCGCCACGACGCGTCACCGTCTGGCCCTGGCGGGGGCTGGCGTCCAGCGGCAGGCCGGCACCCTCCAGGTCGCTCTGCGCCTGCGCGAGCGCGGTGACGACGGTCGGGTTGGCCGGGTTCAGGCCGCTCGGTGTGTTCACCGGGTCCTTGACGTCGAACGGCGTCGCGAACGGCGAGGCCGGACCGGGCAGGGCGACGGGCGCCGTCCCGTTCAGGCGGGTGACGAAGCGCTGCCAGAGCATCGCGCCCTTGGAGTCCAGATCGTTGTGCAGGTCCCACGCGCGCAGGACGTCGCAGGCCGCGCTCGTGCAGCCGGCGACGAGGTCGTCCCGCCACAGCTCCCCGCTGTAGACGCGGTTGCCCAGGCCGACGGTCATGAGGTTCTCCAGGTCGAAGCCCTTCCCCGGCAGCCCGTCCGTCCCGGCGGCCCGCTGCTGCAGCTGCCTGATCCCCAGCCGGGTGCGCAGCGACCGCGCGGTCCGCTCGTCCCCGATGATGCGGCTGAAGCCCTCCAGCGGGGCGTCGGGGTTCGTCAACCAGTACGAGTCGTTCATGTTCGACACGTGGTCGGTCCGCCGCAGGCTCGGCAGGTCCTTCAGGCCCAGGATGCCGGGGGCGACCGCGTCGGCGGCCGTGCCCGGGTCGCAGGCCGCGCGCGAGCCGTCGAGGACCGGCAGGCGCTGCAGCGCGTCCGTCGCCTGCCCGAGGACGGTCTGGCAGGCGGCGTACTTCGCCGCGTCGACGTTCGGGATCGAGCCGATGTCGGCGTAGTAGGCGTTGCCCGCGGTGTCGGCGGCGACCGTGTTGACCCACGGGATCCCCTGGTAGCGCTTGAGGATCGCGTCGACCTCGTCGACGGACTGCGCGGCGTTCATGTCGAAGAAGTGGTTGAGCAGGCGCCCGAAGTTCTCCGCGTTGCCGTCGTAGATCGCGTAGGCGGTGGCCGGGGTCCACGGGAAGATCGGCAAGCCGAGGATCGACGTCAGCAGTGAGCCGTGCTCGGACGAGTACAGCGTCCGCGTGCGCGGCTCGAGCCTGCCGTCGGCGCCGGGCACCTGCACCGTGACCCGCTCGGCCTTCAGTTGCTTGACGACGCCGTCCTGGACGTAGGACGTCGGCGAGCCCGGGACGAGCGTCAGCTGGTAGGGGACGAAGCGCCGGGCGGTGGAGACCGTGTGGCTCCAGGCCATGCCCTTCGTCGCGCCGATGAGGATGATCGGGACGCCCATGAGCGAGCCGCCGGTGACGTCGTAGCGGCCCGGGATGGTCAGGTGCGACTGGTAGAAGCGCTCGGGCCCCTGCCAGGGGAAGTGCGGGTTGCCGTACAGCAGGCCGTGCCCGTCCCGCGACAGCGAGCGCCCGATCGCGTAGGCGTTGGAGCCCAGGCCGCCCAGGCGCCGGTCGATCTCCCCGGGGGCGAGGGCGCTCGCGGTGGCGACGGCGTCCGCCTCGGCCTTCGCGCGCGTCACGGCCGGCGTGAGCGACGGCGTCGGCGGCTGGGCCTGCGCGATGCCGTCCAGCGCCACGCCCTGCGAGGCGAGGATGGCCAGCGAGTAGAACCGCCGGTAGACGTCCATGATCGTGATCGGCCGCACCCACGCCTTGCCGCGGCAGGTCGGGTCCGGGACGCCGTCGGTGCCGCCGATCTCGCGCAGGTAGGCGTTATAGCCCGCGACGTAGCCCGCGAGTGCCTGCTTGATCTCGGGCTTGGGGCCCAGCGGCGGCGGGACGGCGACGAGGCGCTCGACCTCCTTGCGGTCGCGCACGCGCTGGTAGAAGAAGTCGCTGTTGAGGTTGTTCGCCGTCGAGCCGTTGCCACGGATCGCGTAGCCCTTGTCCGGCCCGAAGAACCGCGCGCGCTCGCCGCCGGAGGTGATGTAGCTCTCCGCGACGGTGCACAGCTGGTCCTCGGCCAGGGCGTGGGCGTAGCCGTAGCCGAGGGACGCGAAGTCCTTCGCCTTGATGTGCGGGATGCCGAACTCGGTGCGCGCGACGGTGACGTCGTAGCGCGGGGCGGCCGCTGCGGCGACGGCGGCCGGGAGCGTCAGGGCGAGGGCGGCCGCGACGGCGGCCAGCTGCGTCAGGCGGGACATGGGGCGACACTATCTTCCGGTGCACCGCGGCGCGCCCGCTGCTCCGGCGCCTCCCCGACGGGACGCGGTCCTCGGTCGCGTGAGCGTGCGAACGCGCCAGAACGCTTCAGCTTCGGCGTGCGTGACCGACGACAGCCCCATGGACGTGCTCCGCCCGGATGCCTCGACCCATGTCGCGGTCCTCCGGGATCGGGAGCGCCTGGCCGACCTTCAGGCGACCGGCCTGCTGGACGGGGGCGGGCAGGTGGCACTCGAGCGCTTCACGCGGCTGGCCGGCGCCCTGGTCGGCGTCCCCGTCTCGCTCGTGTCGGTCGTCGACGACACACGCCAGTACTTTCCGGCGATCGAAGGGCTGACGGGCTGGGCGGCCGAGGGCCGGCAGACGCCGCTGAGCCACTCCTTCTGCCAGCACGTCGTGACCTCCGGGACGCTCGTCGTCGACGACGCTCGCCTGCACCCGATCCTCAAGGACAACCTCGCCGGCCCCGACCTCGGCGTCCGCGCCTACCTTGGCGTCCCGCTCGTCTCGGCCTCCGGCCAGAGCCTCGGCGCGTTCTGCGCGATCGACGGTGAGCCCCGCGCCTGGACGGACGCCGAGCGCGAGCTGATGGAGGACCTCGCCGCCGCGGTGAGCACCGACCTGCAGCTGCGGGTGCTCGCCAACGTGCACGCGCACGCGGCCACGCACGACGCGCTCACCGGCTGGCCGAACCGGCGCCTGCTGATGGCCGAGCTGGAGTCGCGCGTCGCGCCGGACGCCGAGCCCTCGACGATCGCGATCGTCGACCTGGACGGCTTCAAGACCTACAACGACACCTACGGCCACCCCGCCGGCGATGACCTGCTGCGCCGCATCGGCCACCGCCTGCAGCAGGAGACCGAGCGCCTGGGCGGCTCGGCCTACCGCATGGGCGGCGACGAGTTCTGCCTGCTCCTGCCCGGTGGCGCCGACCCCGACGCGATCACCGCCGCGGTCGCCGAGCGGACCGGGGCGGTCGAGGTCACGGCGACCTGCGGCAGCCTCACCCTCACCGCCGGCATGCCGGTCCTCGAGGCGCTGCGCCTGACCGACGAGCGGCTGTACTCGCGCAAGCACCGCCGCGCGGGCGGCAGCGCCCACCAGGCCGCCACCGCGCTCGCGCAGGTCCTCGCCGAGCAGAGCCCGGACACCGCCGCGCACACGCTGCGGGTCGTCGAGGTCGCGGAGCAGATCGCCCGCGGGCTGGAGCTCGACGAGGAGGACGTCGCCGACGTGCGCCTGACCGCGATGCTCCACGACATCGGCAAGGTCGCGATCCCGCGGTCGATCCTCGAGAAGGCCGACGCGCTGGACGACGCGGAGTGGGCGTTCATCCGGCGCCACACGCTCATCGGCGAGCGGATCGTCGCCGCCGCGCCGGCCCTCGGCCACGTCAGCCGGGCGGTGCGGGCCTCCCACGAGCGCTGGGACGGCGGCGGCTACCCCGACGGCCTCGTCGCGGACGCGACCCCGCTGGCGGCGCGCATCAGCTTCGTCGCGGACGCCTTCACGGCGATGACCGAGGCCCGGCCCTACCGGCCGGCCGGGACCCCTGAGAGCGCGCTCGAGGAGCTGCGGGCCTGCGCCGGCGGGCAGTTCGACCCGCACGTCGTGCAGGTCGCCTGCGAGGTGCTCGAGGGTGACGGCCGGGTCGTGGGCGGGACGCGCGTCGCCGCCTGACCGCAAGCGTCGGTGCGCGGACGCCCGTTCGCGCGGCGGTGCTCTATCGTGTCGGAGTGATGGTTGGCCCAGTCGCGCCCAAAACGTCCGCATCACGCGCGCCGCGCGTGCTGTTCGGCCGTGCCCGGGCCCGGTCGGGATCTCGTTCAGCCCTTCGCTGAAGGGGTGAGGTCCCGGGCCACGCCCGGGAGCGCTTCACCCGCCGAGCAGCTCACCTCGCGGCCTTCCGCGACGAGCTGCGCCAGCGCGCCCTCGGCTGCCGCCTGAGGACGCGTCACGCCGGACGGCACGGTCCGGCGCACAGTCCGACAGACAGCAAGCCAGCGACACCCCTCACCAGAACCGAAAGCCTGAACTCATGAGCCGCCAGATCAGCCTCGCCCTCACCCGCAACATCGGGATCTCCGCCCACGTCGACAGTGGCAAGACCACGACGACCGAGCGCATCCTCTACTACACCGGCAAGGTCCACAAGATGGGCGAGGTGCACGAGGGTGCTGCCTCGATGGACTGGCTGGACCAGGAGCAGGAGCGCGGGATCACGATCATGTCCGCCGCGACGACGTGCTTCTGGAAGCCGTCGAACATCGAGGGCGCCGAGACCCACCGCATCAACATCATCGACACGCCCGGCCACGTCGATTTCCAGGCCGAGGTCGAGCGCTCGCTGCGCGTCCTGGACGGCGCCATCGCGCTGTTCGACTCCGTCGCCGGCGTCGAGCCCCAGTCCGAGACGGTCTGGCGCATGATGAACAAGTACACCGTCCCGCGGATCTGCTTCGTCAACAAGATGGACCGCCAGGGCGCGGACTTCGCGAAGGCGATCCAGACCATGAAGGACCGCCTGGGCGCCAACGCCGTCCCGGTCCAGCTGCCGATCGGTGCCGAGGACAAGTTCGCCGGGGTCATCGACCTCGTCGACATGAAGGCGATCCGCTACGGCCAGGACGACGGCATGCAGTACGAGGTCGGCGAGATCCCGGCCGAGTACGCCGACGCCGCCCACGCCGCGCACCACGAGCTCATCGACGCGGTCGCCGAGTACCACGAGCCGGTCATGGAGGCCTACCTCGAGGACGAGGACTCCGTCACGCCGGACATGCTCGCCGAGGCGATCCGCCAGGCCGTCCTGCAGAACGAGGTCCAGCCCGTCATGTGCGGCTCGGCCATCAAGAACAAGGGCGTCCAGCCCCTGCTCGACGCGATCACGCGCTACCTGCCGTCCCCGACCGACCGTGGCACCGTCACGTCGGCCGACGGCGAGGCGACCCGCGAGCCGGACGACAGCGCGCCGTTCTCGGCCCTCGCCTTCAAGATCCAGCGCGACCCGCAGGCCGGCCCGCTGACGTACTTCCGCGTCTACTCCGGCACGCTGAAGGCCGGCGACAAGATCCTCAACTCCACGACGGGCAAGACCGAGCGCATCGGCCGCCTGCTCATGATGCACGCCAACGACCGCGAGGACGTCACCGAGGTCTACTCGGGCGACATCGCCGTGGCCATCGGCCTGAAGAACGCGACGACGGGCGACACGCTGTGCGACCCGAACGCGCCGGTGCAGCTGGAGAACATCCACTTCGCCCCGCCGGTCGTCCACGTGTCGATCGAGCCGGCCTCGCGCCCGGACCAGGAGAAGCTCGCCGTCGCGCTGGCCTACCTCGTGCGTGAGGACCCGTCGCTGAAGATGCGCACGGACGACGAGACCGGCCAGACCGTGCTCTCGGGCATGGGCGAGCTGCACCTCGAGGTGACGGTCGAGCGCCTGCGCCGCGAGTACAAGGTCAACGCGAACACGGGCCGCCCGCAGGTCGCCTACCGCGAGACGATCACGGCGCCCGCGACGAAGATCGAGGGCAAGTTCGTCAAGCAGACCGGTGGCTCGGGCCAGTACGGCGTCGTCTACCTCGACGTCGAGCCGAACCCCGGCAAGGGCTTCGAGTTCGAGTCCAAGGTCAAGGGCGGCAACGTCCCGACGGAGTACATCCCGGCGGTCGGCAAGGGCTGCGAGCTCGGCATGGCTTCCGGCGTCGTCGCCGGCTACCCGATGGAGGACGTCAAGGTGACGCTCACCGACGGCAAGTCGCACGACACGGACTCGTCCGAGATCGCCTTCCAGATGGCCGGCAACATCGGCTTCAAGGAGGCCTGCCGTCGCGCCAAGCCCGTCATCCTCGAGCCGATCATGGCCGTCGAGGTCACGGTGCCCGAGGACGGCCTGGGCTGGGTCATGGGCGACATCGCCCGGCGCCGCGGTCTGGTCGGCGAGCGCGAGTCGCGCCCGGGCGGCATCGTGTCCGTCATGTCCGAGGTGCCGCTGAGCGAGATGTTCGGCTACGCGAACGACATCCGCTCCGCGACGCAGGGCCGTGGCTCCTACTCGATGGAGTTCCACTCCTACCGGATCCTGCCCAACGCGCTCGCCGAGGCGCTGCGCGCGGACACGGTCGCCGTGTAGGCCGTCGCCGGGGCCTCGTGCCCCGGCGGATCGCCTGTCGTGCCGAAGGGCCCCGCGAGGGGCCCTTCGCCGTTCCGGGGAGCGGGCGGTGGTGCGCGGTCGATGTGGGGCGGCGCTCCTCAGCGTGGCCGGAACCCTCGTTCACCTTCCGGTCGGCGGGTCGATGAGGGATCGGGCCCCTCAGCGTGGCCGGAACCCTCGTTCAGCTTCCGGCCCGCGGTCAGACGGAGGCGGGCAGGCCGCGCGGCAGCTGGCCGCGCTCGGCGTCGTCGGCCGCGGTCCACGCCTGCTGGGACTCGCACCACAGCTCGACGCCGGGCGCCAGCGCGGAGCGGTCGTCCATCGTCCCGGCCTTGACGATCGTCCACTGCGGGGCCTCGGCCAGCTGCGTCGTCAGCGGGGAGCCGCACGTCGTGCAGAAGCTGCGCTCGCGCTCCAGCCCGGTGTCTGTCCCGACCGTCGTGAAGGCGCCGAGGGACGGGCCCTCCATCGTGAAGTCCTCCCGGTTGACGACGACGTTCACCGAGAAGGCGCTGCCGCTCTGGCGCTGGCAGTCCTCGCAGTGGCAGACGGCCGTCATGAGCGGCTCGCCCGTCATGCGGTAGGTCATGGCGCCGCAGAGGCAGTGCCCGGTCAGCGTCTGATCGCTCATGGCGCGATTGTCGCCATGCCGGCGCAGACCGGTGCTGTCGTTCCACGACAAGGGTCCGGGGGACGCTCGTGGCGCGGGTACGGTCGCGGTGATGCCCGCCCTGCTCGCCCGCCGACGACGCTCCCCCGCCGCGGCGCAGCGCTTCGCCGCGCTGCCGGCGCTCACGCTGCCCGGTGGGCTGACCGTGGTCGAGGCCCGCAGCTTCGCGGCGCGCGGCAGGGGGCTGGCGAGGCTCGACGCCCTCCCGCCGGACGTCGGCCTGTGGATCGCGCCGTGCCGCTCGGTCCACACCTTCGGCATGCGCTTCGCGCTGGACCTCGTCTGGCTCGACCGGCAGGACGCGGTGCTCGCCGTCGACGCCGGCGTGAGCCCGCGGCGCCAGCGCACGCGCCTGGGCGCCCGGTCGGTCGTCGAGGTGGTCGCCGGTCGCGGGGAGGCCTTCGCGACCGCGTGGCCGGCTAGAGCCCGGGCGGGTGGCGGACCTTGAAGCCCGCAATCGACCGCGGGGCCGTGTTCCAGCGGGTGCCGAGCGGGCCGCCGCGGCCGCTCGTGTCGTAGCGGATGCCGCCGACGACCATGAAGGTGTGCCCGGCGTTGGCGTAGATCGTGATCCACTTGCCCGGCCCGGGCGCGCCGGAGGCCGCGAAGTCGCCCGAGACCTTCGGGGAGTCCAGCAGGCCGCCCGCCGCCAGCGCGTAGCTCAGCGAGCCCGAGCAGTCGTAGGCCGTGTCGACGAACGAGCCGTGCCCGCCGCCGTAGACGTAGGGGTACTTCGCGATCGCGTTGGCGCCCTCGACGACCCGGGCGACGACCTCGGGGACGCCCGCGCCGACCGACACGGTGCCGTCGCGCTCGAGCGTGAGCTTCCCGCCGACGGTGCCGGCCGCCTTCTCCTGCTGCTTCTGCACGGCCTCCATCTGCCGCAGGTCGGCGGCGATCTGCGCGTCCGACGGCGCGCCGGGCGAGATGAAGTTGTCCTTCGTCTCGTCGGAGGCGGCGGCCGCGCGGTCGCGCTTGACCGCGGCCTTCGCGGCGCCGGGCGGCGCGGGCTTCTCGGTGAGCTTCGTCCCCTCGGGCAGTGCGAAGGCCTGGTCGGCCTCGGCGTCGTCCACCCGCCGGGTCGTGCCCGTGGCGGGCGCGACGGCGGCACCGGCGGCCGGGGCAGCCGTCGTCCCCGTCGCGGACGTGACGGTGTCGGCGGACGGCTGGGCGGTCGCGACCGCGGGCCTCCCCGCGGCGGCCTGCTGCACGTCGTCCCCGCCCCCGCACCCGCCCGCGAACGTGCCGGCGGCGAGGGACAGGGCGGTGGCGCCGAGGATCCGGGTGCGCACACGCATGGCCTGTGAGGGTAGCGAGGGAGGGGCGCCACGGGCGCCGGCAGCGGCGCGCGAGCGAACCGTCGCTCAGCCCGCGGCGCGCTCGGCCGCCAGCGCGTCGCGGGCGACCTGCACCTGCCGCCGGGACTCGGGGGCCAGGAGCGAGGACTCGACGTTCGTCCGCGCCGTCGCGATGGCGGCGGCGAGCGTCGCGGCGGCCGGGCTGGCGGCGTTGCCGTCGGCCAGCCAGCGCTTCGTCGTCCGCTGCACCGCCTCGTCGATCCGGGCGATCGGCGTGCTGTCGCCGGTCTGCGCGGCCTCGTCGATCGCGGGCCCGAGCTTGGCGGCGAGCTCGTCCAGGCGGGCGAGGTAGCCCGCGCGGGTGCGCGGCCCGGGCTTGGGCTTCGGCTTGCTCGGCACGGTGAGCGCGGGCACGGTGGCCGCGGTCGTGGCCGGCTTGGCGGGCGGCGGGGCGACGACCCCGGTCGTCGCCGGGGGCGGCACGCCGGGCTGATCCTGACCCTCGCCGCAGCCGGCGAGCCCGGCGACGGCCGCGAGCAGGGTGACGGTGGGGCGTCGCATCCGGCGCGGGACCCTAGCCGGTGTCCGGGCTGCGGCGGCGGCCGCCCCGGCCCGCGACCGCGGGCGCTCCGGCCGCGTCGCGGCCCGGTCCTTCACGGGCTGATGGCACGCGCCGGGCCGCGATCCGGTAGAGACCCGCGGATGCTGCGCGCCCGTGCCTCGCGTCCTCGTCCCGTCGCCCTGCTCCTCGCGGTCGCGGGACTGCTGGCGGCCGGGGCAGGCCCTGCGTCCGCGCTGGCGCCCGTCCCGCTCCCCGCCGGCGTCACCGGCAACGGGCGCCTGCTGCACCCCGAGGGGCGGATGACGACCGTCGGCCCGTTCCCGACCGGCGGCGCGCTCTCGCCCGACGGGCGCTTCGCCTGGGTCGTGGACGCCGGCCGCGGCCCGGCCACCGCGGTGCACGTCGTCGACGTCGCGACCGGCAAGGAGGTCCAGCGCCTGCCGCTGCCCGGCGGCTACGTCGGCGTGGCCTTCGCCCCGGACGGGCGCCGGGCCTACGTGTCCGGGCAGGGTGCCGACGGCACGCAGAGCCCCGACGCCAAGGGCGTCAAGGGGGACGTCGTCCACGTCTACGACGTGACGCCCGCGACGGGCACGGCGGTCGAGGCCGAGCCGATCGCGCTGTCGGGCACGGCGAACGGCGCCGCCGCCACCGACGAGCTGCCGCCCAAGACCAGCGGGGTGCGCGCCTTCCCGGCGGGCCTGGCCGTCAGCGCTGACGGCCGCATGCTCGTCGTCGCGCTCGAGCAGGCCGACCAGGCCGCGATCATCGACACCGCCTCGCGCGCGGTGAAGCTCGTCGACGTCGGCCGCTACCCGTACGGCGTCGCCGTCGACCCGCGTCGCGCCCGGGCGTACGTGACGAACGAGCGGGACGGCACGGTGTCCGTCCTCTCGCTCCCCGGCGGTCAGACCGTCGCCACCGTGAAGGTCGGCGGCGACTACGCGCACGCGCAGGGCATCACGATCGACCCGGTCAAGGACCGCGCCTTCGTCGCCGTCACCGGGCGCGACCGCGTCGACGTGCTGGACACCGGGACGTTGAAGATCACGCGGTCGATCGCCGTCGGCCGCCCCGGGGTGCCGATCGGCACCGCGCCGGTCACCGTCGACGTCGCGCCCGACGGGCGCACGCTCTACGTCGCCAGCTCGGGGGAGGACGCGATCGTCGCGGTCGCGCTGGACGGCCTCCCGGCGGGCGCCGCGCCGCGGACGGTCGTGCAGGTCCGCTCCGTCGCGGGCATCGGGCGCTACCTGCGCCTCCGCGCCCGCGCCGAGCGGCGCCGCCGCGCCGCGGGGAACACGGCCGCCGCCCGCCGCGCCTACGCGCGGACGCTGACCCGGCTGCGCCGCGACCTGCTCGCCGGCCA
>CAZRLR010000086.1:0-13059 GCA_964600395.1 uncultured Conexibacter sp.
CGGTGCTCACGAGCACCCACAAGATCGCCGGGTCGCTGACGCAGTCGGCGATGCTCCACGTCGGCCACGGGGACCGGATCGACGCCGAGGCCATCGCCCGCGCGATGCGGCTCGTGCGCTCCACGTCGCCGTCGTCCCTGCTCATGGCGTCGCTCGACGCCTCGCGCCGGCAGCTCGCCGTCCACGGCGAGGCGCTCCTGCACGAGACGCTCGCGGCGGTCCAGCGGACGCGCGCGAAGCTCGCCACGACCCCGGGGCTCGGGGTCATCGGGCCCGAGCTCGTCGGGCGCCCGGGCGTCGCGGACTGGGATCCGCTGCGGATCGTGCTCGACGTGCGCAGCACGGGGCGCAGCGGCTACGAGGTCGCCGACGCGCTGCGCGAGGCCTACGACGGCAACGTCGAGCTCGCGACCGCGGCGACCGTCGTGCTCGTCGTCGGCGTGGCGGAGTCGGCGGTCGCGCTCGAGCGCGTCGCGGGCGACCTGGACGAGACGGTCAAGCGCATCGCCCGCAGCGACGACGAGCTCGGCCCGATCGTGCGCCCGCCCGCGGCGCCGCCGGCCCAGACCGTCGTCGCGCCGCGCGACGCGTTCCTGGGGCCGGCCGAGAAGGTCGACATCGCGGACGCGGTGGGCCGCGTGTCGGTCGAGTCGATCGCGGGCTACCCGCCGGGCATCCCGGCGCTCATCCCGGGTGAGCGCGTGACCGCGGAGGTCGTCGCCTACCTGCGCGCGATTCTCGAGGGCGGGGCGCGCCTGCACGGCGCCAGCGACCCGACGCTCGGCACGATCCACGTGCTGCGCCAGGACTGACGGGGTCCGCAGGGCCGGTGATCTGGCCGGCCCCGCACGGTGGTCGCGGAATCCGCGACCGGTGTGCGACGCCGAATCCGCGGTCCCCGCGATGAGGCACCGTGGTCGCGGACGCCGCGACCGGTGTGCCACGCCGTCAGCGCACTTGCAGCACCGGCTTGCCGACCATCGTGCGGTCGGCGAAGGCCTGCAGCACCGCCGGGCCCTCCTCGAGCGGGACCGGCGGGTTCGTCGGCAGCGACAGCCGGCCCTCGGCGGCCCAGCCGAAGGTCTGCGCCGCCGAGCGCGCGGGGAAGCCCGGGTCGACGGGGATGAAGCCGCCGTAGTTGACCCCGACGACGTCGTGGTGGCGCAGCAGCAGCCGGTTGACCTTCACCTCGGGGATCGACCCGCCGGTGAAGCCGACGACGAGCAGCCGCCCCTCCGGCGCCAGGCAGCGCAGCGACCCGGCGAAGGCGTCCCCGCCGACCGGGTCCCACACGACGTCGGCGCCACGGCCGCCGGTGAGCTCCTTCACCGCGGCGATCCAGTCCCCGCCGCTGTCGACCGCCTCGTCGGCGCCGGCGGCCAGCGCGGCGGCCCGCTTGGCGTCCGTCGAGGCCGCCGCGACGACCGTCCCCGCGCCCAGCGCCTTGGCCACGCCGATCGCCGCCAGGCCCGTGCCGCCGGCCGCGCCGTGCACGAGGACGGTCTCGCCGGCGGCCAGGCGCCCGCGGCGCTCGAGGCCAAGGTGCGCCGTCCCCGCGTTGATGACCATCCCCGCGGCGGTCGCGTCGTCCACGGCGTCCGGCAGCGGGAAGGTGAGGATCTCCGGCGTGGCGACGACCTCGGCGTAGCCGCCGGAGGGCACCATCGCCGCCACGCGCTGCCCGACCTGCAGCGCGCTGCCCTCCGGCGCCTGGCGCACCGTCCCGGCGACCTCCGAACCCGGGACGAACGGCAGCGGCAGCTTGATCTGGTACTCGCCCTTCGTGATGAGCATGTCGACGAAGCCCACGCCGGCGGCGTGCACGTCGATGAGGACGAGGCCGTCGCCGCCCTCGGGGACCGGCACGTCCTCGAGGGTCAGGCCGGCCGGGCCGACGGTCTCACGGAGCAGGAGGGCGCGCATGCGCACGACCCTATCCCGGCCGCGCCGCGCCGCCGCCCTATCCTTGCCCGTCCCATGGCGCTCACCACCGTCGACCCCGACCTCATCCACGACCTCGTCGCGCGGGCGCTCGCGGAGGACGTCGGGACGGGGGACGTCACGACCGCCGCGACGGTCCCGCCCGGCACGCGCGCCGTCGCCCGCGTGCGCCAGAAGGCGCCCGGCGTCGTGTACGGGCTGGACGGCGCGCGCGAGGCCTTCCGCCAGACCGACCCGGACGCGACGTTCACCGCGCTGACGGACGAGGGCGTCTGGCGCGAGGACGGCCCGGTCTTCGAGGTGCACGGCGACGCCGCCGCCCTGCTGGCCGCCGAGCGCACCGCGCTGAACCTCCTCGGGCGCCTGAGCGGCATCGCGACCCTCAGCGCCCGCTACGTGGAGGCCGTCCGCGGGACGGGCGCGACGATCCTCGACACCCGCAAGACGACGCCGGGCCTGCGGCTGCTCGAGAAGGCCGCCGTCGCGGCCGGCGGGGCGTCCAACCACCGCATCGGGCTCTTCGACGCCGTCCTCATCAAGGAGAACCACGCCGCGATGGCCGGGGGCGTCGGCGCGGCGGTCACCGCGGCCCTCGCGCACGCGCCCGGCCTGCTCGTCGAGGCCGAGGTCCGCGACCTGCAGGAGGTCGACGAGGCTCTGGCCGCCGGCGCCCCGCGGGTCCTGCTGGACAACATGTCGCCGGCGCAGCTGCGCGCCGCCGTCGCGCACATCGCCGGCCGCGCCGAGACGGAGGCCAGCGGCGGCGTGACCCTCGAGACGGTCGGGGAGATCGCCCGGACGGGAGTACAATTCATCTCCGTGGGGGCCCTGACGCACTCGGCCCCGACGCTCGATCTGTCCCTCATCCTCACCCTCGAGAAGGGCGCCCCGTCATGACCGAGCTGCTGACCCTCGAAAGCATCCCCGCCCTGCAGGCCGAGGTGCGCGCGCTGGCCAAGGAGCGCGACGCCGTCATCCTGGCCCACAACTACCAGCTGCCCGAGGTCCAGGACGTCGCGGACTACGTCGGCGACTCCCTCGGCCTCTCCCAGCAGGCCGCCAAGAGCGACGCCTCGGTCATCGCCTTCTGCGGCGTGCACTTCATGGCCGAGACCGCCTCGGTCCTCTGCCCGGACAAGCGCGTGCTGATCCCCGACCTGGACGCCGGCTGCTCGCTGGCGGACTCGATCACCGTCGGCGAGCTGAAGGCCTGGCAGGCCAAGCACCCCGGGGCCAAGACCGTCATGTACGTCAACACGACGGCCGAGATCAAGGCGCTGACGGACTACTGCGTCACCTCGTCCAACGCGGTGAACGTCGTCCGCCACATCTACGCGACCTACGGCGAGGACACCGAGATCCTCTTCGGGCCGGACATGTTTCTCGGCGCCTACGTCGAGAAGGTCACCGGCCGCCCGATGCACGTGTGGGACGGCGAGTGCCACGTCCACGCCGGGATCCGCCCGACGGACATCGAGGCCGTCCGCGCCGCCCACCCCGGCTCGGACTTCCTCATCCACCCCGAGTGCGGGTGCTCCACGTCGGTCATGGAGTACGTCGCGGCCGGGGACGTCGACGCGGCCGGCGTGCACATGCTGTCGACGGGCGGCATGCTCCAGTACGCCGAGGAGCACAAGGGCGACGGCGGCACGGTCATCATGGCCACCGAGGTCGGGATGATGTACCCGCTGCAGCTCGCCGCGCCGGACGTGACGTTCATCGCGGCCAACGAGCAGGCCAGCTGCCGGTACATGAAGATGATCACGCTGGCCAAGCTGCGCGACTGCCTGCGCGACATGACTGGCGAGGTCAAGGTCCCCCTCGAGGTCGCCGAGAAGGCCCGCGTCCCGATCGAGCGGATGGTCTCGATCAACGCCTGACCGCCGACCGGACGGCGACGCGCCGTTCACATCCTGGTGCGACCGGCCCGCCGGTCGCCTGGGAAACTGGTGCGATGCACGAAGCCAGCCGTCGCGCGTTCCTCACGGGGAGCGCCCTCACCGCGGGCGCGGTCCTGCTCGACGGGCCCGCCGCCCTGGCCAAGGGCTTCCGCGCCGCCAGGCCGGCCGTCCCGGTCGCCACGCGCGGCGGATTCTCGCTCGGCGTGGCGTCCGGCATGCCGAGCCCGACCGGGGCGGTCCTGTGGACGCGGGTCGACGACCTGGCCCGCACGTCGTTCGTCACGCTCGAGATCGCCACCGACAAGGACTTCCGGAAGGTCGTCCAGCGCAAGCAGGTGCGCGCCACGGCGGTCCGCGACTTCACGGCCCGCAGCCGGGTCAGCGGGCTGAAGCCCGGGACGGAGTACTTCTACCGCTTCCACACCAGGCGCACGGACTCGCCGGTCGGGCGCCTGCGGACGCTGCGGCCCGCCGACTCGGCCGAGCCGGTGCGCATCGGCGTCATGTCCTGCCAGAGCTACGAGGCCGGGTACTACACGGCGCTCGCCGGCCTCGCGGCCGAGCCGGACCTGGACCTCGTCGTCGGCCTGGGGGACTACATCTACGAGCACCACTACTACGACGGCCCCGCCGCGCGCAAGGACACGACCGGACCCAACAAGGACGGCGACGTGCAGACGCTCGCCGAGTACCGCCAGAAGTACCACCTCTACAAGGCGGACCCGAACCTCCAGGCCGTGCATGCGCTGTTCCCCTACGTCTCCACGTGGGACGACCACGAGGTGGAGGACAACTACAACGGGCAGGGCCCGGACTCCGCCAGCTCCGATCCGCAGCAGCTCGAGAACGACAACAAGACGCCGCGCCGCGTCCCGTACGCCGAGCGCCGCCGCGCGGGCTACCTCTCGTACTTCGAGTACACGCCGATCGTCCGGGCCAAGCCGACGCAGGACGTCGTGTACCAGTCCCTGAAGCTCGGACGTCACGCCGAGGTCCTCATCACCGACCAGCGTCAGTACCGCAGCCCGCAGCCGTGCAAGGACATGATCGCGCTGCCGTGCCCGGCCGCTGCGGATCCCGGGCAGACGATGCTCGGGGCCAAGCAGAAGGCGTGGTTCAAGGAAGCGCTGGCGAGCAGCACCGCGACGTGGAAGCTCTGGGCGAGCGAGGTCATGCTGATGGGGTGGGACTCGGCGCCCGGGATCCCGCTCAACCAGGACGGCTGGGACGGCTACCGCGCCGAGCGGCAGGAGATCCTCGAGTTCGCCGCCGCCAAGGGCGTGAAGAACCTCAGCGTCCTCACGGGGGACATCCACACGTACGTCGCGGGGACGCTGAACACCGACGGGCGCATCACCGGCAAGCCGGTCGGGACGGAGTTCGTCGGCGGCGCCGTCAGCTCGCTCGGCCTCGAGAACACCTTCGGCCCGGCGACTCCGGCCGGCCAGGCGCTGCTGGCGACGAACCCGCACCTGAAGTTCATCAACTTCGAGCGGCGCGGCTACATGACCGTCACGGCGGACGCGCAGCAGCTGAAGGTCGCCTTCCGCTCGCCCGTGTCGACCCAGACGCCGACGAGCCCGATGACGACCCTCGCCTCCTTCACCGTCGCCAGCGGGTCGACGACGGTGCAGCAGGGCTGACGCCTAGCGGAACTCGTCCGCCGTGTGCGGGCCGACGCACGCGACCGCGAGGGTCGCCGGGTCCACGCGCCTGGCGATGTCGGCGACCTCGTCGAAGGTCACGGCGTCCAGGCGCTCGATGACGCGGTCGGGGTCGATGTCCTCATCGAAGACGACCGCCTGGTTGGCGGCGTAGCGCGCCACGGCGTTCGTGTTCTCGAAGGCCAGGACCCGGCGGCCCGCGGCGTACGCCCGGGCGCGGGCGACCTCCTCCTCCGTCGGGCCGTCGGCGTGCAGCTCGCCGACGATCTCCTTCATCCGCGCGAAGGCCTCGTCGACCTTGCCGGACTCCAGGCCCGCGCCGAGCTGCAGGATCGGGACGTCGGCGTAGGCGTGGTCCACGGCGTACACCGAGTAGCACAGGCCGCGCTGCTCGCGGATCTCGTCGAAGAGCCGTGAGCCCATCGAGCCGCCCAGCAGGGTGGAGTAGATCGTGAGCGCCGCGCGCTGGGCGGGGTCGGTCACGTCGACGTCGGGGCGGTAGATCATCCGCAGGTGCGACTGGTTGGAGTCGCGCTCGGTGACCATGACCTCCGGCCGGAAGTCGCCGACGGGGACGTACGGCTCGGGGGCGTCGAGGGTGGGGAAGCGCTCGAAGAGCTCGTGCGTCGCGGCGCCGTCCTCCAGGTGGGACACGTTGCCGACGACGAAGGCGCCGCCGCGCGCGCCCGCCCAGCGGCGCTCGCGGAAGGCGACGATGCCCTCGCGGGTGAAGGTGCGCAGGTGCTCCTCCGGGCCGAGCACCGTGCGCCCGAGCGGGTGGTCGCCGAAGGCGGCACGGTCGATGAGCTCCTCGGCGACGGCGGACGGCTGGTCCTTGTAGCGGGCGATCTCCTGGATGACCACGCCGCGCTCCTTGTCGAGCTCCTCGGCGTCCAGCAGCGGCCGCCCGACGAAGTCGCTGAGCAGGTCCAGCGCGGCCATCGTCGCCTCGGCGCGCACCGTGATGTGGAAGGCGACGAGGTCGTGGCTCGTGTAGGCGTTGAGCGAGCCGCCCATGCGCTCGGCGGTCTCGTTGACCTTGCGGTAGTCGTCGTACTTCTCGCCGCCCTTGAAGACGAGGTGCTCGAGGAAGTGGGCCATCCCGTTCTCCTCCGGCCGCTCGGTGCGGGCGCCGGCGTCGAAGGCGACGAGGATCGTCGTGGCCTTCGTGCCCTCCAGGCCCATGCGGTGCAGGGGCAGGCCGTTGGCGAGCGTCTCGGTGCGGATCGTGGGCATGCAGGGCAGTCTACGAAGGGCGCTGCAAGGCCCCTTGCACGGGCGCGGCCTTGCAGGAAAAGCGCCGCCCCCTGGCTAATCTCGGCGGACGATGGCCATCTCAGAACGTCACGCCCGGCGCCTTGACCGGACCGCCGCGCACCCGGACCAGCAGGTCCCCAACGTCATCGAGTTCCGCGGCGTGAGCATGCAGTTCGACTCAGGCGACACGGGGCTGGAGGACGCGACGTTCTCCATCAAGCGCGGCGAGTTCGTCTTCCTCGTCGGGCACACCGGCTCGGGCAAGTCGACGATCATGCGCCTGCTCATCAAAGAGCACGAGCCGACCGCCGGGACGATCCGCGTCGCGGGCCACGACCTGGCCAAGCTGGACCGCAAGAAGGTCCCGTACTACCGCCGCAACCTCGGCATCGTCTTCCAGGACTTCAAGCTCCTGCCCGACCGCACCGTCTACGACAACGTCGCCTACGCGCTGCAGGTCACCGGCGGCGGGCGCAAGGAGATCCGCGCCAAGGTGCCGGACATCCTGCGCCTGACGGGCCTCTCGACGAAGCTCCACAACTTCCCCGACCAGCTGTCGGGCGGCGAGCAGCAGCGCGTCGCGGTGGCGCGGGCGTTCGTCAACCACCCGCCGCTCCTCATCGCCGACGAGCCGACGGGCAACCTGGACCCCGAGACGTCGATCGGGATCATGCAGCTGCTGTACCGCATCAACCGCACGGGGACGACCGTCGTCGTGGCGACGCACGACCACGCGATGGTCGATCGCATGCGCCGGCGCGTCATCGAGCTCAGCGCCGGACGCGTCGTCCGCGACGAGCTGACGGCCGGCTACCGCCAGGACGAGGTCTCCACGGGCGAGTTCGGCGCGCTGCTGCGCGAGCCGGCACCCGAGCCGCGCCGCCTGAGCGATCCCGGCGACCTCTTCGACGACGCCTTCTAGGCCGGAGCACCTCTCACCATGAAATTCCCCTTCTTCTTCAAGGAGGCGATGCGGTCGGTCAACCGCAACGCCATCCCGAGCTTCGCCGCCGTCGCGTCCGTCGTCGTGACGGTCCTCGTCCTCGGCGTCTTCATCCCGGTCGTGCAGGCGACGACGGGGGCGGCCAACGAGGTGCGCGGCCGCGTCCTCGTCGACGTCTTCCTCAAGACGGACGCCAAGCCGGCGGACGTCGCCCGCGTCCGCGCCACGCTGCAGAACGACACGAAGCACGTCGGCAAGGTCGAGTACGTCTCGAAGGACAAGGCGTACGCGCAGGAGAAGAAGCGCAACCCCGAGGCCTATCAGCTGCTGGGCTCCAACCCGCTGCCGGACACCTTCCGCGTGACGCCCGACAAGGCCGACAACGCCCTGGCGCTGCGCAACGAGCTCGCGCCGGTCTCGGCGTCGGGCAGCCGCACCGTCGTGGACCCGGCGATCGACAAGGTCGAGAACCGCAAGGACCAGACGGGCAAGATCCTCACCGCCACGCGCGTCGTGAAGCTCGCGATGTTCCTGCTGGCCGCGCTGCTGGTCATCGCGTCGATCCTGCTCATCTCCAACACGATCCGCCTGTCGCTCTTCTCCCGCCGCCGCGAGGTGGAGGTCATGAAGCTCGTCGGCGCGACCGACTGGTTCATCCGCTGGCCGTTCGTCATCGAGGGGATCGTCCTGGGCGCGCTGGGCGGCGTCGTCGCCATCGGCCTGCTGTTCGTCGGCAAGGTCGCGCTCATCGATCCGCTGTCGAGCGACTTCGCGCTCATCGCCTCGCCCGAGACGATCTCGTTCACGCTGCTCGTGTCGCTGCTGTTCGCCGCGAGCGTCGGCGTGTCCGGCCTGGGCGCGGGGCTGTCGCTGCGCCGTTTCCTGCGGGTCTAGCGCGCAGGCGCGGGTCGGGCCACTAGCCTGGAGGGACGGCCCGTGCCGTCCCTTCCTCGATGAGCACCGTCCGCCGCGTCATCCCCACCGTCGTCATCGTCCTGGCCGTCCTCGCGGGCGGCATGTGGCTCGGCGGGCACCCGCAGTTCCTGCCGGCCTTCGTGCGCCACGCGCTCGTGGACGACAAGAACGACGCGGTGACCGAGGCCTTCCAGAAGGTCCAGGACGTCTACTACCGGCCGATCGGTGGGCAGCAGCTCTCGGACACGGCGATCAAGGGCGTCGTGGCCGGGCTGGACGACCGCTTCTCGAACTACTTCACGCCGAAGGAGTACAAGGCCTTCCAGCAGGACCAGAACAGCGAGTTCTCCGGCATCGGCATGGCCGTCGTCGAGGACCCGCTCGGCCTGCTCGTCAGCCGCGTCTACGACGACTCGCCGGCCCAGCGCGTCGGCATCCGCCAGGGCGACATCATCACCGCGGCCAAGGGCCGGTCGCTCAAGGGCCTCTCCTCGCAGCGCTCGACCGCGCTCATCAAGGGCCCGCCCGGCAGCGAGATCGAGCTGACCTACACCCGCAAGGGCAAGCCGAAGACCGTCACCGCGACCCGCGCGACGATCACCGTCCCGATGGTCGCCTCCCGGCTCATCGAGCGTGACGGCGAGAAGATCGGCTACGTCGCCCTCGCGCAGTTCGGCTCCGGCGCCCACGCCGAGGTCTACGCCGCCCTGCGGTCGCTGCAGAAGAAGGGCGCCGACCGCTTCGTCTTCGACCTGCGCGGCAACGGCGGCGGCCTGGTCAGCGAGGCGCAGCTCATCGCCAGCGCCTTCATCCGCTCCGGCCCGATCGTCACGACCAAGGGGCGCTCGGTCCCGGAGAACACGCTGAAGGCGACCGGCGACCCCGTCGTCCCGGACGCGCCCGTCGTCGTCCTCGTGGACCGCGGCACCGCCAGCGCCTCGGAGATCGTCACGGGTGCCCTGCAGGACACCGACCGCGCGAAGGTCGTCGGCACCCGGACCTTCGGCAAGGGCGTCTTCCAGCAGGTCATCGAGCTCTCCGACGGCGGCGCGCTGGACATCACCGCCGGGCAGTACTTCACGCCCAAGGGCCGCAACCTCGGCGGGCAGGGCGTCAAGACCGGCGCGGGGATCAAGCCCGACGTCGTCGCGCAGGACGACCCGGACACGCGCAAGCGGGACGAGGGCCTCGACAAGGCCGTCGCCGTGGTGTCCGGCGAGTAACCTCGACCGGGTGTCAGGCGACGGCAAGGGCAAGCGCAAGGGGCCGGCCGGCGGCTCGAAGCCCAAGTCCGCGAAGGAGAAGGCCAAGAAGGCCAAGCTCAAGGCCCGCCGCAAGAGCGCGGGCCCGACGACGCCGTCCGGCCGTCCCGTCCGTACCGGCCCCAAGCCCAAGCCGCGGACCGCCGAGCAGAGCCGCGCGGCCGAGCCGCCGCCCGCGGGTGACACCGTCGTGTGCCGCCTGGAGCGCCGCGGCCGCCAGCTGAGCGCCGTCCCGTTCTTCGGCCGCGGGCCGCGGATCCCCGTCGAGCGCGTGCGCGACGGCAAGCCCGACGACCTCGTCCTCCTGCAGATGCCGCGCTCGCTGCGCGGCGCGCCGAAGGTCCTGAAGGTCCTCGGGACGCCCGACAACGCGGGCACCGTCATCGAGGCGCTGATGCTCGACCGCGGGCTGGCGCGCCGCTTCCCGCCCGGGGTGGAGAAGGCGGCCGAGGACGCGCGGGACGCGGGGCGCGCCGGCGAGCTGGACCGCATCGGCGGCGCCGTCCGCGAGGACCTGCGCGCGCTCACGACGTTCACGATCGACCCGGCCACCGCGAAGGACTTCGACGACGCCATCAGCGCCGAGCGCCTCGGTGACGGCCACTGGCGCGTCTGGGTGCACATCGCCGACGTCAGCGCCTACGTGCGCCCGGGCTCGGCGATCGACCGCGAGGCCTACCGCCGCGCGACGTCGGTCTACGTCCCGGGGCGGGTCGAGCCGATGCTGCCGGTCGCGCTCTCCAACGACGCCTGCTCGCTGCGGCCCGGGGTGGACCGCCTGGCCGTCACCGCCGAGCTGGAGATCCGCGGGGACCGCGTGACGCGCTCGCGCTTCGTCCGGTCGGTCATCCGCTCGGACGAGCGTCTGGACTACGACCGCGTGGACCGGCTCTTCGCCGGCGCGGAGCAGCCGCAGGAGCCGTGGGCCACGCCGCTGGCCGCCGCGCGCGAGGCCGCCGCGGCCCTGAAGTCGCGCCGGGCGGGCAGCGCCCTGTCGATCGAGTCGTCCGAGCCGGAGTTCTCCTTCGACGCCCGTGGTCACGTCGACGCGGCGACGGTCGGCGTCCAGACCGAGTCCCACGAGCTCATCGAGCACCTGATGGTCGCGACGAACGAGGCCGTCGCGCGCCTCCTGGACGGGCGGAGGATCCCGACGCTCTACCGCGTGCACGAGCGGCCGGACGGCTCGTCGGTCCAACGCCTCGTCGAGCAGCTCGCCTCGCTGGACGTCGCGACGCCGCCGGTCGGCGACCACCTGAGCCCGGACGCGGCCTCGGCGGCGATCGTCGAGGCGTCCAAGCTCATCGACGAGCACGTGCGGCGCACCGGCCACGGGCGACGCGCGCTGACGTCGCTGCTGCTGCGCTCGCTCAAGCAGGCGCACTACTCGCCGCGCAACCTCGGCCACGCCGGCCTCGGCCTGGATCACTACTGCCACTTCACCTCGCCGATCCGCCGGTACCCGGACCTCATCGCCCACCGCGCGCTGCTCAGCGCGATCGGCGCGGGGGAGGACGAGCCGCGCGGCGGGGCGATGGACGAGGCGGGCGCGGCGACGGCCGCCCGCGAGCGCGAGGCGATGAAGATCGAGCGCAGCGCCGACGACGTGGCCCGCTGCTTCCTGCTGGAGCGCGAGCTCTTCGAGGGGGCCGGCGGCACCGGCCGCCCGTTCGCCGGGGAGGTCGTCGGCATCATCGAGGCCGGGGCGTTCGTCGCCTTCGGCAACGAGGGGTCGCGTGCGCCCGGCGGCTACCAGGGCATGCTGCCCGTCCGGCGGATGCAGGGCGACTGGTGGTCGCTCAACGAGGCAGGCACGGCGCTGACGGGCGCGAGCACGAAGGAGACGATCCGCCTCGGCGATCCGGTGACGGTCAGCGTCCACCGGATCGACGCCCCGCGCGGCCGGGTCGACCTCGATCTGGCCTGAGCCCGGGACGGCGCCCTGGACACATCGCCGGCGCAGTCATGCAGATCCGCCGGACGGACGTGGACGGATCGCCCAGCGAACGCCGGCCCGTCGGTGCCGATCACCGAGGTACGCGACGCACGGTGCGCAGGATGCGGGGGGACACCTGGATCACGCACACCGTCGAGCGCCAGGACACCCACGCCACGGGGCGCCCAGGCGGGCGCCCCGTGGCGTCGTGGGCCGCCCGCGTCGCGTCCCGGGCGGCCTGCGCACTAGGCTGGGAGCGTGGCCAAAGGCGGCAAACGCAAGATCGCGGTGGGGGACGTGGCGAGCAATCGCCAGGCGGCGTTCCGCTTCACGTTCATGGACCGGCTGGAGTGCGGGATCGTCCTGACGGGCACCGAGGTCAAGGCCGTGCGGACCGGCACGGTGCAGCTCAAGGACGGCTACGCGCTCATCCGCGACGGCGAGCTGTACCTGCACAACGTCCACATCCCGCCGTACGGGCCGGCCGCGCGCGACAACCACGACCCCGAGCGCGTGCGCAAGCTGCTGGCCAACCGCAAGGAGATCGACAAGCTCGTCGCGGAGACGAAGGAGAAGGGCTACACGCTCATCCCGTTGCGGATGTACTTCAAGGGGCCGCGCGCGAAGGTCGAGATCGCCCTGGGCAAGGGCAAGGACCGCTTCGACAAGCGCGAGTCGATCAAGAAGCGCGACACCGAGCGCGACGTGCAGCGCCAGCTGCGCGACGCCCAGCGCTGAACCGCACCCCGATCCGGCGCGGATCCGCCGTCGCTCAGCGCGACGCGGCCGTCGGCGCCGGTGGCGCCTCGGGTGCGCGCCGGTCCTCGAGCGTCAGGAACGCCCGGATGACCTGCGGGTCGAACTGCCGCCCGGCCTGGGCGGTGAGCTCGGCGACCGCCGCCTCGACGGTCCACGCCGGCTTGTAGGGCCGCGCGTGGGTCAGCGCGTCGAAGACGTCGGCGACGGCGACGATGCGCGCGGCGATCGGGATCGCCTCGCCGGCCAGGCCGTCGGGGTAGCCGGTGCCGTCCCACCGCTCGTGGTGCATGGCGGCGATCTGCTCGGCCAGCACGACCTCCGCAAAGGCGCCGCCGGACAGCATCTGCGCGCCGATCGTCGTGTGGCGCTGCATGAGCGCCCACTCGTCGGCGGTGAGCGGACCGGGCTTGAGCAGGATGGCGTCCGGGATGGCGATCTTGCCGACGTCGTGCAGCGGGGCGGCCAGGCGGATGAGGCGGAC
>CAZRLR010000087.1:0-12979 GCA_964600395.1 uncultured Conexibacter sp.
GGACTACCGGGTGCAGGTCACCCAGTGGGAGCTGGACCGCTACCTGCCGATCCTCTGACGGCGGCGACGCCGGCGGCGAGAGCCGGACGAGAGCAGGCTGCGACCGCCGGCACCCGTCCCGGGGGGTAGCGTTCCACCCATGCGCCCAAGCCGCCGTTCCGGCCTCCGGCTCACGCTGACCGTCGCCGCGGCCCTGACCGCGACCGCCGGGACGGCGCACGCAGCCGTCGACGACACGCTCCTCGTCTCCCGCGTCGGCCTGGCCGGCGCGCCCGCCGACGCCGGCTCGGGCTACCCGGGCTCGGACACCGCCACCCCGTCCATCTCGCGCGACGGCGGGAAGGTCGCGTTCGTCACCCAGGCCACGAACCTCGGCGCGGGCCCGGGCCTCTACGTCAAGGACATGACGACGGGCGCCCTGCAGTTCATCTCCCCGCTCACGACCTCGGCCGCCGCCGGCAGCGCGCCGAGCGTGCTCTTCCTCCAGCAGCCGCGCCTGGCGGACTCCGGGCGCCACCTCTGCTACCTGGACGCCGTCGGCGGGCAGACGCACGTCGTCGTCCGCGACCTGGACGCCGGAGGCGCGGTCCACGACGCGGGGGAGGCGGTCCTCGGCGCCCCCGACTTCCACGACAACGCCCAGCAGCGCAAGTTCTGCGACGTGACCGACGACGGCACGAAGGTCGTCTTCGCCACCCGCCGAGCGCTGGACCCGGCCGACACCGAGCCGTCGAGTGCGACGAGCGCGGCGGCCGACGACGTCTACCTGCACGACTTCCGGGCCGGCACCGACACGCTTGTGAGCCGCGCGGACGGGCCGGGCGGTGTCGACGGCGCCGACGGCGCGTCCGTCTCGCCGGAGATCACCCCCGACGGCCGCTTCGTCCTCTTCTACAGCCGGGCCGCGAACCTCTCGCCGCTCGACGACGACGCCGCCGCGGACGTCTTCCAGCGCGACCTGCAGACCGGCTCCACCCGCTGGATCTCGCGCGCCGACGGCGCCGACGGCGGCCCGGGCGCCGCGTCCACCCTGAACAACGGCGTGAACGTCACGAGCGGCAGCGCCGACGCCGCGCAGTCCGACGACGGCCGCTTCGTCGTCTTCACCTCCACCCGGCGCGACCTGGATCCGGCCGTCCCCGCCGTCGGCACCGGATCGGTCTACCTGCGCGACACGCAGCAGGGGACGACGCGCGCCGCCGCGGTCACGCGGGCGCCCGACGGCTCCCCGAAGGCGATGCAGGGCAACTCGAACCTGCCGACGATCACCGGCGACGGACGTTTCGTCGGCCTCGGGAGCAACGGGACGCAACTGGACCCCACATCAGCGACTCCGGCCACGACGTTCATCGAGAAGGAGTTCGTGCGGGACACCGTCGGCAACCGGACCGCGCTCGTCAGCCGCGCGCCGGGCGTGCTCGGCGCGACGAACGACGGCCAGGCCTCCGGCGCGCAGCTGTCGGGCGACGGGCGCTTCGAGGTCTTCGCCTCCGTCGCGACGAACCTCGTGCCCGGTGATGTCCACGGGCCGATGACCTCGTTCGGCACCCCGACCGGCGTGGACGTCTTCGTGCGCACGCTCGATCCGGACCGGCCGTCGGTCGCGGACCTGCCGGGGGCGCCGGCCGTGGGGGTCCCGCAGCTCGCGACGACGCTGCCGGCGGCCCCGACACCGCTGCAGCCGTTCGCGACGCCTGCGGCCGTCAAGGCGCTGCTCGGGACCCGATCGCCGGCACGCCGGCGGGCCACGGCGATCCTCGCCGTGGCGTCCGGGGCCCCCGTCGCCGTGACGATCCGGCTGGGGGAGTACGGCGTCGTGACCTTCGCGACCGACCGCCTGACGACCGGCCGCGCGGTCGGCAAGGGCGCTCGGCGCCGCTGCGTCGCGGCCGGCGGCCGGCCGGTCCCCGTGCGCCTGCGCTGCACCCGCGCGATGGCCGTCGCGACCCGCTCGCTGGCCGGCTACGAAGGGACCAACCGCTTCACGCTGCGGGCCGTCACGGGCCGGTCGCACCTGGCCCGCGGGCGCTACCGGCTGCGCGCCGTCGAGTACGACCTCGGCCTGAAGACGGGGACGAACGAGCGGACCTTCACCGTCCGCTGATCGCGTTCGCGCAAACAGCGGGGATTCGCCGTCGGGCGGCGCCTCCCCGGGAAGCCGCAAACACCGGGTTCGGCCCGTCTGGCCTGCTCCGTTGCCGTCCGACGCGGTCCGTACCTTCCCGGGTCGTGCCCCTCTGCTTCATCGAACCGGCCGACGCCATCCGCGTGATCGCAGACTCCGTCGGCCGCGAGGCCCGTCGGCAGCTGCTCGGGGAGCTCGTGCGGGCGTGGGTCGACGAGATCCCCGAGCGCGAGCTCAACGGCCACTACGCCAAGGCGGTGGCCGACCTGGACGAGCACGACCTGTCGATGCTCGCGGCGTGGCACGCCTCGCTGGAGGTCGGCCAGCCGATCGCCAACCGCGAGTTCCTCGTGAACGTCTTCCCGACCCTCGGCGAGAACCGCCGCGAGGCCCTGAAGATCGCCGCCGGCTTCCGAGGCGAGGAGGCGTTCGACGCCGGCATCGCCGAGGACCAGGCGCTGGACACCGTCCTGCCGCGCCTCTCGCGCGAGCGCGCCGCCGAGCTCGCGGAGGAGTGCATCGAGCTCTACCTCTGGGACCGCCTCGGCTCCGACAACTGACGGCCGCGCCGCCCGCCCGTCGAGGCGCGACCCTCAGCCGCGCCGGCCGGGATCGGTCAGGCCCCCGCCGCGCCGGCGCCGCACGACGTAGAGGATGAGCGACGAGCAGCCGACGCTCACCGGCAGCCCGGCGCCGTAGCTGCCGTCCGTGACGGCGTAGACGAGCATGCCGCCGATGAGCGACCCCGCCACGCCCAGCGCGATCGTCGCCGGGATCGACATCGGGTCGCGGCCCGGCAGCGACAGCCGCGCGAAGGCCCCGACGACGAGCCCGCTCAGCGCGACGACGACGAGGTAGGCGAGCACGCGCGACCTCTACCCGGCCGCCGCCGTGTCCGCCGCCGGCGGCGCGCCCCGCCCGGCCAGCACGCGCCGCAGCTGCGCGATCGCGTCGTCTGTGTCCTGGAACCAGACCGCCGTCATCCCGACGGCCTCGGCCGCCTCGCAGTTGTGGGCGAAGTCGTCGACGAAGACGCACTCGCTCGCCGCGACGCCCAGCCGCTCGCAGGTCAGGTGGTAGATCGCCGGGTCGGGCTTGCGCAGGCCGACGTGCGCGCTGTCGACGACGTCGTCGAAGAGCTCCTCGACGGGCACCATCGGCCGCCAGCGCGGACCCCACTCCAGGACGTTGTTCGTCAGCAGCCCCATCCGGTAGCCGGCCGCCCGCACGACCGCGAGCTCGTCGAGCATCGCGACGTTCGGCGCCAGCGCGTCGAAGTAGTGCTCGGAGAACGCCGACAGGTCCACGGGACGCCCGAGGTCCGCCGAGAGCTGGGCGCCCAGCAGCGAGAGG
The DNA here is from genome assembly GCA_964600395.1 of uncultured Conexibacter sp. GTDB lineage: Bacteria > Actinomycetota > Thermoleophilia > Solirubrobacterales > Solirubrobacteraceae > Paraconexibacter. Next base: position 3,479 of record CAZRLR010000087.1, read on the forward strand.
AACTCAGGCTCGCCCAGACGCCCGCACTCGAGCTCCGCCAGGAGGTTCAGCCCGAGGCGCTCGCCGGCCCGGACCATCGCCTCGCCGAGCGCCGCGTCGGGCAGCTCGTGCCGGGCGTTGACCGCCGTGAAGGCGCCCGCCAGCGGCGAGGTCAGCACGCCGCCGTAGTCGCAGACGACCGTCGTGATCGCGCTCGCCGGACTCACGCGAGGTCCTCGGTGCGCCGGACGATGTCGTAGCGCCCGACGCCCTCGCGACCGTCCAGGCGCCAGCGGAAGAACGCGCAGTCCAGGCGCAGGCGCCCGAGGTCCAGCGACGTCCCGCAGAGCACGTCCCCGGCGGCACGGTGCGGGTACCCGTCCTCGTCCTCGAACAGCTCCAGGCCGGCCCGGCGCTGGCGCCCCTCGCTGTCGTAGACCGTCGACAGCCGCGACTCCTCGGGCTCGATCGCGCGGGCCAGGCCGCCGTCCGCGGCGCCGTCCGGCCCGGCGGCCGGACGCGAGAAGAGGCTGACCGCGAGCGCCTCGTCCGCGTGCCCCTTGGCCTTCAGCGGCCGCACGGCGGTGACGCTCACGCCGAGATCGGGCCCGGCCCACGCGGTGACCGAGCGCGCGACGGTGATCCTGTCCCAGTCCGGGGCGCCCCAGGAGTGCCCGCGCTGGCCGAGGCAGTCGATGGTCCGCGTGCCGCCACGGACGCGGGCGGTGCCCGTCACCTGGCACAGCTGCTCGTACCCCTGCATGCCGCCCTTGCTCGCCACCGGGCTGCCGGCCGGGACCTCGCCCGGCTCGCTCAGCGCGCGGAAGGTGAGGTCCAGGGCGACCGTCTCGTCCTCGCTGACGAAGGCCACCGTCCACTGCGCCAGCGGCTCCACGACGGTCGCGCGCACGCCCGCCGCGTCGACGGCGTCGAAGTCCGCGCCGTCGACGGCGATGCCGCCCGCCGCGCGCACGGCGACCGGCTCACGCCCGGCGAAGACGATCGCGAGCCCGCTGCCCTGCACCGTGCCCCCGGGGCCGGCCGAGAGCCCGACGCGGGCCAGGCCGAAGACCTCGGTCCCGGGGTCGGCGAAGGCGAAGGTGACCGCGTCCGAGAAGCCTGCGGAGGTCGACGGCTGCGGGCGCTCGTGCGCGCTCGTGATCGGCATGGCGCCCATTCTCGCCGCCGCGGCGTCAGGGTGCGTCGCGGCCCAGCACCGGCGGGTCGACCTCACGGGCGGTGCCGTCGACGTCGTACCCGGGCGCGCCACCGCCGCCGGGCGGCCCGCCGCCGAAGCGGCTGCGCGCGAACTGCTGCGCGGCCACCGCGCCGGTCAGGCGCTTGGTGAAGCGCCGCATGACGGTCTTGCGGATCACGGCGCGGCTCGGCGGGGCGAGCAGCGCCACGCCGAACAGGTCGCTGATGAAGCCCGGCGTGAGGAGGAAGGCGCCGCCGAAGATGACGAGCGTCCCGTCCAGCACCTCCTGCGCCGGCATGCGCCCGGCGGCCAGCGCCTCGGTGAAGCGCCGCCATGCCAGGCGACCCTGGGACCGCATGAGGATCCCGCCGAGGATCGAGTCGGCGAAGAGCAGCGCGACCGTCCACAGCACGCCGATCGACTGCCCGACCTTGATGATCACGTAGAGCTCGATGATCGGGACGACGATGAACGCGAGCAGGATGAGCGGCATCACGACCAGGGTAGAACGTCCGCGGGCGGACGCCCGGGCCCGGGGACCTCAGGCGGCGAGCGGCTCGACGCTGACGCCGGCCAGCCGGTGCAGGCCCATCAGCTCGATGAGGCGGCGGATCTGCGGCTGGGGGGACTGCAGGCGCAGCATGCGCCCGGCCTTGCGCAGCCGGCGCGCGACCATCGCGAGGTCGAGCATGAGCGTCGCGTCCGCGAAGACGAGGCCGCTGAGGTCGACGAGCACGTCCGTCTGGCAGGCGAGGGACCGCGAGAGCGCCCGGCGGCGGCGGGCCTGGGTCGACCGGTCCTCGTCCCCGGAGCAGACGAGCAGCGCGTGCTTTTCGCTGAACAGGACGATGCGCCGACCTTTCCAGAGCCGCCGCCCGGACGCAAGGGCTCCCGCGGGTTGCCGCGAAGAGGGGGCGCGCAGACGCCGTCTACACTCAAGGGCATGCTGACCGTCGACGACGTCGAGGCCGCCCTGAGCAACGTGATCGATCCCGAGCTGGGACTCGACTTCGTGGAGCTCGGCCTCATCTACGGGATCGAGCTCACGGGCGGCGACGTCCACGTGACCTTCTCCCTCACCTCGCCCGGCTGCCCGATCGGGCCGCAGGTCACCGACCAGATCGAGGAGTTCGTCGGCGAGCTGGACGGCGTGGAGAACGTCGAGGTCACGATGACGTTCATGCCGCCGTGGACGCCCGACCGGATGAGCGAGGACGCCAAGTTCGCGCTCGGGTACTGACGGCCGACCCCCGATGCGCCGCGCCGTGCCGACGCCCGGCCGCGCCTGGGCGCCGGCCCGCCTGGCCCAGACGCTCGCGGCCGCCGTCACGGCGGTCACCGGGCCGGGGACGGCGCTCGCGGCCGACCCGCCGACGGGCCGCCTGCTCGTCACGCTGAAGGCCCCGGCCCCCGGGGCGCACCTCTCTGCGCTGAGCGCCCGCGCCGCGGTCGCCTCACGCGCGGCCCGGATCGCCGGTCCCGTCTCCCCGGCGCTGCGGCTCGTGACCGTCCGGCCGGCGGCCGGGGTCGGGGCCCGCACCGCCGCCCGCGCCCTGCGCGCGCTGCCGCAGGTCGCTTCGGTGGAGGTCGAGCGCCGGCACACGCTGCGCGACCTGCCCGACGACCCGGCGCTCACGACGGAGGAGCCGTCCGTCGGGACACCGCCGGGGACGGTCATCGAGTGGTGGGCCGCCCGCCAGAACCTGCCGGCGATGTGGGACATCACGCGCGGCGGCGGCGCGACGGTCGCGGTCATCGACACCGGCGTGGACGCCAACCACCCCGAGCTGGCGCCCAAGCTCGTCGGCGCCGTCGACAACGACAGCAACCCCGACGACGGCCCGGCGACGACGGACGAGGTCGGGCACGGCACCCACGTCGCGTCGCTGGCCTGCGCCGGGTCGGGCAACGGCGCGGGCCTGGCCGGCGCGGGCCTGGACTGCCGGCTGCTCGTCATCAAGTCCGACCTGTCGGACTCGAGCGTCGCGACGTCGATCGTGACGGCGGTCGACCGCGGGGCCGACGCGATCAACATGAGCTTCGGGACGGACGGCACGCAGCCGGCCGCGAGCGCGATCACGCGGGCGATCGACTACGCCGTCGCGCACGGCGTCGTCCTCGTGGCCGCGGCCGCGGACGAGGCCGTCCAGGAGCAGGGCGACCCGTCGAACGTCCTGCAGCCCACCGGCACCGGCGCCGACATCACCCAGGGCAAGGGGCTGTCGGTCACCGCCGCGCAGTTCGCCGGGGACCGCGCGCCGTTCGCCGGCTTCGGCAGCCAGATCTCGCTCGCGGCCTACGGCGCCTACGGCGGGTCCTCGGGCCCGCGCGGCATCTTCGGCGCCTTCCCCGCCAACCAGACCGAGCTCGAGCGCGTGACGCTCACCTCCGCCGGCTGCCGCTGCCGCACGACCTTCCGCGCCGACAACCGCTACGCCTACGTGCAGGGGACGTCGATGGCGGCCCCGATGGTCACCGCGGTCGCGGCCGTCGTGAAGCGACTGAACCCCGACCTCAGCGCCCTGGACGTCGTCCGGATCCTCAAGCAGACGGCCAGCCGCCCGGCCGGAACGGGATGGACCCCGGACCTCGGTTGGGGGATCCTCGACGGCGGCGCCGCCGCCGCGACCGCGCGCACCACCGACCGCCGCGCCCCGACCTCTTCGGTCAAGACGGCCGACCGCGTCGTCAGCGGCCGCTCGGTGACGCTGACGATCACGAGCGCCGACAAGGCCCCCGCGGGCTGCGTCCCGTCCGGTGTCCGGCGGGTCGAGCTGTGGCGGGCGACGAACGGCGGCAAGGCCCGTCGCCTGCTCAGCAGGGCCGGGACGAAGGTGCGCGTCCCGGTCAAGCGCGGCTCGCGCTACCGCTTCTACACGCTCGCCGTCGACGCCGCGGGCAACCGCGAGGCCGTGCCCCGGCGCGCGGACACCACCGTCCGCGGCGGCTGACGCGCGCCGAACGCTCAGGCGTCGCCGGCGGCGGCGCGCCGGGCCTGCTTGGCGAGCGCCACGAGCTCGGCCAGCGAGGCGGCGATCCCGTCGGCGATGCGGTCGACGTCGGGCATCGCGTCGTAGTCGGCCAGCAGGCCGAACGACAGCTTGCCGTCGTAGGACATGATCGCGATCGCCAGCGCGTGCTCCTCCGGGAGGAAGGCGACGGGGTGCAGTTCGAGCATCCGGCGCCCGAGCAGGTAGAGCGGGAACTGCGGCCCGGGGACGTTCGTCACGATGAGGTTGAACAGCCGCGTGGAGAAGTTCAGGCGCGAGGCCTGCGCGAGGATCGTCGGCGGCGCGAAACCCTGGACGCCCGCGATGATCTCCGCGCCGAGCGCCTGCTTGGACTCCTTGATGCCGTCCATCGCCGCCTTCACCGTCCGCAGGCGCGTGACGGGGTCCTCGACGTAGACCGGCAGCGGCCCGCGGACCGCCGCGATGCGGTTGCCCAGCGTCCCGTGCTCCTCCTCGGTGCGGGTCGACACCGGCACGAGCGCGCGCAGCTCCAGCCCCTCGGTCCGCACGCCCCGGGTCTGCAGCCAGTCGCGCAGCGCACCGGTGACGACGGCCAGGACGACGTCGTTGACCGTCCCGCCGAAGACGTCCTTGACGAGCTTGAAGTCCTCCAGGCGCTCGCGGACGACGACGTACCGGCGGAAGGGCCCGATCGGGACGTTCAGCGGCGTCGGCGGCGCCGGGTTCAGGCCGGCCCAGACGATCTCGCCGACGCCCTCGGCGGCGACCTTCGCCTCCTGCGCGATCGTCCCCGGCTTGGCCAGCGCGCCGGCGACCTTCGTCCCGCCCGTGACGAGCGCCCGCAGCGCGCCGAGCGCTCCGGTGGCGAGCACCTCGGCCGTGCCGGGCACGGGGCGGGGCTCCCACGCGCGCCCGTCGTGCTCGACGGCCCGCCCCTCCGGCGTGAGGTCCAGCAGGACGGCGGCGAGGTCCATCCCGCTGATGCCGTCGATGAGCGCGTGGTGCGTCTTGGACAGCAGGGCGAAGCGATCGTCCTCCAGCCCCTCGACGACCCACATCTCCCACAGCGGCTTGCTGCGGTCCAGGCGCTGGCTGAAGATGCGCGCGGTCAGCTCGAGCAGCAGGTCGGGGCCGCCCGGCCGCGGCAGGGCGGTGTGGCGGACGTGGTAGTCCAGGGTGAACGTCGGGTCGTCCACCCACAGCGGCCGCCCGCTCTCCAGGCGCGGGAACTCCAGGCGCTGGCGGTAGCGCGGGACGAGGTGCAGGCGCTCGCGGATGGAGTCCGTGAACTGCGCGAACGGCGGCGGCGGCCCCTCGAAGACCGTCACCGCGCCGACGTGCATGTGGGACGCACCGCGCTCCTGGTGCAGGAACGACGCGTCCACGGCGGTGAGCCGGTCCAGGTGCTGCTGGGGCATCCGCGGAGGCTATCCGCTGTAGGTTCACGCCCCGATGACCAACGCCTCCCGAAGCCAGCGCCTGCGGTACGCCTTCGACACCTCGATGGCCCGAGGGCCATCGGCCCTGCTGGGCTACCTCGGCCTCGCGACGCTCCTGATGATCGTCTTCTTCGCGGCGATCACGCTCATCTTCGGCCTGACGGACTCGAGCAACCCGGTCACCGCCGTCTACCAGGCGCTGCTGCACTCGATCGACTCGGGCACCGTCGCCGGCGATCAGGGCAACGGCTACATCGCCGTCTCGATCGTCCTGACCTTCGGCGGCATCATCGTCTTCAGCGCCTTCATCGGCGTCCTGGCGACGAGCCTGGACGAGCGCCTGCAGGAGCTGCGCAAGGGCCGCTCGTTCGTCGTCGAGCACGACCACACGCTCATCCTCGGCTGGTCCGACACGATCTTCACGATCCTCTCCGAGCTCGCCGTCGCGAACGAGAGCGAGAAGGACCCGGTCGTCGTCATCATGGCCGAGCGCGACAAGGTCGAGATGGAGGACGCCATCCGCGACAAGGTCGACGACATGCGCGGCACGCGGGTCGTCTGCCGCTCGGGCAGCTCGATCGACCTGCGCGACCTGCAGATCGTCAACCCGCACGACGCGCGGGCGGTGATCGTCCTGTCGCCCGAGGGGGAGGACCCGGACCCGTCGGTCATCAAGACGATGCTCGCGCTCACGCGCGCCCCCGACCGCCGCGCCACGCCGTACCACATCGTCGCCGAGATCCAGGACTCCGAGAACCTCGAGGCGGCCCGCCTCGTCGGCGGCGACGAGGCCGTCCTCATCGACAAGGGCGAGACGGTCGCGCGCCTCATCGTCCAGACCGCGCGCCAGTCCGGGGCCGCCGTCGTCTACACCGAGCTGCTGGACTTCGACGGCGACGAGGTCTACTTCCGTCACGACCCGTCGTTCGAGGGCCGCACGTACGGCGACGTCCTGCTCGCCTACGAGGACTGCGCCGTCATGGGGCTGCGCTTTCCCGACGGGACGGTGAAGCTCAACCCGCCCGGCGACACCGTCCTGGCCGTGGGGACCGAGGTCGTGGCGGTCGCCGAGGACGACGAACGCCTCCTGGCGGCCACGCCGTGCCAGGTGCAGCCGGACACGGGCCAGATCCTCGACAGCCGCCCGGCCGCCGCCGCCCCGCAGCACACGCTCGTCATCGGCTTCAGCGAGCGCACCGCCGCCGTGCTGTCCGAGCTGTCGGAGTACGTCGTCCCCGGCTCGACGGCGCTTGTCGTCTGCGAGCGCGCCGTCGACCCCGAGCTGCTGCGCCGACGGGTCGGCGCCGAGGACCGCCTCGACATCCAGGTGCGCCTGGGGGTCACGACCGAGCGGCCGCTGCTCGAGTCCCTCGACGTCGGGCGCTTCGATCAGGTCATCGTGATGTCGGACGGGGGCCTGGAGGCCCAGCACGCCGACGCGCGGACGCTCGTCTCCCTGCTGCACCTGCGCGACATCGCCACCCGCACCGGCGCGCACTTCTCCGTCGTCAGCGAGATGCTCGACGACCGCAACCGGGAGCTCGCGCAGGTCACCCAGGTCGACGACGTCATCGTCAGCGACAAGGTCATCAGCCTGCTGCTCGCGCAGATCTCCGAGAACGCCCACCTGGAGGCCGTCTTCGCCGAGCTGTTCGCCGCGGAGGGCTCGGAGGTCTACCTGCGCGACGCCGCCGAGTACGTGGCGCAAGGCACCGAGGTGACCTTCGCCACGCTCGTCGAGGCCGCCCGTCGCCGCGGGGAGACCGCGCTGGGCTACCGGATCGCCGCGCAGGCCAAGGACGCCGGGCGGGCGTTCGGGGTCCAGGTCAACCCGCGCAAGTCCACGACCTACCGGGTCGAGGGGGCCGATCGCCTCATCGTCCTCGCGGAGGGCTGAGCCGTGACGGCCACCGGCTCCGGACCCGTCCCGCTCGACGCCTGGCCGGCGCTCGCCGGCGTCCGGCACGAGACGCTGCACGCCGGAGGCATCGACGTGCACCTGGCCTCCGCGGGGCCGGCGGACGGCCCCCCTGTCCTGCTGCTGCACGGCTTCCCGGAGCTGTGGTTCTCCTGGCGCCACCAGCTCACCGCGCTGGCGGCGGCGGGCTACCGCGTGCTGGCCCCGGACGCCCGCGGCGTCGGCGGCACCGCGGCGCCGGACGACGTGGACAGCTACGACCTGCTGCACCGCGTGCGCGACGCGATCGGCGTCCTGGACGCCCTGCACCTGGAGCGGGCGGTGCTCGTCGGCCACGACTGGGGCGCGCCGCCGGCGTGGAACGCCGCGCTCATCCATCCCAAGCGGGTCCACGCGGTCGCCGGCCTCTCGGTCCCGTTCCTGCCGCGGCCCCCCGCCCCGCCCATGCCGATCATGCGCGAGCACCTGGGGGAGGACTTCTACTTCGTCCACTTCCAGGAGCCCGGGGTCGCGGACGCGATGCTCATGCAGGACGTGCGCCGCACCTTCACGACGACGAAGCAGTGGTCGCGCACGTGGGGCGAGCAGACCGGCGACGACCCGCCGTTGCCGCCGTTCCTCACGGAGGAGGAGCTCGCCGTGTTCGTCGACGCCTACACCCGCACCGGCTTCACCGGCGGCCTGAACTGGTACCGCAACATGGACCGCGACCAGGCGGTCATGGGGGAGTGGGACGGGCGCCACGTCACGGTCCCGGCGCTCTTCGTGCAGGGCACGCGCGACCCGGTCGCGTCCTTCGTCCCGGCCGCCGCGATGGAGGGCCTCGTCGACGACCTGCGCGTGCGGCCGATCGAGGGCGGTGGCCACTGGATCCAGCAGGAGCGACCGGACGAGGTCAACGCCCTGCTGCTGGACTTCGTGCGCGAGGTCGGCTGGTGACGCGCGGACGCTGAAGAGCACCCCGGCGCACCGCGCCGCGGATAGGCTCAGGGCATGCCCTGGGACTTCAGCACCGAGCCGGAATTCGAAGCGAAGCTCGCGTGGATGCGCGACTTCGTGCGGGAGGAGATCTGGCCGCTGGACACGGTCTACGGCGAGCTGAACCAGGACCAGGTCGACGCGATCTACGCCCCGCTGCAGGAGCGCGTGAAGGCTGAGGGGCTCTGGGCCGCGCACCTGGACCCCGAGCTCGGCGGCCAGGGCTTCGGCCAGGTGAAGCTCGGCCTCATGCACGAGATCCTCGGCTCCTCGCCGTTCGCGCCGAACGCCTTCGGGTGCCAGGCGCCGGACTCGGGCAACAGCGAGATCCTCGCGCTGGCCGGCACCCCCGAGCAGAAGGACCGCTACCTGCACCCGCTGCTCAACGGCGACCTGAAGTCGGCCTTCTCGATGACCGAGCCGCACACCGCCGGCAGCGACCCGACGCTCCTGCAGACGCGGGCGGTCCGCGACGGCGACGAGTACGTCATCAACGGCCACAAGTGGTTCTCCTCCAACGCGTCGATCGCCGACTTCCTCATCGTCATGGCGGTCACCGACCCGGAGGCGCGCTCGCACCAGCGCGCGACGATGTTCATCGTCCCGGCCGACACGCCCGGCGTGAACATCATCCGCGACGTCGCGACGATGGAGCACCCGCAGGAGGAGTTCGGCAAGCTCGGCGGCCACGCGGAGATCCGCTACGAGGACGTCCGCATCCCGGTGGAGAACCGCCTGGGGGAGGAGGGCGCGGGCTTCCTCATCGCCCAGCACCGCCTCGGGCCCGGGCGCATCCACCACTGCATGCGCTGGCTCGGCGTCTCCGCACGGGCCTTCGACATGCTCTGCGAGCGTGCGCAGTCGCGCTTCGCCAGCGGCTCGCTCCTGGCCGAGAAGCAGACCGTGCAGAACTGGATCGCCGACAGCGCCGCGCAGATGCAGGCCGCGCGCCTCATGACGCTGCACGCCGCGTGGAAGATGGACACCCAGGGCGCCAGCGCCGCCCGGACGGACATC
>CAZRLR010000088.1:0-12946 GCA_964600395.1 uncultured Conexibacter sp.
CGGGCCGGCACCCCGCGGCGTCGCGCACGCCGCGCAGCGGGCCGCCGTCCGTCCGACGGGGCGCGTGCAGCGGGTCCGCGTGGCGAGGGTGCCGACCGGGACGGCGAGGTCGGCCGCTGGTCCGGCGCCGGTCGGCGGGCCTCAGGCGGCGCGCGAGGTCACGCGGTCCGTAGACCCGGGGCGGCGGGCGACCGGCTCGAACCCCGGCGGGCGGCGGGTGACCGAGACCCGTCCGCGGCGGGAGTTCCGGGCCCGCCCCGCAGGCGCCGTGCCGGCCGAGGTCCGGGTCGCGCGGACGGCGACGACCGGCGCGCGGTGGCCGACGGCGTCGGCGGCCGCCCCCGCCCCGACGGCCGGGTCGGAGTTCGGGCCCGCCGGTGCTTCCGGTGGGGGCGTGACGGCCTCGGCGGCGACGGCGACGGCGACGGCGCCGTCGACGGGCGACCGCGCGGCGGGCGAGTTCTCGCCGTAGCCGGGGTCGTTGGCTCGTCGCGCTGACGCGAGCAGGCTGCGGCGGGGTCGCGTTCGTGGAAGAGCGGGCAGAGACGGCGAGCGGGGGCCGGCGCTCCGGGCGCCTCGCGCCGTGTGGAGGATCAGGCCGGCCAGACCGGCTCAAGGCTCCACTCGCGATCACCGCCAGCTGGGGCGGGACGCCGGCATCCCCCGGAGCGGCGTGACGCATTCCCCGGCCGCGCACCCAGGCCCACCGGCCGGGCGTGAAGAGCGGAGGGGGATGACCGGCGCCCGCCCCGCACGGAGGAGCGAGCCGGGGGCAGCCACCGGAGCCGTCCCAAGCCAGGGGCGGGACGCCGGCATCCCCCGGAGCGGCGTGACGCATTCCGCGGCCACGCCCCCAGGCCCACCGGCCGGGCGTGAAGAGCGGAGGGAGATGACCGGCGCCCGCCCCCACGGAGGAGCGAGCCGCCGCTAGCCCTTGAAGACCTTGAACACCGTCGTGGACCCGGTCAGCCGCGGGCGCGTGGCCGCGCTGTAGACCGCCTTGCTGTCGACCTGCACCGTCCACTTGCCGGTGTTCACGCGGCCCTTGACCGGGATGCCGGGGGCCTTGACCTTCAGCTCGCCGCACGGCTTTCCGGCGATGCCGAAGCGGTAGTTCGCCCGCGTCGTCCCCGCGTAGCGGAAGTGCCCGTAGATCGGCTTGCCCGGCGCGAGCCCCGAGAAGGACCACGTGCGCTTGAGCTTCGGCGACTGCTGGCCGCCGTTCGTCCCGAAGGCGAAGTTCGTCGTGCGGAACTTCGCGGTCGCCGTGCCGCCGCCGGCGGTGTCGCTCGCGGTCAGGATGACCTGCTGGGACTTGGGCTCGACCGTCGGCAGCGACGGGGCGGCGAAGGGGATCGTCGCCGAGCCGGTCGCGTCGGTCGTGGCGGTCTCGAAGATGCCGTTACCGCTGATGCTCACGTCCGTGTTCGGCGTGAAGCCCGAGAGCACGGCGGTCATGCCGAAGGTCGCGACCTGGCAGGCCTGCGGGACGGTCAGCGACGCGCCCTGCGCGGCGGCAGCGGGGACGGCGGACGCCACGAGGACGGTGCCGAGCGCGAGGAGGCGGGGGGTCTGGCGGTGCATGCGGTTCTCCGAGACGGGGGCGATGGCGCGACGATATCCGTCGCGCGACCGGGGCAGGTCGCAACCCGGTCGCACGCGGATCGCGCGCTCAGGCCGGGACGGCCGGCTCCTCGGGCGCCGCGGCGGCCCGCCCGCCGCCCTCGTGCGCCAGCGCACTGGGCCACCACGTCCGCGGGCCGACGTCGAGCACGAGCGACGGCACCAGGATCGAGCGGACGATGAACGTGTCCAGCAGGACGCCGAAGGCGATCGTGAACCCGATCTCCGTCAGGAACGTCAGCGGCAGCACCGCCAGGACGGCGAACGTGCCCGCCAGGACGATGCCGGCGCTCGTGATGACGCCACCGGTGACCGCCAGGCCCCGCAGCATCCCCTCGCGGGTCCCGTGCTTGATCGTCTCCTCCCGCACCCGGGCCATGAGGAAGATGTTGTAGTCGACCCCCAGCGCCACGAGGAAGATGAACGCGAACAGCGGGAACGACGGGTCGGACCCGGGGAACCCGAACGCGACGTCGAAGACGACGGACGCCACCCCGAGCGCCGCGCCGAAGCTCAGCAGCACGGTCCCCATGAGCAGCAGCGTCGCCGTCACCGCCCGCAGCAGCACGAGCAGGATGAGGAAGACGATGACGAGCGTCAGCGGGATGAGGAGCTTCGTGTCCCGTCCGCTGGCGTCCCGCAGATCGCGTTCGACGGCGGTGGGGCCGCCGACCAGGGCCTCGGGGTCCACGCCGCGGGCCGCGGAGCGGATCTTCGGGACGATGTCGAACGCCTCGGTCGAATAGGGGTCCTTCTCGAGGAACGCGGCCAGCAGCACCGAGTCCTGGTCCTTGAAGCGCGTCGGGACGACCGCCGCGACCCCCGGGACGGCCTTGACCGCGGCGGCGACCGCCTCGACCTTCGACGCGTCGCGGACGATGAGGTCGGTCGGGGTGCTCTGCCCCGCCGGGAAGGCCTTCTCGACGAGCTTCTGCCCGGCGATCGCCTCGACGTCGTCGCGGAACGAGTTGCTCTGCGTCAGGCCGGTCGAGAAGTTCAGCAGGCCGAGGCAGAAGACGGCCAGGACCGCGATCGTGCCGATCCAGACGCGCCGCGGGCGCAGCGCGATCCGCTCACCCAGGCGCCGGTAGAAGCCGTGCGTCTCGTCCGTCCCGGCGTCGCCGAAGTGCGGCACGCGCGGCCAGAACGGCTTGCGCCCGACCGCCAGCAGCAGGGCCGGCAGGAAGGTGAGCTGGACGAGCATCGCGGTGAGGACGCCGAAGGCGCCGAGGGGGCCGAGACCCGCCGTCCCGTTGACCTTCGCGAGGATGAGCGCGAAGAGCGCGATCGAGACGGTCAGGGCGGAGGCGACGATCGCCGGGCCCGCCGAGCGCAGCGCCAGCGCCATGGCCTCGTGCTTGTCCTCGTGGACCTTCAGCTCCTCCCGGTAGCGGGCGACGAGCAGCAGCGCGTAGTCCGTGCCGGCGCCGAGGACGAGGATCGACGTGATCGACGACCCCTGGCCGTTGATCGTCACGCCGAGCTCGCTGATGCCGTAGCCGAGGCTGCGCGAGGTGATCTCGGCGACGATGACGCTGAACAGCGGGAAGAACCAGAAGAACGGGCTTCGGTAGATCGCGATGAGGAGGATGAGGACGAGCAGGACGGCCGCCCCCAGCAGCGTGCCGTTGATGTTCTCGAAGACCTTGATCGCGTCGGCGCTGATGCCGGCGGGGCCGGTGACCTTCACCTGCAGCCCGCCGCCGGGGTCGCTGACGATCTCGCGATAGCGGTCGATCGGGTCCAGGATCGTGTCGGACTCCCCGTCGCCCTTGATCGAGTTGGCGATCAGGGCGGTCGTGCCGTCCTTCGACAGCTGGAAGGGCTCGGCGGCCGTGGGGCCGGCCGGGTTGCCGAACGGCGTCGTGTTGCGGAACTTCGTGGCGTTCAGCTTGCCGATGTCCTGCTGGATCTTCTGCTTGTCCTGTGCCGTCAGCCCGCCGTCGCGGCGGTAGACGATGACCGTCGGCGCCTGCTCGCCGTCCTGCAGGCCCTTGACGACGTCCAGCGCCTCGGTCGACTCCGCGTCCCCGGGCAGGAACGACTTGGAGTCGTTCTTCTCGGCGTCGGCGAACTTGCCCGGCAGGTTCGTCCCGAACATGACGAACAGGGCGACGAGCCATACGCCGAGGACGCCCCACTTGGATCGCCGGCCGGCTGGAAAGGCAAGAAAACGGGTCATCGAGGGTGGGCCTCCGCGGGGTCCGGGTTGACGTCTCGCAGGGTACGCATTCGCCCCGCGAGGCAGGTCACGATGGGGTCAACTCAGGACCGCAGAGGCGGCCGGAACTCATCGGACGGCCGCTGAGAGCCGCTACGGCGCGTCCAGGAGCGCGGCCAGGTCGCCCGGCTCGGTGACCGGCCGCAGGCAGGCGAAGTGCTCGCAGACGTAGGCCGCCGCCCGGCCGTCGACGGCCGTGCGGCCCTGCAGCAGGGGGACGCCGCCGTCGTCCACGCCGTCCCCGCCGGTGAGCACGACGTCCGGTCGCAGCGTCCGCCGGACGACGTCGACGAGGGGCGCGCGGGCGTCCGGCGGGCCGACGATCGCGACCTCGCGCGTGGGTCGCAGGTGGAAGTCCAGCGCCTGCAGCAGATGGCCGAAGGCCCCCGGGTAGCGCCCGGCGATCTCGTGCAGCAGCGCGAGCTGCGAGACCGCCGCCGCCTCGTAGCGGCCCTCGCCGGTCAGCGCCGCGAGGCGCAGCAGCCCGAGCGCCGCGGACGACCCGCCGGCCGGGATCGGGGCGTCCTCCAGGTCCTTCCTGCGCGCGAGCAGGCGCTCGTGGTCGTCGGCGGTCGAGAAGAAGCCGCCGTGCTCCTCGTCGAGGAAGCGCTCGAGCAGGACCTCGGCCAGCGCAACCGCCTCGTGCAGCCAGCGCGGCTCGAAGGTCGCCTCGTGCAGGACGACCAGCGCCTCGAGCAGGAAGGCGTGGTCCTCCAGGTAGGCGGGCAGTTTCGCGACGCCCGCGTTGAACGTCCGCAGCAGCCGGCCGTCGGTGTCGCGCATCCGTTCCAGGACGAACGTCGCCGCGGCCCGCGCGGCGTCCAGCAGGTCCTTGCGCCCGAGCACGGCGCCCGCGTCGGCCAGCGCCGCGATCATCAGCGCGTTCCACGCCGTCAGGCGCTTGTCGTCCAGCCCGGGGCGCACGCGCCGCTCACGGGCCGCCAGCAGCCCCGCCCGGATGCGCTCGCGCGTGGCGTCGTCCGGCCGCGGCCCGCGGTCCTCGAGCACCGTCAGCCCGGGAGCGGACGGATCCGCCGGCGCGTGGGGGTCGACGAAGTTGCCGGCGCCCGTGACGCCGAGCCAGCGCAGGGCGACCTCGGCGTCGTCGGGGTCCAGCGCGGCCCGCACCTCGTCGACGGTCCAGACGTAGAACTTGCCCTCGACGCCCTCGCTGTCGGCGTCCAGCGCGCTGAAGAAGCCGCCCTCCGGCGCGCGCAGCTCGCGCAGTGCCCACTCGAGCGTCTCCTCGCAGACGCGCCGCAGGTCCGCGTCGCCGGTGACCTGCCACGCGTGCAGGTACGCCCGGGCCAGCAGCGCGTTGTCGTAGAGCATCTTCTCGAAGTGCGGGACGGTCCACGTCCCGTCCACGGAGTAGCGCGCGAAGCCGCCGGCGAGCTGGTCGTTGATCCCGCCGCCGGCCATGCACTTGAGCGTGTGGACGACCGGCCCGGTGACGCCGCGGCGCAGCAGGAACTCCATCGTCGAGGCCGCGGGGAACTTCGGCGCCATGCCCCAGCCGCCGTCGACCGGGTCGTAGAGCTCGTCGAGCCCGGCGACGGCCGAGTCGAGCGTCTGCACGCGGAACGGGCCGCCCGCCGGCCGCAGGCGCGCGCCGCCGGCCAGGCGCTCGGCGAGGTCGGCCCCCGACGCGCGGATCGCGTCGGCCTGCGTGCGCCAGGCCTCGGCGACGGCCTCCAGGACCTGCCGCCACGACGGTGACCCGTGGCGCTCCTCGGGCGGGAAGTACGTGCCGCCGTGGAAGGGCACCTGCTCGGGGGTCATGAAGACGTTCAGCGGCCAGCCGCCGTGGCCCGTGGCGCCCTGCACGTACTCCATCGCGATGGCGTCCACGTCGGGGCGCTCCTCGCTGTCGACCTTCACGCAGACGAAGTGCGCGTTCATGACCGACGCGGTCGCCGGGTCCTCGAAGGACTCGCGCTCCATGACGTGGCACCAGTGGCAGGCCGAGTACCCGATCGAGACGAGCAGCGGCTTGTCCTCGGCCGCGGCGCGCGCGAGCGCCTCAGGCCCCCACGGCAGCCACTGCACCGGGTTGTCGCGATGCTGCAGCAGGTACGGGGAGGTTTCCCCGGCGAGCGCGTTGGCCATGGCCGCCACCCTAGTGCCGGGTCGGCGCCCGGCCACCGCCCGCCGTCAGCGTGACGCCGCGACCCGGCGCCCGCGCGCGAGCGCTTCGGCCAGCGTGGGCAGCCCGTCGCCGGCCGGCCCGCCCGCGATCCGCAGCGCCCGGCTGCGCGAGGCGGTGATCCGGCGCCCGTCGAGGCGCCCGGAGACCCGGCCGGAGGAGCTGAAGGTCAGCGAACCGGCGGCCGCCGCCCGGCCCGAGACGCGGACCGTCGTCGTCCCGGTGCTGTTGTAGGTGCCGGTGACCCGGACGCCGGGGACGTACTCGTAGCTGCGCAGGGACAGGCGCGTGAGGCTGGAGACCTTCACCGAGCCGCCGCGCAGGCCGCCGAGCGCCGACGGCAGGCGGCCGCTGCCGATGACCGCGCCGATGACCTGCCGGCGCGCGTCGGTGAGGGTCGCCGACACGGCGTTGAGCGTGCGGCCGATCTTCGGCGACAGGCCCTTGACGGTGCGGACCTTGGCCAGGGAGACGGGCGGGCGCGGGGTGGGGGAGAACGGGTTGTCGATCGCTCCGCACTGCTGCGGGGCGGTGCCGGCCGCGAAGGCGGCGACCGCGTCCTTGGCGCAGGTCCCCGGCTCGGACCCGAGGACCGAGTGCCCGGAGTGCGGGACGGCGACGACGGTCGAGCGCGGCAGGCGGGTGGCGAGCGCCTGGGCGTCCTCCAGCGGCGTGCGCAGGTCGTCCTTGCCGTCGAGGATGAGCGTCGGGACGTCGGGCAGGGCGCCCGGGGCGGCCGGGGCGGCGGACGCCACGGGGTAGCCGAGGCACAGCGACGGCAGCCCACCGAGGCCGACCGCGCGCGGGAAGATCCCAAACGCGCCGGCCGGGGCGGCGCGCAGCCACGCCTCGGCCTCGGACTGGCGCTGGGCCTGCGGCGCGCCGCGCGTCCAAGGCATCGTCGTGCTCTCCTCGCAGGCGGTGACGAAGAAGAGCGCGTCGCTGTCGGCGGCCGCCTGCTGGAAGCCGCCGTTCGTCGCCCGGTTCTCCAGGCCCGACGAGCGGGCGCTGAGGCGCAGGATGGGCCGCACGTCCCCCGTCAGGGCCGCCCGCAGGGAGCCGGGCAGCTCGGCGCGCAGCGTCGGGTCCAGGTCCCCCGAGACGAGGGTCGAGACGAGGCCGCCGGCGCTGAGCGTCGCCGTGAAGCGCCGCCCGCGCCCGTCCAGGACGGGGCCCGAGAGCCGCTTGCGCGCGAGCTTGGCGGCGAGGCGCTGCACGTCCTGGACGACCGAGGTCGTGATGCCCGCGCACTCGCTCCCGGCGCACAGCTCGCTGCCGAGCACGCGCGGGACCGCGGCCAGCGTGGACGTGCGCAGCGCCGACGGCCCTTCGGGCAGGACGACGGAGTCGAGGATGAGCGCCTGCGTCGTGGCGGGGTGCGCGGCGGCGTAGGCGAGCGCGACCTTCGTGCCGTAGGAGACGCCGTAGATCACGAGCTTGGCGTAGCCGCCGGCGACACGCAGCGCCTCGATGTCCTCGACGGACTGCGCGGTCGTGAAGAACGCGCGCGCCGGCCCGAGCTGCTCGGCGCAGCGGGTCAGGGCGCGGCTGAGCGACGTGGACGGGCTGTCGAGCGCGGCGCAGCGCAGCGGGTTGGACTTGCCGGTGCCGCGCTGGTCGAAGACGAGCAGGTCCGCGGCGCCGAGCAGCGGCGCGAGGTCCTTGGCGAAGGCGGACGCGATCGGCAGCGCGGCCTGCCCCGGGCCGCCGGCGAGCGCGACGACCGCGGTGCTCGCCGGGGTGGCGGCGGGCCGGCGGGTGGCCGCGAGCGGGATCGTCCCCGCCGTCGCGCCCGTACGGTCCAGGGGGACGGGGAGCGTCGCGCACTCAAAGCCGGCCGGGGTGCAGGACGCCCACGGCAGCGCGGCCTGCGCGCCCTGGACGCCGGTGGTCAGCGCCGTCGCCGCCGCGACGGTCAGGGCGGTGGCCAGAAGACGGGACGTCCGCATGAGCGCCACCGTACCGGCCCGCCGGCGCGGTAGCCTCATCCGCATGTCAGCGCATCGCCTCGCCATCACCGCCCTGGGCGCGCCCGGCGCCGTCGGCCCCTACAGCCACGGCGTCGTCAGCGGCGGGCTCCTGTACTGCTCGGGGCAGACCCCGCTGGACCCCGAGACGAACGAGCTGGTCACCGGGACGATCGGCGACCGGACCCGGCGCTGCCTGGACAACCTCGCGGCCGTCTGCGCCGCGGCCGGCGCCCAGCTGACGGACGCCGTGCGCCTGACGGTCTTCGTCACCGACATGGCGCAGTTCGGCGAGGTCAACGCGGCCTACGCGGAGTACTTCCCGGCCGAGCCGCCCGCGCGGGTCACCATCGGCGTCGCGGCGCTGCCCCTCGGGGCGGACGTCGAGATCGACGCCATCGTCGCCCTGCCGGCCGGGTAGGGCGGACGGCGGGCCATGGCCACGACGGCTCAGGTCACCGCGGCGGCGATCGAGCGCGCGCGGGTGGCCATCGCCGACGTCGTGCGCCACACGCCGGTCCTGCCGTCCCAGACGCTGAGCGAGCGCTGCGGCGCCCCGGTCGTCCTGAAGGCCGAGAACCTGCAGCGCACCGGGTCCTTCAAGGTCCGCGGGGCGCTGAACAAGCTGCACGCGGTGGGGGACGCCTGCGCGCGCGGCGTCGTCTGCGGCAGCGCCGGCAACCACGCCCAGGCGCTGGCGTTCGCCGCCCGCGAGCGCGGCGTGCCGTGCGAGGTCTTCATGCCCGCGCTGGCGCCGATCGCCAAGGCCGAGGGCGCCGCGGAGCTCGGGGCGCGGGTCGTGCTCGGCGGCGGCTCGGTCGACGAGTGCGTCGCCGCCGCCCAGGCGCGCGCGGTGGAGGCGGGGATGGTCTTCGTCCACCCGTTCGACGACCCGGACATCGTCGCCGGGCAGGGGACGCTCGGCCTGGAGCTGCTGCAGGACATCCCCGACCTCGCGACCGTCGTCGTCCCGCTCGGCGGGGGCGGGCTGACCTCGGGCGTGGCGATCGCCGTCAAGAGCGCGCTGCCGCACGTCCGCGTCATCGGGGTGCAGGTCGCGACGTGCGCGGCGTTCCCCGCCTCCCTCAGCGCGGGGACGCCGGTCGGCGTCGACGCCGGCCTGACGATCGCCGACGGCATCGCGGTCAAGCGCCCGGGTGCGCTGACGCTCGCGCTCATCGCCGAATGGGTCGACGAGGTCGTCGTCGTGGGGGAGGACGAGGTCGCCGAGGCCATCGTCCTGCTCGCCGAGAAGGCGAAGCTCGTCGTCGAGGGCGCCGGGGCCGTCGGGGCGGCGGCGCTGCTCGGCGGCGAGGCGGTCGCCGCGCGGGAGGGCACGACCTGCGTCGTCCTCTCCGGGGGCAACGTCGACCCGGGGCTGCTGGCGGAGGTGGCGCGCCGCCACGAGACCGAGGCCGGGCGGCGCCTGGTCCTCTTCACGCGCGTCCCCGACCGGCCGGGCGCGCTGGCGACGCTCCTGGACCTCGTCGCCGACAGCGGCGCGAACCTCGTCGACGTCGAGCACCTGCGCGAGGGCGTCGGGCTGCACGTGCGCGAGACCGCCGTCCAGCTCGTGCTGCAGACGCGCGGGCGCGACCACGCCACCCTGGTCCGGGACGCGGTCGAGTCAGGCGGCTACCCCACCCGGGTCGTTTTCTGAGAGCACGCTCATGTTCGCCGCTAGGATCGCCGTGGTGACCGACGGCGAGCTGCTCCTGATCTGCGGCGCGCTGCTGGCCTGCGGAATCGCCGCGGCCGTGCTCGCCTCCCGCATCAGGGTGCCGGGCCTGCTGCTCTTCCTCGGCCTCGGGATGCTGCTCGGCAGCGACGGCCTGGACCTCATCTCGTTCGACGACTACGAGCTGACGCAGCGGATCGGCATCATCGCGCTCGTCCTCATCCTCTTCGAGGGCGGCCTGACCGCCGGCTGGCCGGAGATCCGCCCGGTGCTGCGTCCGGCCCTGGCGCTGGCGACCGCCGGCACGGCGCTCACCGCGGTGCTCACCGGCTTCATCGCCCACTGGATCTTCGACGTCTCGCTGCTGGAGGGGATGCTCCTCGGGTCGATCGTGTCCTGCACGGACGGCGCGGCGATCTTCTCGCTGCTGCGCGGCTCGACGCTGCGCCGGCGCCTGGCGCGGACGCTCGAGGGCGAGGCCGGCTTCAACGACCCGGTCGCCGTCCTGCTCGTCATCGGCTTCGTGGACTGGCTGCAGCAGCCGGACTACGGGCTGGCCGACATGCTCCTGGCGATGGGCGAGGAGATGGCGATCGGGGCCGTCGTCGGCCTGCTCGTCGGCCGGCTGGCGGTGCTCGCGCTCGCGCAGGTGCGCCTGAGCTCGGCCGGCCTGTACCCCGTCGCGTCGATCGCGGTCTGCACGCTCGGCTTCGGCCTGGCGGACGTGCTGCACGGGTCGGGCTTCCTCGCCGTCTACCTCGCCGGCCTGGCGATCGGGTCCACGCAGCTGCCGGCCAAGCGGACGATCGTCACGTTCCACGAGGGGCTGGCCTGGGTGGCCCAGCTGACGATGTTCTTCACGCTCGGGCTGCTCGTGTTCCCGAGCGAGTTCGGCGACGTCGCCCTGGACGGGACGATCCTGGCCGTGGCCGCCGTCGTCGTGGCGCGGCCGCTGTCGGTCTTCGTCGCGACGGTCGGCCAGGGCTTCGAGGTGCGCGAGCGGCTCGTGCTCGGCTGGGCCGGCCTGCGCGGCGCGGTCCCCGTCGTCCTGGCGACCTTCCCGGTGCTCGCGGGGGTGCCCGACAGCGAGCGCTTCTTCGACATCGTCTTCTTCGCCGTGCTCGTGTCGACGCTGCTCCAGGGGACGACGTTCGAGCGCTTCGCCAAGCGGCTCGGGGTCACGACGAACGAGCGCGCGGTGCCCACGCCGCTGACGAACCAGCGCGCGATGCAGCGCCTCGGGGCGGAGGTCATCGAGTTCGAGGTCGGGCCCGCCGACGCGGCGAACGGGACGCGCGTGCGCGACCTCGGGATGTCGCGCGACGCGCTGCTGAACGTCATCGTCCGCGGCGAGCAGGCCATCCCGCCGCGGGGCTCGACCCAGATCGTCGCGGGGGACAGGCTGCACGTCCTCGTCCGCCAGGAGGTCGCCGTCGAGTTCTCCGAGCTGCTCGAGCGCTGGCGGTACGGGCCGATCGGGCCGGCGCCGCGCCCGCCGCGGCCGAGCCGCTCGGCGCCGTCGGTCTCGAGCACCCGGCCCTTCGACGAGGCGCGCGACGACGACCCGGGCGCGCCCGGCCAGGTCAACGGGATCGAGGTCGTCGACCGCCTGCGCACGCGACGCGACGGCGTGGCCGGGGCGCTCGTCGCGCTGGAGGACGGGCGCTTCGCGGTGACCGGGTCGCTCGTCATGGTCGGCACCTCGCAGGCGCTCACCCGGCACGCCCAGCGGCGCCTGGGCTACGCGCGCGACGAGGGCGAGATCGCGTGGTGGCGTGAGGTCATCGGCGCCGTCGCGGCTACCGCCGTGCGGTAGGACGGGGGTCAGACCTCGTCCGCCGGGGGCGGGGCGGTCGACTCGCGGACGACGAGACGGGTCTGCAGCCACGCCCGGCGGGGCGCGCCGGGCTCGCGGCGGATGTGCTGGAGCAACAGCTCGAACGCGGCGGTGCCGAAGCCGGGGACGTCGAAGGCGACCGTCGTGAGCGGCGGCGTGACGAGCTCCGCGATCGGCATGTCGTCGAAGCCCACCACCGAGACGTCCTGCGGGACGCGCAGCCCGGCGTCGCGGGCGGCGAGCAGAAGGCCGGCGGCCAGGACGTCGTCGTCGCAGAGCACGGCGGTGGCCCGCGGCGTGCGCTGCAGCAGTTCCGCGCCCGCGACGTGCGCGGCGCGGTGGGAGAAGACGCTGCGCGCGACGAGCGCCTCGGACGGCGCGAGGCCCGCCCCACGCATCGCCCGCGTCCACGCGGAGGCGCGGGCGGCGAAGGTCGGCGTCGCCACGTCGGCGCGCAGGTGGGCGATGCGGGTGTGGCCGAGCGCGAAGAGGTGCTCCATCGCCGCGTGGACGCCGCCCTTGAGGTCGAGCGTCACGGACGGCAGCCCGCCGCCGGGCATGTCCATGAGGATCACCGGCGGGGCGTCGGGCGCGACGGCCCAGTCCGCCGGCGCGATCGCGAAGAAGATGAGCCCGTCGACGAACGCGGCCCGCAGCGCGCGGACCGACGCCTCGGCGTCCCCGCGGGCGGCGTCGACGAGCACGACGGTGTAGCCGGCCTCCGAGGCGGCCTGCTGCGCCCCGCGCAGGACGAGGCCGAAGACGGGGTTCGTGATGTCCGGGACGACGAGGCCCACCGTGAGCGACGCGCCGGACTTGAGGGTCCGCGCGGCGGCGTTCGGCGCGTAGCCGAGGGCGTCCGCGGCGTCGCGGACGGCCTGCGCCGTGGCGGCGGCCACGCGGCCTTCGCCCTTGCCCGAGAGCACGAGGGAGACGGTCGACTGGGAGACGCCGGCCCGGCGGGCGACGTCGACGCTGGTGACTCGTGAGGACCCGATGGGCGGGATCACACCACGCCGGGGGCGGCGCACGCCACCCGGCCGTCGGTGTCCGTGATGCCGAGGGCTTGACGTCATACGTATGATTAGTACGTATGAAGAACCAGAACGCAACCCACGCCATCGTCGGGACGCTCGCCGCCTTCGCGGCGATCGTCGCGGTGGCCGCGGCGCAGGGACCGAGTGCGCCGCCCGTCCCGTCCACCCCGACCCGTACCGCCGTCGTCGTCTCCGACGGCGCGAGCACCCCCGTCCCGCCCGCCGCGCAGGTCCTGCGCGTGACGAGCGCCCCCGAGGCCCAGGCCTCCGTCCTGCGGCTCATCGCCGAGGGCTACACGACCGTCGTCGGACTCGGCCCCGAGGCCCGCGCGGCCATCGGCCTGGCCCACGGTGGCGACGCGGGCGGCGAAGGCCTGCGGCTCATCGGCCGC
Source organism: uncultured Conexibacter sp. (assembly GCA_964600395.1). Classification (GTDB taxonomy): domain Bacteria; phylum Actinomycetota; class Thermoleophilia; order Solirubrobacterales; family Solirubrobacteraceae; genus Paraconexibacter. The sequence goes on from CAZRLR010000088.1 coordinate 12,902, forward strand.
TGACCGCCGGCTGCCTCTCGTTCAGAGGTGGGGCCTCGTGGCGGG
>CAZRLR010000089.1:0-12454 GCA_964600395.1 uncultured Conexibacter sp.
GCTCCTGCTCGTGGCCGGCGCCGCCCTGCCGGCCGCGGCGGGGGCGTCCGAGCCGGCCTACCGCGACCTCGCGCGCCCGGCCGCCGAGCGCGCCGCCGACCTCGTGGCCCGCATGACGTCGGCCGAGAAGGCGGGCCAGCTCTCGACGACGAACGCCCCCGCGATCCCGCGCCTGGGGGTCGACGAGTACGCCTACTGGAGCGAGGCCCAGCACGGCCTCAGCGCGTTCTACGGCGGCTACGCGGGGGATCCGTCGAGCTTCACGACCCCGCGCGCGACGAGCTTCCCGACGAACCTCGCCGCGTCGATGACGTGGAACCCGGAGCTCATGCGCCGCGAGACTGCGGCGATCTCCGACGAGGCGCGCGGCGCGCTGGACAAGGCGCTCTTCGGCAGGGCGCAGAACAACATCGGCCGCACCGCCGCGAGCTACGGCAGCCTCGTCTTCTGGGCGCCGACGGTCAACCTCGCGCGCGACCCGCGCTGGGGGCGCACGGACGAGGCCTTCGGGGAGGACCCGTTCCTCGTCGGGACGATGGGGGCGGCGTGGGTGAACGGCTTCCAGGGGCAGGACGCCCACGGCCGGCTGCAGGACAAATACCTCAAGGCGATCGCGACCGAGAAGCACTTCGCGCTGAACAACAACGAGAAGGACCGGATGGCGACGTCGTCGGACACCGACGAGACGACGATCCGCGAGTACTTCACCCCGCAGTTCCGCCGCCTCGTCGAAGAGGCCCACGTCGCCGGCCTGATGTCGGCCTACAACTCCGCCCAGGGCGTCCCGACCGCCGCGCACAACCTGCTGATGAACGTCCTGCTGCGCAAGACGTGGGGCTTCGACGGGTACACGACCTCCGACTGCGCGGCCATCGGCGCGATCTACCGCAACCCGCAGGTCGACCGCTCCGCCGTCGCGAAGCTCAACCCCGCGCTGAACATCTCCGGCCACGACTGGGTGCCGCCGGGTTTCACGACCGACCACGGCGACGTCTTCGCCCGCTGGACGAACACGGCCACGGGCCGCTCGGTCAGCGCGCCTGCCGGTGCGGAGGCCTTTGCGCTGCGCGCCGGGACGACGCTCAACTGCGTCGGGGCCGGCTCGGACTCGAGCGAGGGCCTGTGGGACCTGCTGCGCGCGCAGATGGGCACGGAGAACAGCGCGGCGACGATCGGCGAGGCCATCGACGCGGGCCTGCTGTCGCAGTCCGTCGTGGACCGCGGGCTCATCCGCGTCTTCACCCAGCGCTTCCGCGTCGGCGAGTTCGACCCCGTCGACGGCCAGCGCTACACGAAGCTCGGGGCCGACCAGATCGAGGCGCCCGCCCACCGCGAGCTGGCGCAGACCGTCGCCGAGCAGGCCGTCACGCTGCTGCAGAACCGGCCGCCGGCCGGGGCGACCGCACCGCTGCTGCCCGTCGACCGCACGGGGACCCGGCGCGTCGTCGTTCTCGGCGACCAGGCCGGCAAGGTCTTCCTCGGCGGCTACTCCGGCGCGCCGAGCGAGCTCGTCCCGCTGCGCGAGGGCATCACCCGGATCGTCCCCGGCGCCCAGGTCGTGTTCGACGCGGCGGGGACGTCCTCCACGGCGACCACCGCGCCGACGCTGAGCGACGCGACGCAGGCGGCGATCAAGGCCGCCGACCTCGTCGTCGTGATGGTCGGGACGGACGCGGCGACCAACCAGGAGGGCACCGACCGCGCCTCGCTGGCGATGCCCGGCAACTACGGGCAGCTCATCGACCGGCTCGCCGCCCTGGGCAACCCACGCGTCGCGCTCGTCGTGCAGTCCGCCGGGCCGATCGACCTGCGCGAGGCCCAGGCGAAGGTCCCGGCCATCCTCTACTCCGCCGCCAACGGGCAGCGCCAGGGCGTGGCGATGGCCAACGCGATCTTCGGCACGACGAACCCGTCCGGCCACCTGACCTTCACGTGGTACCGGGACGACGCGCAGCTGCCCCCGATGCTCGACTACGACATCACGCCGGGGAGGACCGGCGGGCTCGGGCGCACCTACCAGTACTTCACCGGGACGCCGCTGTTCCCGTTCGGCCACGGCCTGAGCTACACGCGCTTTCGCTTCTCGAAGGTCCGCCTGAACCGGGCGACGGCACCCGCGGGCGGGACGGTCCGCGTGACGCTGACGGTGACGAACACCGGCGCCCGCGCCGGGGCGACCGTCGCGCAGCTGTACGCGACGTCTCCGCCGGTGGCCGGCCGCGAGGTCCCGCGCCGCCGGCTCGTCGGCTTCCGCCGGACGGCCGAGCTCGCGCCCGGGGCCTCGCAGCGGCTGACGATCAAGGTGCCGCTCGTCTCGGCGCTGCGGCTGTGGGACGCGCGCACGCGGCGCAGCGTCGTGCCGCGCGGGCGCTGGCGCCTGGCGGTCTCGACCTCCGCGACGGACGTCGTCCGGACGCTCGCGCTGCGCGTCACCGGCCGGATCCCGCGGACGGTCACCCGGCTCGTCCTCGACCCCGTCGACCCGGTCATGGCCGTCGGCGCGACGCAGGACCTGCTCGGGACGAACGCGATGTCCCGCGGGCTGGCGCCGGCGCTCCCGGACCCCGGCGACCGCGTCCTCACCGCCGTGCGGGCGGACGACAGCTTCGCGGTGCTGCGGTCCTCCGACGTGCGCTGGCGCTCGAGCGACCCGACGGTCGCCCGCGTCGACCCCGACGGCACGCTGCGGGCGCTGGCCGCCGGCACGGTGACGATCCGCGCGACCGTGGCCGGCGTGTCGGCGACCGCGCCGGTCGTCGTGCGCTGAGGCGACGTGGCCGGGGCACCGGTTTGTGGCAATACCTCATGTGACGTGAGAAGAGGATGAGAACGGCCTCGCCGAGGACCGGGTGGCGGGGAGAGTGGCCCTCGACCGCCACCCCGTCCTCTGGAGCCGCTCACCATGCACACCGCCGCTCGTCCCCGTCGCCTCCTCCTCGCCGCCGCCGTCGCCGCGGCCGGCTCCACCTTCGGGGCCGCCTCCGCGCATGCCGCGCACGTCACGGCCCCCGGGCCGTGGAAGGCCAGCAACCAGTACCAGGCGCAGGCCGACCTCAACGGTCGTGTGGCCCCGCGCGTGAACGCGATCGGGCAGGTCAATCACGTGCGCAAGGGCCAGTGGATCTACGTGCGCTGCCAGGTGCTCGGAGAGGAGGCCTACGGGTCGCGGCTGTGGATCAAGACCGCGCGCGGGCAGTACGTCCCGGACCGCTACGTCAAGACGTACACCGACGGCTTCATCCCGGGCGTCCCGCGCTGCACCGAACCGCAGGCGCCCGCGCCCACACCGGCGCCCGGCCCGACCGATCGGGAGATCGCCCGGAGCATCGTCGACGCGGTCGCGTTCGAGGACGTCTACGGCCCGAAGTACGGCTTCTGGAAGGCGCACCCGTTCAAGGGGATCAGCTGGAGCACGAACGGCTGCAGCGTCCCGACGAGCCTCCTGAAGGCGAACTACAAGACGCTGATCGTCGGCTTCTCGCTGGACTACTACTCGGGCGTGTTCAAGAAGTCCTGCGACCGTCACGACTTCGGCTACCGCAACTACGGCAAGGGCCTGCAGCTCGAGCGCACGGACGTCCAGCGCGCGAAGATCGACCGCAAGCTGTCGGACAACATGGACCTGCAGTGCAAGAAGCGCTTCGGCCACAAGGTGCTCGAGTACGCCCAGCGCAAGACGTGCTTCCGCGTCTCGGGGCTCTTCTACCGGGCGGTCCGCGCGTTCGGCGGCTCGAAGTTCTACGGCTGAGCGACCGCCGCGCCGCGTCGCGCCGCGCCGGCCCGCTAGACCGCTTCGACCTCGAAGCGGCGGGTCGGCGCGACGAACTCGTCCTGGGCGGCGACGGTGAGGATCTCGCGCGAGCCGGCCTCGGCCGTCGCCCGCATCAGCCCGTAGACCGACGCGGCCGCCTCGCCCAGCGCGGTGGCCGCCGAGCCCGAGCGCAGGTGGTGCACGAAGAAGAGCGCGGCGATCGCGTCGCCGGCCCCGTTGACCGACAGCGGCAGCTTCGGGGTGCGCACGCGGAAGACGTGACCGTCCTCGGCGGCGAGCAGGTCGATCGCGTCCTCGGGCGTGTCCTCGACCTCGAGGCTCGTGACGAGGACCGTCGCCGGTCCGAGCGCCTGCACGGCGGCGACCGCGTCCTTGGCCTCGGCGAGCGTCGTCGTCTGCGTCCCCGCGAGGAGGTCCAGCTCGAAATGGTTCGGTGTGATGAGGTCCGCGGCGGGGACGGCCTGGTCGCGGAGGAACTCGGGGATGCCCGGACGGACGAAGACGCCGCGCCCGACGTCGCCGATGACGGGGTCACAGCACCAGCGCGCGGCCGGGTTGGCGGCCTTGACGCGCTCCACCGTGCGGACGATCGCGGTGCCGATGTCCGCCGAGCCCATGTAGCCCGACAGCACGCCGTCGCAGCGGCCCAGGACCCCGCGGTCGTCGATGCCGTCCAGCAGCTCCTCGATGGCCGGCCCGTCGAAGACACGGCCCGTCCACGCCCCGTAGCCCGTGTGGTTGGAGAACTGGACGGTGTGGATGGGCCAGACCTCGACGCCGAGGCGTTGCATCGGGAAGACGGCCGAGGCGTTGCCGACGTGGCCGAAGGCGACGTGGGACTGGATCGAGAGGATGTCCATGACGACTGCTCACGCTAGTACGCAAGCGGGCGCCGGCACCGTCCGGCGTCAGGACATCAGCCCTTGTCGGCTCACGTCACCCCTGGCGGCCCCGTGATCGTCGCCCGACGGCCGGGGGCGTGACCGCGCAGCAGCGGCAGATCGGCCGGTGGCCGGCCGGTGAGGCGGAAGCCGCCACCCTCCTCCGGGCAGACGAGCCCCTTCTCGGCCAGCGCCCCGAGCGCGGCGGTGACGGACGGGCGCCGCGCGCCGACGAGCGAGCCGAGCATCGCGTGGGTCAGCGGGACGGGGAGGACGATGCCGCGCGGCCCGACGCGCCCCCAGAGGTCGCTCATGTGCCACAGGGCGAGCAGGACGCGGTGCTCGACGGACCCGAACTGCGCCAGGACCAGGTGCCCGGCGATGCGTCGCGAGCGGCTCATCGCCCTGCCCACCAGGGCGGCGACGACCTCGGGATGGCGGCCCAGGCGCGCGGTCGCGGCCAAGTCCAGGACCGCCAGGCGCATGGCGCGCACGACCCGCCCCCCGGGCGGGTATGGGTAGACGGCGACCTCGCCGTCGTCCTGCCCCGGGCGCAGGATGTCGCCGGGGCCGAGGACCTCCGCGGCGGCGCGGTGCTCGAGGGCGACGTGGCGGAGCATGAAGCCGTCGACGACGAGCAGGCCGATGCCGTCCGCAGCCCCGTAGGCGTCCTGCTCCGGCGTCCACGGCCCGACGTCGAGGCTCGCCAGGCGGACGACGAGCTCGTGCCCGGCCGCCGCGCGCCGGCGCTCGTCCAGTCGCTCGCCGAGGTCGGGGTCCAGCTCGAGCAGACGGCCGCGGACGTCCACGGCCGCCATTGAAGCACGTCTACGGGCCGTTGAGCACCTGCGGTGCGGCGGCCTTCAGCCGCGTGAGCGCCCAGCGATGCGTGCGCTCGCACCACGTCTGCGCCTCGCCCAAGGCCTGCTCCAGGTCCAGCTCCTTGGCCGCCGTCGCGCCGACGGTGGCGACGGTGACGGCGACCTGAGCGTCCGCGCAGTCGCCGAGGAAGGCCCGCAGGTCGGCGAGCAGTGCGGCCCCGCCACTCGGGCGGTGGCGGGCGAGCTCGGCCGCCTTCTCGCGCAGCGCGCCGGCGACGGCGTGCCCGGCTCCCCGGTCGTCGGCCGGCGGCCGTCCGCCGGCGGTCGCCAGGCGGTCGGCGGCCGCGGCCAGGAGCGGGCCGAGGGTGCCCGCCATGTGCTGCACGTCCTGGTCGGCGGCGTCGCGCTCGCCCTGGCGCTGCAGGTGCTCGCGGACGTCGTCGAAAGCGTCCTGCGCCGCGTGGACCGCCTGCGGGAGCGTGGTCACGAGGGAGCTCACGACGCCACCTCGGCGACCGGGGCCGACGCCGTGTTCGTCGGCGCCGGGGCCGGACCGACGGCATCGCCCACCCGGGTGACCGTCACCGCCCCGGACTTCATGAGCGGCTGCTTGGACACCGGATCCCACGCCGTCGCCGTCAGCTCGTTGGCGGCACGGTGGGCCGCCCGCCCGTCGCCGTCCGGCAGGTCCCAGGAGCCGAAGTGGAACGGGATGAACGCGACGCCCTCACGGACGCCCGAGATGCGCGCCGGCGCGACGACGGTCCCGTGGTCGCTGGCCACCTCGCAGATGTCGCCTTCGCCGATGCCCCGGGCCGCGGCGTCGGTCGGGCAGAGCTCGACCCACACGTCCGGCGCGGCGGCGGCGAGCTCGGGCGCCCGGCCGGTCTTCGTGCGGGTGTGGAACTGGTAGATCGTCCGGCCCGTGATGAGCTGCAGCGGTCGCTGCGCGGACGGGGGCTCCGGCGGCGGCACGTGCTCGGCCGCCCGTAGCATCGCGCGCCCGTCCGGGTTGCGCGCGGCGTACTCCTCCTGCGTGAAGGAGCCGCCGGTGAGCAGGTCACGGGTGAACGTCTCGGACCGGTCCGGGTGGGCCCAGGGGAAGACGCCGTCGGCGTACAGCCGTTCCCCGCCGTACTGGATGCCGCCCCGCTCGCGCAGGTCCGCGTAGGAGATGGCGGTGTAGTCGCACGCGCGGCCTTCGGAGCACCGCTGCCACGCGCGATAGGCCGACTCGGCGTCCGTCCAGTGGACCAGCGGCCCGCCGTCCTGGTCGCGGAAGTCCATCCGGCGGGCGAAGTCGAGGAAGATGTCCAGGTCCGCCCGCGCCTGGCCCGGCGGGTCGACGGCGCGCTCGGAGAGGTGGACGGTCCGGTCGGCGTTGGTGAAGGTCCCGGTCTTCTCCCCCCACGTGGCCGCGGGCAGGACGACGTCCGCCAGCGCGGTGGTCTCCGTGTCGAAGATGTCCTGCACGACGACGAAGAGCCGCTCGGAGCCGAGGATCGAGCGGATGCGCGACAGCTCGGGCAGGGAGACCGCCGGGTTCGTCGCCGTGATCCACAGAAAGCGGATCGACCCCTCCTCGCACAGGCGGAAGATCTCCATCGCGTGCGTCGGTGGGCCATGGTGCGGCACGTCGGCAGGCCGGACGTTCCAGATCCGCGCGAGCTCGGCGATGTGCGCCGGGTTGTCCCAGTTGCGGAAGCCCGGCAGGTCGCCGTTGGCGCCCGTCTCCCGCGTGTTCTGCGACGTCGGCTGCCCGTTCATCTGCAGCACGCCCGCTCCGGGCCGGCCGAGCATCCCGCGCAGCAGGTGCACGTTGTGGACCTGACAGGCGCTCGCGGTCGCCTGGTGGGACTGGTAGACGCCCTGCAGGACCGTCGACAGCAGCGCCTCGCAGGTGCCGAGCAGCTCCGCTGCCGACTCCAGCTCCTTGACGGCGACCCCGCAGGTCTGGGCGGTGCGCGACGCCGTCCAGCCCGCGACGGCCTGCTCGACCTCCGCGAAGCCGACCGTGTGGGCGGCCACGTACCCCTCGTCGACCCACCCGCGCTCGAGCAGGAGGCGCTGGAGCCCGAGCAGCAGCGGGAGGTTCGTCCCCGGGCGCAGCGCAAGGTGGACCTCCGCCGCGCGGGCGGGCACCGTCCGGCGGGGGTCGACGACGAGCAGGCGTGGGCGGTCGGGGCCCTCGAGGCGGTCGCGCATGCGCATCCACAGCACGGGCTGGGTCTCGGCCGGGTTGTGGCCCCACATGGCCAGGGCGTCGCAGTGCAGGACGTCGTCGTAGGAGCCCGGCTGCCCGTCGGAGCCGAAGGACTCCTTCAGCGCCTCGCCCGCGGTCGCGGTGCACAGCCGGGTGTTGCCGTCCAGGTGGTTGGTGCCGACGCCGACCCGGACCATCGTGGCCTGGGTCCAGTACTCCTCCAGGAACAGCTGCCCGCTCGTGTAGAACCCGATCGCCGCCGGGCCCACTTCGTCCAGCAGCCCCTGGCAGCGCTGCACGATGAGGTCCATCGCGTCGTCCCAGCTCGCCGCCTGCGAGCCGATCCGCGGCTCGGTGAGGCGGTCCGGTGAGGCGTTGGCCTGCCAGCCGAAGAGGTCCTTCGGGCCCAGTCGGCCGTGGTTGACGCGGTCGCCGGCCCGCCCGCGGACCCCGGCGATGCGGCCGCCGGCGACGGCGATGTCCATCGCGTCGCCGTCGGAGTGCAGCAGCGAGGCGGTCGGGACCCAGCGCTCCACGTCGGCGTCCGTCGTGCCGGCGGCGAGGTGCTCGTCGACGCGGAGCGGCCACGTCCCGCCGCGAGCGACGGGCGTCGAGGGTCCCCAGGGGTCACGGATCGGATCGTGCATGGACGACGTCTACCCCCGTCGGCGGCCTTGCGTCGTCCGCAGGTCCTTCGACGGACCTCGGACAGACGGGACCGGCGGTGCGGGCGACCAGCCGGCCCGAGGAGACCGCCGCGTCCGTCGACGAGGGTGCACGGGCGGCGTGCCAGGACCATCGGGCGGACGTAGGATTTCGCCATGCTCGAGACCGGAACCCCCGCCCCCGCCTTCACCCTGCCCGACCAGGACGGCAACGCCGTCTCACTCGCGGACTTCGAGGGCCAGACCGTCGTCGTCTACTTCTACCCCAAGGCCGACACGCCGGGCTGCACGACGCAGGCCTGCGGCATCCGCGACAACGCCGCCGCCTACGCCGAGCGCGGCGTCACCGTCCTGGGGATCTCGCCGGACCCGGTCGCGAAGGTCAAGAAGTTCCACGACAAGCAGTCCCTGAACTTCACGCTGCTGGCCGACGAGGACCACGCCGTCTGCGAGCGGTTCGGCGTCTGGGCCGAGAAGTCGATGTACGGCAAGACGTACTGGGGCGCGCAGCGCGCGACGTTCATCGTCGACGGCGACGGGACGATCGCGCACGTCATCCCGAAGGCCTCGCCGAAGACGCACGACGAGCAGGTCCTCGCGGCGATCGCCGCGCTCGGCGCCGCCGCCTGACCGAGCGCCCGGCCGTCAGGCGACCGTCGCCAGCGGCCAGACCTCGACGACCCCGCCGGCCACCGCGCACGGCGTGCCGGCGACGAGGCGCACCGCCTCGTCGAGGTCGGCGGCCTCGAGGATCCCGAAGCCCGCGACCGGCAGCTCCGACCGCAGGTACGGCCCGTCGATCGTCGCCAGGCCGGCGGCGCCGTGGTTGCGCACCTGCACCGGGTCGCGCGCGATCCCGGAGCGCATGCCGTCCCCGACCAGGCGCGCCTCGTGCGCGTGCGCGGCCTCACGGACGGCTGCCGCGGTCGCGTCGTATCCGGCCTGATCGCCGTAGCCGATCGTGATGAAGGTCGCCATGCCCAATAGGTTGCCCACATGCACGAGGACGAATACCTGCAGCTCGACGGGCTCGGCCTCGCCGCCGCCGTCCGCGACGGTGAGACGACCGCCGCCGACCTCCTGGCCTGCGCCCGCGCCCGCGCCGACCGTGTGAACCCCGCGATCAACGCGATCTGCCGCCGCATGGACGAGCACGCGGACGCCCGGGCCGCGGCCGGCGACCTGACCGGCCCCTTCGCGGGCGTCCCGTTCCTCCTGAAGGACCTGCACCAGGACGTCGCCGGCGTCCCCACGTCGTCGGGCTCGCGAGCGTTGGCCGACCGCCCGGCGCCGGTGACGAGCACCGTCGTGCAGCGCTGGCTGGACGCCGGCCTCGTCGTCTTCGGCAAGACCGCCACGCCCGAGTTCGGCGCCAAGGGCATCACCGAGCCCGACCTCTTCGGCCCGACCCGCAACCCGTGGGACACGAGCCGCACGCCGGGCGGCTCCTCGGGTGGCAGCGCCGCCGCGGTCGCCGCGGGGATCATCCCCGTCGCGGCGGCCAGCGACGGCGGCGGCTCGATCCGGATCCCCGCCGCCTGCTGCGGCCTCGTCGGCCTCAAGCCCGGCCGTGGCCTCGTGCCCAACGGCCCGACCGAGGGCGAGCCCCTCAACGGCCTGGCGACGAACGGCGTCGTCTCGCGCAGCGTGCGCGACACCGCGGCGATGCTCGACGCGCTCATCGGGCCCGAGGACGTCAGCCCCTACGGGCCGGCGCTGCCCGAGCGGCCGCTGCTGGAGGAGCTCGACCACGACCCGCCGAAGCTGCGCATCGCCTACTGCCTGGGTTCGGCGATCCGGCCCGAGCCGCATCCCGAGGCGGTCGCGGCGGTCGAGCACGCCGCCCGGATCCTGACCGAGCTCGGCCACGAGGTCGAGGAGGTCAAGGCGCCGCACGACGACGCCCAGCTCGCGCGGGACTTCCTCACCGTCTGGTTCGTCCACCAGGCCATCGAGGTCGAGCGCATCAAGCGCGAGACGGGGGCGGGGGAGGAGGGCTTCGAGCGCGACACGCGCGTCATGGCCGCGCTCGGCCGCCAGACCGGGGGCGTCGAGCTGCAGGCCGCCGACGAGCGCCGGCGCGATCACATCGCCGCGCTCGCCGGGCTGCACCGCACCCACGACCTGCTCCTGCAGCCGACGCTCGGCGAGCCGCCGATCCGGGTCGGATCGCTCGACCTGCCCCGGCCGCTGCAGGTCGCCAGCGAGGCGCTGCTGCGGACCGGGACGACGCGCCTCATGCGCCTGACCGGCGTCGTCGACACCCTCGTGCAGCGCAACCTCGCCTGGGTGCCGTACACGCAGCTGGCGAACGTCACGGGCCGTCCGGCGATCTCCCTGCCGCTGCACTGGACGGCGGACGGGCTGCCGATGGGGGTGCAGTTCACCGGGCGCCTGCAGAGCGAGGGGCTGCTGCTGCGCCTCGCCCGGCAGCTCGAGCAGGCCGTCCCCTGGGCGGACCGCCGCCCCGCGCTCTGACGCCGGTCAGACGCGGACCCGCGCGGCGTACATCGCGCGGTCGGCGGCCGCGAGGACCGCGTCCGGCGTCAGGCCGGCGCGCGGGCCGAAGCTCGTGATGCCGACCGTGGCGCCCAGGCGCACGGTGCTCCGCCCGCGCTCGAGGCGGACGCCGGCGAGCGCCTCCCGCAGCGCGGCGGCGGCCTGCTCGGCGCCCTCGGCCGTGCAGATCGGCAGCAGCACGGCGAACTCGTCGCCGCCGACACGGGCGACCGTGTCGGTCGCGCGGCAGCGTGCCCGCATGGCGGCGGCCGCCTCGCGCAGCAGCGCGTCGCCGGCCTCGTGGCCGTGGGTGTCGTTCACCGCCTTGAAGCCGTCCAGGTCGATGTAGACGAGCGCCCCGTCGTGCCCGTGGCGCAGCGCCAGCGCCAGCGCCTCCGACAGCGCCCGGTCCAGGCCGCGGCGGTTGGCCACGCCGGTCAGCGGGTCCTCGTCCGCCAGCGTGCGCAGCTGCGCCTCCAGCGCCTTGCGCCCCGTGATGTCCTGGAACTGGCCCAGCCACGACAGCGGGCGGCCCTCGCCGTCCCGCAGGAAGGTCATGTTCGCGATCGCCCAGACGATCGCCCCGTCAGGCCGGACGAAGCGCTTCTCCGTCTGCCAGGTGTCCAGCTCGCCCCGCAGGATGCGCCACGCCGCGTCGATGTCCGACTGCCGATCCTCCGGGTGCGTCAGCTGCGAGTCGCGGCGCCCGAGCAGGTCGGCCTCCGACCGGCCCAGGAGCTCGCACAACGCCGGGTTGACGCGGATGTAGCGACCCTCGGTGTCGAAGAAGGCCATGCCGATCGGCGCCGTCGTGAAGGCGACGTCGAGCTGGTGCCGGGACTCGTGCACGAGCTGGTCCTGCGCGACGACCTGCAGGACGACGACCGCCGACCCGTCCTCCTCGCGGCCGCGCCGCGACACGTCGACGAGCAGCGGGACCCCGTCGCCGGAGCGCAGCTCCACGCGGCTCGTGCCGTCCCCCCGCAGCGCCGCCCCGTCGCGTTCGGGATGGGTGAGCACCGACGCCATCGGCCGCCCGACGAGATCGTCGCCGAGGAGCGCCTCGGCCTCGCGGTTGAGGACCGCGAAGCACCCGTCGCCGTCGACGGCGAGCGACGGCACCGGCAGGTTGTGCAGGGAGCCGGTGACGGCTTCGGGGTCGGGCGGACGTCCCATCCCCCGCGAGATCGGCTGCTACGGGCGAACCCTGTAGCGCCGTTGGCGCCCCGGCGGTCGCACGGTGCGGGCTTCCGGACCGCGCGGTCGTCAGACGACCATGCCGTGGCGGACCGTGTTCTCCACCACGACGCGTGCCTCGACGAACGCCTGGAGGTAGTCGGGGCCGCCCGCCTTCGTGCCGCCGCCCGACAGGCGGTTGCCGCCGAACGGGTGCCGGCCCACGCGCGCGCCCGTGATCTCGCGGTTGACGTAGAGCGAACCGACGGGGGTGCGCCCGGCGACGTACGCGACGGTCTGCGGGTTGCGGCTGAAGAGCCCGCCGGTCAGCGCGAACGGCGAGGCGTCGACGATGTCGCAGGCGGCGTCGACGGACGGGACGGCCTCGATCGACAGGACCGGCCCGAAGATCTCCTCGTGCAGGATCGGGCAGTCGG